>DATAES010000026.1:0-2372 GCA_036257895.1 Acidimicrobiales bacterium
CGTGCCGCGCCGTCCACCCGGCCCACGTCGGTGATGCGCCCGTCGGACACGGCGACGTCGGCCGTGCGGCCAGGCGTGCCCGTCCCGTCGACGACGGTCCCACCCTTGATCACGAGGTCGTGCATCGTCAGAGCCTCTCGATGATGGTCACGTTGGCTTGGCCGCCACCTTCGCACATGGTCTGGAGGCCGTAGCGGCCGCCGGTCCGTTCGAGCTCGTGCAGCAGCGTCGTCATCAATCGCACGCCGGTGGCGCCCAATGGATGACCGAGGGCGATGGCGCCCCCGTTGACGTTGACCTTGTCGAGGTCGGCGCCGGTCTCCTTCTGCCAAGCGAGCACCACTGACGCGAACGCTTCGTTGATCTCGACGAGGTCCATGTGGTCGAGCGACATGCCCGTCTTCTCGAGCGCGTACGCGGTCGCGGGGATCGGTGCCGTGAGCATCCACACCGGATCGTCGCCCCGCACCGACAAATGATGGATGCGCGCCCGCGGCTTCAGCCCGTGGTCGCGCACGGCCTGCTCGCTCGCGATCAACATCGCCGCCGAGGCGTCAGAGATCTGAGACGACACCGCGGCCGTCAGCCGTCCGCCCTCGACGAGCGTCGGTAGTGAGCGGATCTTGTCCCAGTTGGGCTCACGAGGTCCTTCGTCGTGGTCGAGCCCGTCGAGGGGCACGATCTCGGCGTCGAACCTTCCCTCCTCCCGCGCCCGCAACGCGCGCGCGTGCGACTCGACGGCAAAGGCTTCCATGTCGTCACGAGTGATGTCCCATTTCTCGGCGATCATCTCGGCGGACCGGAACTGCGACACCTCTTGCGTGCCGTAGCGCTCGACCCAACCCTTCGAGCCGCTGAACGGATCCTCGAAGCCGAGCGGCTGCCCTGCGGTCATGGCAGACGAGATCGGGATCATCGACATCTGCTGCACGCCGCCGGCGACGACGAGATCGGACGTGCCCGACAGCACGGCCTGCGCGGCAAAATGCACCGCCTGCTGCGACGAACCGCACTGACGATCGACCGTCGTACCCGGCACATGATCTGGCAGTCCGGCGGCGAGCCAGCACGTGCGCGCGATGTCGCCGGCCTGGCCCCCGATGGTGTCGACGCAGCCGAACACGACGTCTTCGACTGCGGCCGGGTCGATTCCCGAACGGTCGACGAGTGCGTTCAGCGCATGCGCGCCGAGGTCGGCCGGATGCACTTGCGACAACCCGCCGCCCCGCCGTCCCACCGGCGACCGGACTGCATCGACGATGTAGGCCTCAGCCACTACTCACACTCCTATCTCACAATCCCAACAGACGGGCGACTCGATCGCGATGCCAACTCGAATCACCCCACGCGCGGCTCAGTGTCCATGTGCGCTTGAGCCATACGTGCAGGTCGTATTCAACCGTGTAACCGATGGCACCGTGACATTGGAGCGCCACCCGCGCCACGAACGACGCCGCGTCGGACGCCATCGCCTTCGCCATCGACACGTCGCGGGTCGCCCGAGGATCGGCGGTGGCAACCGAGTACGCCGCCCTGTACACCGCGGGGCGAGCGAACGATAATTCCTTGAGCCCGTTCGCAAGGGGGTGCTTCACCGCCTGGAACGAACCGACCGGCACCCCGAACTGGCGCCGCTCCTTCACGTAGCCGACAGTCAGGTCGAGCATCGCCTGCCCGAGCCCGACCAGTTGTGCCGCGGTGCCGAGCGCGGCGCGGTCGAACACGTCGTCGTCCGCCGGCGGGGCCGGCCGGCCCAGACGATGGACGGGACGGCTCGGATCGACCGCTTCCACGGGCGACAGCAGATCGAGTGGGATCTCGCGGCCGTCGCAACCGAGCACGACGTTCGCCCGGTCGGCCCACGCGACGAGTTGCCCATCAGCCAGCGCCACGACTGCTCCGGCATCGGCGAGCCCGAGGGGCGCGGCCACCATCGCCGTCTCCACCACCGGGAAGGCGAGCGCGGCGTATCCGGTCTGTTCGAGGACAGGGACGAGCGTCACCTCGTCGAGGCCGAGTCCGCCGTCGCCTTCGGGAACCAAGACGGAAATGACACCCATGTCCACCAGCGCGTCCCACGTGGCGCGCTTGTCGTTCGGCTCGTTCGCCAGCAGATCGCGCACGGCGTCGCGGAACGCGAGCTGGTCGTCGTTGAGCGCAAACCTCATGCCCGCGGCAACCCCAACAGGCGTTCCGCGGCGATGTTGCGTTGGATCTCGTTCGTCCCCGCGTAGATCGGACCGGACAGCGAGAACTGGTACCCCTTCGACCACGGTCCTTCGAGTTGCGCCTCGGGACCGAGGAGGTCGAGCGCGAGCTCGTGCAGTTCGACGTCGAGCTCGCTCCACCAGATCTTGTTGATGGAGGACTCG
>DATAES010000027.1:0-13476 GCA_036257895.1 Acidimicrobiales bacterium
GCCGATGTTGGCGTGGAGGCCCGTGTCGACGAAGGTGATCTTCCAGTCGGAGATGTCGTTGCTCTCCAGCTCGATCGTGCTGCCGCCGTCCGAGAGCGTGAAGTCGTTGGAGATCCATTCCTCGTAGTGGAGGAAGAAGTCTTTGATGACGTCGGCCTTGTATCCCAAGCAGAGGACGAAGTCCTTGTGGCCGAAGTGCGCGTAGTAGCGCATGACGTGCCACAGCACGGGGCGGTAGCCGATCTTGACCATCGGCTTGGGCTTGTCACCGGACGCGTCACGCAAGCGGGTGCCGAGTCCTCCACAGAACAAGACGACCTTCATCGTTGTCCGCCCCTCTTCGACGTCTGCCTCACGGAATGATCTGCGGGCGCGGGATCGGAATGATGAACTGCCCGCCCCACTCCCGGATGTGCGCCATCTGCTCGACGATCTCGTCCTTGACGTTCCACGGGAGGATGAACACGTAGTCAGGACGGCGCCGGTCGATCTCCTCGGGCTCGAAGATCGGGATGTGCGTGCCCGGCAGGAACAGACCCTGCTTGTACGGGCTCCGGTCGACGGTGAAGTCGAGGAAGTCGGTGCGGATGCCGCAGTAGTTCAGGAGCGTGTTGCCCTTGCCCGGTGCGCCGTACCCCGCGATCGTCTTGCCTTGGCGCTTCAGCCCGATCAGAAGGTCGAGGATGTCGCGTTTGGTCTCCTCGACCTGCGCGGTGAACCGGGTGTACCGATCGATGTCGGTCAGGCCGAAGGCGTCCTCGCGTGCGAGCAGTTCCTTGACCGAGCGCACGACCGGATGGGTGAGGTCGTCGTCGTGCCGCGCGTAGATGCGCAACGAGCCGCCATGTGTCGGCAGTTCGTCGACGTCGAAGATCTCGAGACCGTGGTCAGCGAGGATCGTCACCGCGGTGTGGAGCGAGAAGTAGCCGAAGTGCTCGTGGTAGATGGTGTCGAACTGGTTCTCGTCGATGAGCCGCATGACATGCGGGAACTCGAGTGTCACCACACCCGTGGGCGCGAGGATCGTCTTCATCCCGGCGACGAAGTCGTTCAGGTCGGGTACCTGCGCGAGCACGTTGTTGCCGATGAGCAGATCCGCAGAACGGCCGCGGCTGGCGAGTTGCAGCGCGAGCTCCTGGCCGAAGAACTTGACGAGGGTCCGGACGCCTTTCGCTTCGGCCGCTTCGGCGACGTTGGCCGCGGGCTCGATCCCGAGCACGGGCACACCGGCCTCCACGAACCACTGCAGCAAGTAGCCGTCGTTGCTGGCGAGCTCGACGACATGGCTGTTGCCGTCGATCCCGAACCGCGCTCGCATCTCGTCCGCGTACCGATGGGCGTGGTCGACCCAGCTCGAGGAGTACGACGAGAAGTACGCGTACTCCGTGAAGATGTCGTCGGCGCTCACGTACTGCTCGAGCTGGACGAGCCAGCAGGCGCGGCAGACGAGGACCCGCAGCGGGTAGAAGCGCTCGACCGAGTTCAGGGCCTCCGGCCGCAGGTAGCTCTCGCACAAGGGCGACATGCCGAGGTCCACGACCGTGTCGACCAGTGCGTCGCCGCAAAAACGACAGATCGGTGCTTCCCCGCCGGCTCCGACTTCAATGCTCACCCCTATGCAGAGGCGCGCGAAGCCCTCTAGATACTGGTGGCCGGGGTTCTGCTCCTGCGCTCGATCACGCCACGAGCTCGCGGCCGATGGCGGCGAGGTGGGACCAGCGGGTGTACGGCGGGGTCACGGGTCGGAAACCACGGGCGGCTGCGGACAGCAGGTCGAACTCGTCCTCAGTCAGTTCGATGTCCGCGGCGGCGACGTTCTGCTCGAGCTGGGCGACGCTGGAGGCGCCCGGGATCGCCACGACGTTGGGGTGGTGGATCACCCACGCCAGCGCGACTTGCGCCGGTCGGGCGCCATGGCGCGCCGCCACGGCGCGAACCGCGTCGAACAACGGCTGCGCCATCGCCAGGTTCTCGGGCCGGAACAGCGGGCTCCGACGACGAAACCCCGCCGGCTGGTCGCCCGCGCCGTACCGGCACGACAGCAACCCCATGGCGAGCGGGCTGGCCGCGATCACGATCCGATCGTGCGCGACAGCCCAGGGAATGGCCTCGTCGCTCGCGTATGGCGCGGCGAGGCTGAAGATCATCTGGTTCGTGAGGATCGGTCCGCCCAGCGCCGTCTCAGCCTCCTGCCATTGCTCGACGTTGAACATGCTCACGCCCACCTCGCGCACGATCCCTCGCCGCTGCAGGCTTCGCAGGCCGGCCACTTGCCGTTCGATGGGAACGAACCGGTTGTGGAAGTGCAGTTGGTACAGATCGATCGCGTCGATCCCCAACCGGCGCCGGCTGGCGCGGCCACGGTGGACGACCACAGCGCCCAGCGGAAGCAGGGGCAGCAGCTTGGTCGCGACGAACGCCCGGTCCCGAACACCGAGACGAGCCAGCTCCCGGCCGACGATGCGTTCGCTCCGACCTCGGCTGTACAGCTCGGCGGTGTCGACGACGTTGATGCCGAGTTCGAAGGCGCGTTCGAAAATTCGGCCGACCTCGATGTCGGCGTACTCCGATCCGTAGCCCCACTCACGCGAGCCGAACTGCCACGTGCCGATGCCGATCACCGACATCGAGACTCCGTTGGCGTCAACCGTCCGCATCTAGATCCACTCCCGATCAGACGCATGTACTAGCCGTCGGCGAATGCCTCGATTGCCCTCCTCCCCGAAACGCGTTGCTGAAGGCTCAGCGGTACGAGGACCGCCAGCAGCCAGTACCCGTCGATTGCATAGCGTTTTGCGAGTCGCGTCGGTTCGTTCATGACGCGATACAGCCATTCCAGCCCCACCCGCTGCATCCACAGCGGTGCCCGCCGGCGTTGGCCGGCGATCAGATCGAAGGTGCACCCTACACCGACTGCGACCGAGACCGGAAGACGGTCACGGTGCGCGGCGATCCACAAGTCCTGCTTGGGGTGGCCGAACGCGACCAGCAGGATGTCGGGCTTCGTTGCGTCGAGCCGCCGCAGGATCTCGGCGTTGTCCATGGTCTCCAGTGACGCACGAGGAGGCTCGTACACACCGGCGATGCGCAAGCCGGGATGGCGGGCGTGCAAGACCTGGGCGGCGGCCTCGGCCGCGCCGTCTTCGCCGCCGAGGAAGAAGATGCTCGCGCCCGTGTGGACGGCATGCGCGGCGAGCTGCGGCACGAAGTCGGCCCCGGCGACGCGCTCGGGTATCCGCTGTCGGGAGAACCTTCCCAGCCAGAGCACCGGCTTGCCGTCCGCCAGGTTCAACTCGCTTCGAGAAAGCACTGATCGGACGGCTTCGCTGCGGCGCGCATTGACGACGAAGTCGAGGTTCACGGTGCAGATCTGCATGAACCGGCCTTCGCGCGCGGCGGTGAGCGCGTGGTCGATCGACGTTTCGAGATCGATGGGGTCGACGGGGACGCCACCGATGAGCGGGCGGTCGGGTGCTGGGCGATCCGCAGGTCGCTCGGTTCGATGCCATTCGCCTGCCCGCGTGCCGCGCAGCAGGCGAAGTCGGTTGCGGGTATCGGTCAGTACGAGCGCCGGCGCGGCAAGGAGCGCTCGGTACGTCGATGACGGTGCTCGGCCTGCCCACAAGCCGCCGAAGACGAAGAGCACGACGCCCGCGGATGCTGCGAGCCACGGAAGCAGCGTCCAGCCGGGCACGGCACCGAGTCGGTACAAGACCGTCGTTGCGGCCCATCCCGCGACCGACCCGACCGCGAGGATGCCGAGCGGCGGCACGAGCAACTCCACCAGTGCGTCGGCGAGGGACCAACGGCCGCGCGCCACGGCCCGCAGAAGTCGGGGCACACGTGTCCGGATCACGTGGAGGCGGCCGCCTTCCCATCGGATCCGTTGGGTGCGCGCCGCGGCACCACCCTTGGCGATGGGCGCACGCAGGCGGGCATCAGCCGCGAACTGAGGGCGGATGCCCGCGAGACGGAGGTCGGCTGACCACTCGAGGTCTTCGGCGCTCGTGAAGGCGTCCCAGGGATGTTCTTCGAGTAGGCGGCGGCTGAAGGCCATCCCGTTTCCGACGAGGTGACACGGCAGACCGAGCGCGGCCCGACCGCCGAATCGGACTCGATGGAACAGCAGCATCGAGGCCGATCGCAGCTCGGATCGAGGTCCGCCGTCGTCGGGCAGGGCGAGATACTCGCCCTGCACCGCTTCTGCTCCCTCTGCCAGCCTCGACGCGAGACCGCTGATGAGGTGTGGCTCGGCGACCGAATCAGCGTCGACCACCACGACGGCGTCGACTTCGGGTCGGCTCGTGAGCACCAGGTCGATCGCCCATCGCAGTGCACGGCCTTTGCCGGGTGCCGTGGGATCGTCACGCTCCAGCACGTCGACGCCATTCGACCGGGCGAGCGCTGCCGTCTCGTCGGTGCAGTTGTCGGCGACGACGACGACGTCGTACAGATCAGCCGGGTAGTCCTGGTCGTGAAGCGTGCGGAGGCATCGCTCGATGTAGTCGGCTTCGTCGTGAGCGGGAACGAGCACGACGACACGCAGGTCGGCCGGCGCCGCGGGCGAGCGCGGCGACGGATCGTGGAACCGGCAGGCGACTGCGAGAACGACCAGGTATGCGACCGCGATCGCCATCACCAGTCCGGTGCCGGTCAGCAGGATCGCCAATGCCGGCGCGAGCAGTCCCGCTGTCAATCCCACAACTACGTACAGAGCGGCTGATCTGGAGCGAGATACGAGCCCGGGCCTCGGGCCGCGTGACGGGGTCCTAGACCGCGACCCAGTCGGTGTGCACGCGACGTGCGGCGTCACCGAGGAACAGGCGGATGCTCATCGGGCCGTGAGGAACACCGGTCGCGACGAACCCACCCTCGTTGTCGACCACCGCGGCCAGCACGACCGTCGGCGTGTGCACCTGCGCCGATCGGAGACGGGGTGGATCGACGCGTCCCACGACGTCGCAACGATCACCAACGGGTGCGAGCGCCAGCTCGATCGTGCTGTCCGCGCCGCGGAACTCGAGCAGCCGGACCGGACCTTCCGGGGTCTCGACGGTGATCTCGCTGTCGATCAACGAGTCGTAGACGAGTTCGAGCAACCCCGACTCCTGCTGCCTGGCACCGAGCGCGTCCTTCGCCTGCTCGAGAACCTCAGGAGGCGTCGGGTTCAGACCCCGGCTCTCCGCGAGCCTTCTGAGGAGATCCGAGTAGAGCTCCTCAGTGTTCTCTTCGTCGTCTCGGCGTGACATCAACTGCCCCTGCCCGTTGTCGACGCGCCCGCAGAAGTGCTTCTCGTCAGCCTCGCTGCTACGAAAATCTCGTCCAGTGCTCGGATTCTAAGCCCAAACGCGGCATATGCACGGAATATTGGGCGCGGCGCGCCGACGACGAGACGCCCGTAGCCGCTACAGCCGGGAGTCGATCGAGGTGATGCCGCGACGGAGCACCTCGCGACGCAACACTGCGAGGACGCGCGCCCGGGTCGGGCCGATGCTGCCGATCGGCATGTCGAGCGTCGACGAGATGTCCTGATAGCTCATCGGTGGATCCACCATGAGCAGTGACAGCAACTTCTGACTCGACTCGGGCAGCACGGCGAAGGCGTCCCACAGCGCCTCGTTGCGTTCCTTGCTCAGCATCGCGACATCGAGCGAGCCGAGACCGTGATCGACGTCGTCGAAGCGAGTCTCGTCGTCCACGAGTATGAAACGTTGCGCCCGCTGCTGCACACGCAAGCACTCTCGCCTCGTCGTCGTCGCCAGCCACGCGCCGACGCGCTCGGGTTGGAGGATGGTGTCGAGGTGCTCTACGAGGGAGAGCCAGACCGTCTGCGAGACGTCGGAGGCCTCAGCAGGCGACCTGCCCATGCTCCGAGCGATCGACCAGACCATCGGTCCGAATCGAGAGACCAGCGCGTCCCACGAACGCTGATCACCCTTCGCAGCGCGACGCACCAACCAACCGACATCATCAGGACCCGAACCGGCCACTGGGACCGCAGAAGAAACCGCCATGTTTGCCACTCCGAACTAGCCGCCGATACCGCCGATCTTCTTATGTCGGCAGCACTGCCTGCATCATCAATCTGAAGATCGTTCTTTTGTGACTGGAGGTCGACGAGGGCGGCGAACAGGCTGTTCAACGGCCTGCCGGCCGGTCACGGGTTGTTGCACGGGTCGAGGTGCTACCCGATTTTGGCGAGACTTTTTTGCTCCATATCAACGAGGAACGACGACTCGAACAACGCCATATCAACACTGCCCAACAGACGACCACGCAGCCCTACAAGCCTTCGAAAAGGCGGTCGTCGATGTACCGGACCGAATATTTCCGACGAACGGACATGACCGCGGTCGTACAACGCACCCCCCGAGCGAATGTTGGTGCGCCGTGGCCCCTCTACGGGCCACGGCGACCCAGAGTTCGGGCGGGGTACCGTGACCGCGGCGAGTGGGGGAAGCGACGCCTTGGCCGCGATTCGAGGGCTGTCCGAACCCGAGGTGAGCTCATGGGTGAAAGAGCTCATTGCGACCGCGCGTCTCGCTCCGACGGGAGTCGAACTCGAGGACTTGTTCATCGCCAGCCAGATCGAAGGGATGCTCAGCGCTGACGGCATCGTCCACGACGTCCTCACGCTTCGGGAGCCGTGGACGATCGACCTCAACGCTGTCGCCGCTCCGGTCACGCTCTTTCACGCGGCTGACGACGAGTCATGTCCGGTCGAGGGTGCACGCTTCCTCGCACGAGGACTGCCTCGAGCCGAGCTCATCGAGTGGAGCGAAGGCGGCCACCTCGCGACAGCGTCGCACTTGCCAGAGGTTCTCCGCCGGGTAGTCGCGTAGGACCTCAGAACGCGATCGGCAGGTGCTTCGGTCCGGAGATGAACGTCGACGGCAACCACTCCGTCTCGCCCGTGGGCCGCACGTCGACCAAGCGGGTGAGCAGCTCACGCAACAGGGCGTGGATCTCGATACGGGCGATGTGTGCCCCCAGACAGAAGTGCGGTCCGCCACCGCCGAAGGCCACGTGTTCGTTGGGCGTACGCGCCAAATCGAGTTCGTTCGCGGTCGGTCCGAACGCGTCGGGATCGCGGTTCGCCGAGCCGTAGTACATGACGACCTTCTGACCCGCGGCGATGTGCGCGCCTTCCAGCGTCGTGTCACGTATCGCGGTGCGGCGCATGTACACGACCGGACTGATCCAGCGCAGCAGCTCTTCGATGGCGCCGGGCAGTCGCGTGTCGAGATCGGCGCGCAGCCATGCCAGCTGCTCGGGGTGCTCGAACAGCGCGTCCATCCCCCCGGCGACGAGGTTGCGGGTCGTGTCGCCACCTGCATCGATGAGCAACAGGAAGAACAGATTGAAGTCGATGACGTCGAGCTCTTCGCCGTCGACGGCTGCAGTGGCGATCAGCGTGGCGAGGTCGTCGGCCGGTTCGGCCCGTTTGCGTTCCCACGTCTCCCGTGCGTAGTTGAACATCTGCAGCACCGCGCCCATCGCCGCGCCGGCTTCCTGTGACTCGGGCGCGGCGTGGATCATCTCGGTGAGGCCGTAGAGCTCCACACCGTCTTCGAGCGGAATGCCGAGCATGTCAGCGATGACGTACGACGGCATCAGCCCGGCGACGTCGGTGACGAGATCACACTCGCCGCGGGCCGCGATGCCGTCGATGATGCGGCCGGCGAGCTCTTCGATGCGCGGCCGCATCGCCTTCGCGGCCCGCGGGATGAACTCGGGCGCGACCAGCTTGCGCAGGCCGGTGTGTACCGGGGGGTCGGCCGAGATCATCATCTCGTGGTCTCCGACTTCGATGCCGCCCTCGTTGTCGGGGATCATGATCCCGGACCTCGACGAGAACGTCGACGCGTCGCGACCGATTGCCTTCACGTCGCGATAGCGAGTGACCGCCCAGAACCCAGGTCCGTCGTTCGGCTCGCCGTGCCAATGCACCGGATCGTGCGCACGGAGCCACGCGAACTGGTCGTGAGGCTGGCCGTGTGCGAAGGACGCCGGCGAGAGCAGAGCGATGGTGGGCGCGTCGTCGAGCGCGGTCATCGCGTCACGCTAGTGACCTGGGTTCAGCGCGAGTCGAGATCAGCGTCAGTCGAAGCGCTCCTTGCGGCACACGTTGCGCAACTCACCGACGCCGGCGATCTGCGTCACGACGGTCTCGCCGTCCTGGAGGAAGCGTTGTGGGTCGCGCGCCGCGCCGACGCCGCCGGGCGTTCCGGTTGCGATGATGTCGCCGGGTTCCAGCGTGAGGATGCTCGAGATGTACGACACGAGGGCGGCGGGCCCGAAGACGAGGTCGGCGGTGTCGGCTTTCTGCATGAGCTCGCCTTCGACTTCACACGTGATCTCCCGATCCGGACCCGGCGATTCGTCACGGGTGACGAGCCACGGCCCGACCGGTGTCGAGTGCTCGAACGTCTTGCCCTGCAACCACTGCAGCGTCCGGTACTGGAAGTCGCGCACCGAGACGTCGTTCAGCACCGAGTAGCCGGCGATGGCGCCAACCGCTTCGCGCTCCGACACATGACGAGCGCGCCCGCCGATCACCACCGCGAGCTCCGCCTCCCAGTCGACCGTGGCGGACACGGCGGGCAGCACGATCTCGTCGTTGGCGCCGATGAGCGACGACGTGAACTTGGCGAACAGCGTCGGGTGCTCGGGCAGTTCGCGGCCCATCTCGAGAATGTGGTTCCGGTAGTTCAGGCCCACGCACACGATCTTGTCGGGGCGGACCACGAGCGGCGCATAGTCGAGTGCGTCGACCGTGCGGCGGGCGCCGTCGGCCGACGCCGCCCACGACTGCCACCCGTCGCGGCGCAGCACCGCGCCGACGTCCGCCGCGCCGAGCTCGATGGCCTCGTCACCGTCGATGCGAACGGCGAGCGTTCTGCTGCCGTCCCTGATCGTTGCCAGCTTCACGTTGGCACTCCCTCCTCCTCGCTGACGACCTGCGAGCGGTCAGATCTCGCCGCGCGCCAACGCGTCGCGTAGTTGGAAGCGGCGGATCTTGCCGGTGGCGGTCTTCGGGAGAGCCTCGACGACGACGACTCGCCGGGGCCGTTTGAACGCGGCGATCCGTTCGCGGCAATGGGTCTCGAGTGCGTTGGGATCGATCATTCGGCCCGCGCGCGGCACCACGACGGCGACGACCTGCTCGAGTCCCTGCACGTCCCTCGGCCCGACGACCGCGGCCTCCAGCACGTCGGGGTGTGAGATCAACGTTGCCTCGACCTCGGCCGGCGACACCCAGATGCCGCCGGCCTTGATCATGTCCGTGTTGCGACCGAGGAAGGTGAAGTAGTCGTCGTCCGAACGCACATAGACGTCGCCGGTCTTCAGCCAGTCACCGCGAAAGGCCGCCTGCGTCGCGTCGTACCGGCTCCAATAGCCCATGGCGATCGAAGGTCCTCGTACGTGGAGGTAGCCCGGTGTCTCCGGTGCGGTGACCTCGTGGTCCTCCTCGTCGCGCAGCGTCACGTCGTAGCCCGCGATGACCTGACCGCTGGTACCCGGCCGCTCGTGACCCGGTCGATTCCCGATGAAGCAGTGGAGCGCCTCGGTCGTGCCGAGCACGTCGAGCAGCGGCACACCGAACCGCTCGGTGAACCGGCGATGCAGGTCCGCGGGGAGCGACTCCCCTGCGGACGTCGTGACTCGGACCGATGAGAGCGCGTCAGCAGGTACGTCCGAGTCGAGCATCGCGGCGACGAACCCGGGAACCACCGCGAGCACCGTCGGTCGATGCTCGGTGGCGAGCGCGGCCAGTCCAGGCACGCTCGAAGGTTCCGGATTGAGGATCGTCGTGGCTCCGACGGCGAAGGGGAACGTCATGCTGTTGCCGAGGCCGTACGCGAAGAACAGCTTGGGCACGGCCAGGAACCGGTCGCCGGAGTTGACGTCGAGCACCGTCGCGCCCATCGCCTGGGCGGTCGCTTCGAGACTGAACTGCCGGTGCATCACGCCCTTCGGGACGCCGGTGGTACCGGATGAGTAGAGCCAGAGCCCGGGCGAGTCCTCGGTGGTCGGTGCAACTTGCGCTTCGGAATCGTCGTCGAAGTCACCCCAATCGTCGCCGGCGACGGTGACGGTGGCACTCGACTTGTCGGCGTGACGAGCCGAGGCGACGACGACGCGCGCCACTGCATCCTCGACGATGGGTTCGAGTTCGCCCTTCGTGAGCATCGTCGACAGGGGTACCGGGACGACGCCCGACCGCAGCGCGCCGAGGAACCACGCCAGGAAAGCGGGCTCGTCGTCCATCACGAGGACGACCCGGTCGGTGCGGTGAACGCCGAGCGACGCGAGCGCGTGTTGCGCGCGCCAGATCTGCCGCTGCAGATCTCCGTACGTCAGGCGTTCATCACGACAGATGACGGCGAGACGATCGCCGTCACCGGAGTCGACATGACGATCGACGAGCCACGCTGCCGCGTTGTACGTCACGTCACGCGACCCGCACGTACTCGAAGTCCACCGGCTTGCCGTTGATGCCCGCAGTCGGTGGCGCGATCCACCCCGCCATCTTCCCCGGTACTGCTACTCGTTGCATGAGCGATCGCACGAAGCCCTCGTCGTCGGCGGTCGGCAGCCACGCCGCGACGTTGGCGGTCCAGGTGTCCTCGTCCACGATGCGCCCATCGGGGCTGACGCGCCGGTCGGCGAACGCGCCGACTCGACGGTTGAAACCGATGTGCGGGAGCAGTAGCTCGACGCCCACCTCGTCCAACATGCGGTTCCAGCGGTCGATGCCCTTCGCGCAGTCCGCCGCGTAGTCATCGCGCAATGTCTCGTTGAGTGCAATGAGCGCGGGCACCTCTCGTTCGCCGACCGCTCCGTCGACCACCGCGGGCACCGATCGCGTCGCGTCGTGCATCTTGTGGTCGTCGTCACGGCGTTCTTCCTGGAACCTGCCCTTCAGTCCCGACGCGAAGTAGTTCGCGGCGTTCGAAGAGGTCTCGGCACCGAACAGATCGAGCGAGACGCTGTAGTGGAAGTTCAAGTAGCGCTGCATGGTCGCGACGTCGATGCCGCCGAAAGCGCGCACGTCCTCGGTGTCGTGCTCCTTCATGAGCTCGACCGTCCGCTGCACGACGCGGCCGATGCCGGAGGCGCCCACGAACATGTGGTGCGCTTCTTCCTTCAGCATGAACTCGCACGTGCGCGACAACGGATCGAACGAGCTCTCGCGAAGCGACGCCAGTTGGAACTTGCCGTCACGATCGGTGAAGTACGTGAAGAAGTAGAACGACAGCCAGTCGGACGTCGGCTCGTTGAACGCGCCGAGGATGCGCGGGTTGTCGACGTCTCCCGAGTGGCGCTCGAGCAACTCATCTGCCTCGTCGCGACCGTCTCGCCCGAAGTAGCGGTGGAGCAGGTACACCATCGCCCAGAGATGGCGACCCTCCTCGACGTTGATCTGGAAGAGGTTGCGCATGTCGTAGAGGCTCGGCGCGGTGCCGCACAGATGTCGCTGCTGTTCGACCGACGCCGGCTCGGTGTCGCCCTGCACCACGAGCAGCCGCCGAAGATCGGCGCGGTACTCGCCGGGCACTTCCTGCCACACCGGCTCACCCAGTTCGTCGCCGAATGCGACGCGACGATCAGGCTCCGCGTCGGCGAGGAAGATCCCCCACCGGTAGTCCGGCATCCTGACGTAGTCGAAGTTGGCCCAGCCCTCCCGGTCGACTGCCGTCGCGGTGCGCAGGAAGACATCGTGGTCCTGGTGCTCGGCCGGGCCGAGGTCCTGCCACCACTCGAGATAGCGCGGCAGCCAGGCCTCGAGTGCCCGCTGCAGCCGTCGATCGTCGCCGAGGCCGACGTTGTTCGGGATTCGTGCTTCGAGATCGACGCTCGTCATCAGACTCGTCTCCGATCGAAGGTGGGGCGGGCGCCCGTGCCGTAGCGCTGCAACGCTCCTTCCGGACCCACGGCGTTCGGCCGTTGGAAGATCCAGTTCTGCCAGGCGGTCAGTCGGGCGAAGATCTTGGTCTCCATCGTCTCCGGTCCCGGGTACCGCAGGTTGGCCTCCATGCCGGTGAGCGCGTCGGGCGAGAAGCTGGCGCGCTCCTCGAGCAGGAGGCGCACCTCGTCGTCCCAGTCGAGGTCGTCGGGTGCGGCCGTCACCAGCCCGGCCGCGAGCGCGTCGTCGGCGGTCAAGGCCTTACCGAATAGCGACCGCGCGGTCGCGAGCTCGTCGTCACGCCCCCAGAATCGGGTCTCGAGCCGCGAGAGGCCGTTCGCCATCAGATACGAGCCGTCGTTCACGCCGGTGAACAACAACGACGTCTCGCCGTCGTCGAGGAGCAGCGTGCGGTCGGCTGCGAGCGCGAGCTCGGCGAGCGTGCCGGTGAAACAACTTTCGGGTGTGACCAACGCGATCAGCGTGCGGGACGACTGATCGAGGCGCTTGAGCGTCCGACCCCAGAACAACCGGACCTCGCGTGGCAGCCAGCCTTCCCCACTGATCTCTGCGTCCGCTTGCGCGATCTGGTCGGGGTCACCTTCGGTGTGCAACACCCAGGTCCCGATGTCGGGTTCATTGAACCGGAGATCGAGGATCGTGCCGTCCAGCTCGCGACACGCTTCGAGCGATTCGAGCAGTGACGAGAACGCTCGGACGACGATCGTCGCGACGCCACGACCTCGATCGACGTCGACGACCACGTGGCGCCGCTCGAGCGGGCCGAGCACCACACCGTCGGCGTCGTCGGGGCGGTCGGACGCTGCGGCGCGGTCGAGCGCCCGCATCCGAACGAGTTCGTCGAAGGTCGATGGTGGCGCGATCGCGTCGACCAGACCCCACTCGAGGGCCTGGCGTCCTTTGGCACCTTCTGCCTTCGTGACGAAGACGTCGGCGAGATCGCGACGGACGTGGCGCTTGTCCACCAGCCGCGTCAACCCACCGGTACCGGGCAGCACCGCGAGCAGCGGAACCTCGGGGAGCGAGACCGCCGAGGTTCGATCGTCGACGAGCAGGATCTCGTCGCACGAGAGCGCGAGCTCGTAGCCACCACCCGCGGCGGTTCCGTTGACGGCGGCCAGGACGACCTGTCCGCCATTTTTCGACATCTCTTCGATGCCGTTGCGCGTCTCGTTGGTGAACTTGCAGAACCCGACTTTGTGGGCATGCGAGGACGTCGCGAGCATCTGGATGTTGGCGCCGGCGCAGAACACCTTGTCGAGCCCGCCAGTGATGACGACAGCCTTGACGCCAGGATGTTCGAATCGCAGGCGCTGCAGCGCGTCGTGCAACTCGATGTCGACTGCGAGGTCGTACGAGTTCAGCTTCAACTCGTAGTCGCCGCGCAGGCCGCCTGCCGGATCGACGGTCATCGTCAGCGTCGCGACGGGTCCGTCGACGGCGAGTCGCCAATGGCGATACCGGGACGGATCGGTGTCGAAGTGGATGCGCTCTTCACCCACGCCGATGACACTACGTGTCGTCGGCGTGGGTGATCATGTCGT
>DATAES010000028.1:0-3627 GCA_036257895.1 Acidimicrobiales bacterium
GGCAGGCATGGTCAGTGCGTCGCGATCCCCGCGAACGACGGTGCCACGGTCGGCGGCGTGCTCGCGGTCGGCCACAGTGGCATCCGCAGACTCGGGTGGGGACCGGTGCGCGACGCGTTGCTCGAGGTTCGCTATGTGTCCGCCGACGGCGTGTTGATCAAGGGCGGCGGGCCGACGGTGAAGAACGTCAGCGGCTATGACATGCCCAGGCTGTTCGTGGGCTCGTTCGGAACGCTCGGGATCATCGCCGAGGTCGTGTTGCGCACTCGCCCGATCCCCGCGTGCGAGCGCTGGTTCAGCGGTGAGACCGACCCGTTCGCGTTGCTGCAACGATTGCATCGTCCGGGCTGCATCCTGTGGGACGGCACCACGACATGGCTGCTTCTCGACGGCCATCGCGACGATGTCGACGCGCAGGGCCATCGGGCGGGGCTGGCCGAAACGGACGGCGCGCCGGCGTCGCTGGCCGCGTTGCCTCATCGGTGGTCGTTACCGCCATCGCAACTTGCGTCGCTGCCATCCGACGAGCACGGTCCGTTTCTCGCCCAGATCGGCGTCGGCATCGTCCATCGCAGCGTGGCGCAGCCTCGGCGCCCAGTCGACCCGGTCGTCGCCGCGCTCCACACGCGGATGAAGGCCGTGTTCGATCCAACCGGACGACTTGCTCCGGGCCGCACGGTGCTGCCGTGAACCTCGCTCTCGACGACGACGAGCTCGCCGCATGTGTGCAGTGCGGCCTCTGCCTCCCGCACTGCCCCACGTTCCGTGTCACGGGCGAGGAGTCGGCGTCGCCGCGTGGGCGCATCGCGCTGATGCGACAGGTGCAATGGTCCGACGCGCCGGTCGACGATGCATTCACCGGGTACATGGACGCGTGTGTGCAGTGCCGTGCGTGTGAACCGGCGTGTCCTGCCGGTGTGCCGTTCGGGCGGCTGATGGAAGGCACGCGCGGCGTGCTCGCGCGCGAGCGACAGTCGTACCAACCGTGGTGGCGCCGCGCCGGCTATCGAGCGCTCGCACACCATGGACTCGTACTGGCCGGCTCGAGTGTGTTGGGCGTTGCGCAACGCACACGGCTGCTGTCGCGTGCCCGGTCTCAGCGGCTCGGGCTGCCCGAACGGGTGCCCCTGCGGCAGCCGAAGTTGGCGTCGAGTGGCGTGGACGTGTGGTTGTTCACGGGTTGCGTCATGGATGCGTGGCAGCGGGACGTGCACGCGGCAGCGAAGCGAGTGATCGAGGCGACGGGCGCGACGGTCGCGCTCCCATCGGGTGCGGGCGGCGCAGGCTGCTGTGGCGCGCTCGCCGTTCACGCCGGGCTGTCGGACATGGCCGCACGGATGGCGGGTGCGGTGATGGCGTCGATGCCGGGCGACGCGCCGATCGTCGTCGACTCCGCGGGATGCGGCGCGGCGATGAAGGACTACGGGCACCTGTTGGGCACGAAAGAGGCGGTTGCGTTCAGCGCGCGGGTACACGACGTGCACGAATGGGTCGCAGCACGCCTCGACCGTCTGCCGCCACCGCGGCGCCTCGCGGCCGACGCTCGGGCGGTTGCGGTTCAGGACCCTTGTCATCTGCGGCATGTCCAACGTGCGCACGAGCACGTGCGCACCGTGCTTCGACCATGTGTCGCGCAGCTCGTCGAGCTCGACGACGAAGGCCTGTGCTGCGGAGCGGGCGGCGCGTATGCCGCGCTGCACAGCGATCTCGCCGGCGCGATCCGCACCCGCAAGGTCGCGGCCATCGAGCGCTCGGGCGCGACCGTGGTGGCGTCGGCCAACCCGGGCTGCGTGGTCCACCTTCGTAATGCCGGGCTCGACGTCCGTCATCCGATGACCTTGATCGACGAGGCAATCCGCTGATGGCCGATCTCGACGACATCCGCGCCCGCCTCGAGGTGATCGCCGAGGAGCTGGCAGACATGGCTCTCGACGTCCTCCGAGAAGCCGTCGACCAGGGTGCCGACAAGCGCCCGGACCTCGAGAAGCGCCTCACCCGCGCCCGCACCGCCGTCGAGAAGGCCGCCAACCTCCTGCACGACTGACGTCGCGTCCAACTCGGGGTCGCCGTGGCCCCTATAGGGGCCACGGCGCACCAACATTCAGTGGGGGAGGCGATTGAGAGCGTCGATGAGGCGGCGGAGGCGGCCGGGGGCGAAGCCGTTGTAACGGAGGGCGATGCGGTCGAGGTCGAGGTTGTCCTTGCTACGGACCTCGGCGGGCAGTGGCTCGGTGCGGCACATGCGCCCGTCGGTGGCGATCGAACCGAACTCGTCCTGCAGGCTCTGCAGTTGCTCGTCCGACGGACCGCGGAGCATGCGCAGGATGAGGATGTCGTTCACCCAACGCAGGGACTGGTAGTTGCGCACGAACGTCCGGACCTCGTCGACCGCGACCTGCACGTCGTCCGTGACCAGGAACAGGTCGCGGTCGTCGTCATCGATGAGTCCGCGGGGGGCGACCTCGTCTTCGAGGAAGCGCACAAAGGAAGGCCAGAACGTCCCGCCCGGTTCGTCGAGCAGCACGATGGGCGCCGGCTGCGCCTTGCCCGTCTGCACGAGGGTCAACAACTCCATCGTCTCGTCGAGCGTGCCGAACCCGCCGGGCAGGGAGATGAAGCCCTTGGACTCCTTCATCAGCATCAACTTGCGGGTGAAGAAGTACTTCATCGAGATGAGCTTCTCGTCGCCGGCGATGAACGGGTTCGCCGACTGTTCGAACGGCAGGCGGATGTTGACGCCAAAGGAATGGCTACGACCCGCACCTTCGAGGCCTGCGGCCATGATGCCGGGGCCTGCACCTGTGACCACCATCCACCCGTGGTGGGCGAGAAGGCGTGCGAGATCGCGGGCCTGTGAGTACGACGGATCGTCGGGCAGCGTGCGCGCGGACCCGAAGATCGTCGCCTTTGGCGTGTCCTCGTAGGGGGCGAAGGCGCGGAACGCGGCCCGCATCTCGCGCAGGGCCGCGCTCGTGATCTTGAGGTCGAGCCGATCGATTCCGTCTCCCGCCATGCCGGCGGCGGAGACGAACATGTCCCGCAGCACGTCGACGTCACGCGGCGGCCCGATGCGTTCGAGGAGGTCGTCGATCTTCTGATCGAGGTCGGCGTCTCCCGTCGATCTGCGCCGTGCACGGGACTGCGGCGACACGGCTACTCCCACCACTCCTCGGGCAGCTTCGCCTCGATCGAGCGCACGTTGGCACGGGTGCACTCCAGACACAACAGGTGCACGCCCCGCTCGTCCGTCCCGAGCGACCACCCGGCCGGTAGCTCGCCGGCGCCATCAGCCGGCGCGCCACAACGCGAGCAACTCTCGGCGGTCATGCGGCCCAGTTGAAGTACGTCAGCGGCGCATGCCGGATCGGTGACGGAACCATCGTCAGCATCGTGCGCGTCGCGGTGCTACCGGCGCGCAGGACGAGCTTGCGCCGCCCGTCCCACTGCAGTCCGTACTGCTCACGCAGCGGCCGCGGGAGCATGCCCACGGTTACGAACCGGAACAGCGCGAGCGGCGGTCCGGCGACGAGCGGCAAGCGAGGATGCAGAACCGAGTGGCCCATGCGCCGGGCAGGGTCGCTCACCACGAGTTCGTCGACCATCTCGCGCATGTAAGCGCGGAACTCC
>DATAES010000029.1:0-9570 GCA_036257895.1 Acidimicrobiales bacterium
CAACCGGCGTTCGGTCATCACGTTCGTTCTACCCCCACGGGCCTCACGGTTCCATCACACGGGTCTGCGGGGACCTTCCTAGCCAGGTCACGGGATTCTCATCGGCACCATCGATCGTGACTTCCAGCCAACTTCCCGACTGAATGGAACGGCGCCCTCACAGGCGCCGTTGACCGCCAGTGCGAGTGGACAAGGTGTCGTTCACCATCAACGTCACGTCGCAAGCACGACTGCTCGCGACCGAGGTACGCGACGAGCACGACGATGCCTCGTGACCTGGAAGTCGTACGCACTGCGGCGGCGCTCGGGGGCAGGGTCTCGAACCCCGATTCCAGGGACCAAAGCCCTGTGTCCTGCCAATTGGACGACCCCCGAATGTTGGTTCGATTGCGGGGCTCGGGCCCCGCAATCGACCCGGAGTTCGGGTCGAGCGTAGGCGCTACCTTCCGGAGCCATGTCGGCTTCGACGGTTGAGCTACCCCGATGGGACCTGACGGCGTTCTTCCCGTCACTCGAGTCAAGGGAGTTCGCGGCAGCGCACGAGAGGATCGGTGCGGGTGTGGCCCGGCTCACCGCGCTCTACGACGAACACGACGTCAGGAACGGAGATCCGTGCGCCATCGACGACGCCACGATCGCCGCGTTCGAGTCCGTGCTTGCCGAGACCAATGAGTTGCACGAGCAGCTTCGCCTGGTCGGCGCGTACCTCAACGGCTTCGTCACCACCGACGCCCGCGACGACGACGCCAACGCGTTGCAGTCGCGGTTGCAGGCCGAAGTCGCGCCATTGAGAACACTCTCGACTCGTTTCGCCGCATGGATCGCGCGACTCGGCGCCGAGAACCTGATCGTCGCTTGTCCTGCAGCCGCGGACCACGCATGGCCGTTGCGCAAAGCCGAACGGGCCGCCGCGCACCAGATGACCGAGGCCGAGGAGGGGCTCGCGGCCGAACTCAACCTCACCGGTGGATCGGCATGGAACCGCTTGCACGGCGACGTGACCGCGCGCCTCACCGCTGATGTTCAAGGCGAGCGGCTGCCCATCACGGTCGTCCGCAACCTCGCGATGTCACCGGACCCGGCCATGCGCAAGGCCGCGTACGAGGCCGAGCTCGGCGCTTGGGAATCCGTCTCGGTCTCGCTCGCTGCCGCGATGAACAGCATCAAGGGCGAAGCCGGGGTGCTCAACCGTCGCCGCGGCTGGACCGACTCGGTCGATCCGGTCCTGTTCACCAACGCGGTCGATCGGGTTGCGCTCGACGCCATGAACGCGGCCGTCATCGGGTCGTTCCCCGACTTCCGCCGCTATCTGCGCGCGAAGGCACGACTGCTGGGCCGTCGAGACGACGCGGGACTGCCGTGGTGGGATCTGTTCGCACCGGTGGGCGATCCGTCGAGCGCGAACGTGACGTGGGACGAGGCGTCCGGGGCCGTGCTCGAGGCGTTCGGCACGTATTCGCCCGCCCTCGCAGCGCTGGCACGGCGCGCGTTCGAAGAGCAGTGGGTCGACGCGGGAGCACGCGACGGCAAGCGTGGCGGCGCGTTCTGCATGCCCGTACGTGGGGACGAGAGCCGCGTGCTCATGAACTTCGGCAGCACGTTCGACAGCGTGTCGACGCTCGCGCACGAGCTCGGGCACGCGTACCACAACACCAACCTCGCCGACCGGACTCCGTTGCAACGCCAGACTCCGATGGCGCTGGCGGAGACGGCCAGCATCTTCTGCGAGACGATCCTCGTGCAGGCCGGCTTGCGCGCCGCGGTCGACGATCCCGCTCGTGAGCTCGCGCTGCTCGACACCGACTTGACCGGTGCCGCGCAGGTAGTGGTCGACATCCACTCGCGCTTCTTGTTCGAGCGCGAGGTCTTCGACCGCCGAGCCGAGCGAGCCATGTCGGTGCACGAGTTGAACGCCGCCATGACGGGCGCGCAACTCGCGACCTACGGCGACGGGCTCGACCCCGGGGCGCTCCATCCGTACATGTGGGCGGTGAAACCGCACTACTACGCGACCGCGTTCTACAACTGGCCGTACACCTTCGGTCTCCTCTTCGGCATCGGCCTCTACGCCCGCTACACCGCTGATCCCGACCGCTTCCGCCTCGGCTACGACGACCTGCTGGCGGCGACCGGCTTGGCCGACGCGGCCGAATTGGCAGGCCGGTTCGGCATCGACATCCGGGACGAGAGCTTCTGGTCGGACAGCCTCGACGTCATCCGCCAACGGATCGAACGCTTCGCCTCACTCGTGCGCGCATTCGACGTAGTGGACGACGACCGGTAGCTTCATTCCCCACATGGGTTCGCTGATCAAGAAGCGGCGCAAGCGCATGCGCAAGAAGAAGCACAAGAAGATGCTCAAGCGCACACGCTGGCAGCGCCGCGCCGGCAAGTAGCGCCACCCGCGCCGCTTCCGTTCAGCGCACTCCTGCGGTCTGCACGACGATCCGACCGTCGCCCGGAAACTCCCCTTCGACGAACCACGTCGAGCCGCTACCGGCCAGGTGGGGTTGCTGGCCGGTCGCCTCACCGAGACGATCACGCCACGCAGCGAGGCGCGGCTCGACGGCCAGCGCGGCGGGCTCGAGGTCGTTGCCTCCAACGTCGTGGGGGCCGCCGAGCTCGTCCCACTTTCGGTAGACCCCGGCCGTCGAGCACCCGAACGGCGGCAACACCAACGTGAACACTCGCCGCTCCCGCGGTAGCGGTTCGAGGATCTCGCCGACGCCCGTCACCCGGGCCCGACCGCCGAGCAGGCAGAACGGGACGTCCGCCCCGAGCTGCAACGCGAGCCCGACGTCGTCGACACCGGCCCACCGGAGGACCGCGGCGGCGTCGGCCGAGCCACCTCCGAGCCCTCCACCCGGCGGGATGCGCTTGTCGATCGTGACGTGCGCCTTCCGGCCGATGAGCGCGAGCGCCCGGCGCACGATGTTGGCATCGTCGGTCGGCACGCCCTCGCCCGCCGCGCCACCGATGTCCAAGCCGTCGCCTTCTTCGAAGCGGAGCGTGTCGACCAGATCCAGCGTGACCATCTCGGCATCGAGCAGGTGGTAGCCGTCCGGACGCGTCCCGGTGACCCGGAGCGACAGCGTGAGCTTCGCCGATGCGTCGAGGACCTCCACCGGGTGGACGCTATTCCGGCGCCCCGGCGAGCCTCCCCCACTCCACGACGCTCAACTGCTCAGCTCGGGTTTCGGGAGCGATCTCGGCACGAGCGAAGTCATCGGTCGTGACGAGGGCAGCGAGCGAGCGGCGCAGCATCTTCCGGCGTTGCCCGAAACCGGCGCGCACCAACGTGAACATCCGGTCCGGGTCGGCAGCCGTGGCTGGGCGGGAGCGCCGAACGATACGGACGAGCACGGACTCCACCTTCGGCCGGGGCAGGAAGACGCTCGGGCCGACCCGACCCACGATCTCGGCGCTGGCCCAGTACGCAATCTTGACGGACGGGATGCCGTACGCGGACGTGCCCGGCCCCGCCGCCAGCCGTTCGCCCACCTCTCGCTGCACCATCACCAGCATCCGATCGATGGCCGCGGAGCTGTCGAGCAGGTCGAGCACGAGCGGCGTCGCCACGTTGTACGGCAGGTTGGCGACCAGGTGCCAATGCGGGTGTCCGGCGAGCAGGTCGTCCCAGTCCACCTTCAGGGCGTCGGCGTGCACCACCCTCGGAGCCGGATCCGCACTACGGAGCACCTCGTCGAGCACCGGCAACAGGTGGCGGTCGAGTTCGACGGCGGTGACTTCCGCACCCGCTTCGACCAGCGCCAGGGTGAGCGAGCCGAGGCCCGCGCCGACCTCCACCACGGGATCGCCCCGCGTGATTCCCGCCAGGCGGACGATGCGGCGCACCGTGTTCGGGTCGACGACGAAGTTCTGGCCGAGCGACCGGGTCGGGCGGACATCGTGGCGGTCGAGCAGGTCGATCGCCTGCCGCCGCGTGAGCGTCACGGCGCCGATTCTGCTACCAGCTGATCTGGACCTGGATCACGCCTTCGGAGGGATCGCCGAGCTGCGCGAACGAGCCACGGTCGAGGTCGATGATGCGTCCTGCGCCATGGGGACCGCGGTCGGTGACGACGCAGCTGATGGACGCGCCCGTCGCCGTCCGGGTGACCGTCATCACCGTGCCCATGGGGGCAGTCGGGTGGGCGCATTCCCCCGGGTTGTACGCGTACCAGCTGGCGCCGCCTTCCTGCTGGTTCGCGGGGCCCGCCGTCGTGGGCGGCGTCGTGGTCGTTGAGGTGGAGCTCGTCGTCGTCGCACGGGGTCTTGCCCGTGCCGTCTCCGCCCGAGGGGCGGTGGAGGGCGGATCGGCCACCGTCGACGAGGGCGCAGCGGATGCGCCATCGGCGCCCGTGGTCCCGGTCGTCGGCGGTGCGACCGGAACCGTGGTCGCAGTGTCGATCGCGTCTGCGCTCACGGCTTGGGCCGAGGCGGCACCAGCGTCAGTCCGCGGGATGTCGTCGATCAGGAGGATGGGCAGCGCCACCACCGTCAACCAGACGGCGAAGAACAAGCGACGTCGTGGAACGACGTACGGCTGCCGCACCTCATCTTCGTGGGCCTCCAGAGCTCCGTCCTTCTTCTGGGGGTCAGCGGGATGGGGAAGCGGTAGTCAAGCGGTGCGCCGCACGTTACGGGCGTCGTAACGCGAACGCAAACTTCCCAGGGGCTGTGTCCCCCGATTGCCTAGAGGCCAAACACGAGTTCCGCGTTGTCCCAGGTGGCCTCGGCCACGGCCGCCGGCGCCAGATCTTTGATCTCCGCAATGGCGGACCCGACCACGGGCACCAGGCCGGGACGGTTGGGCCGGCCCCGGTGGGGCACGGGCGCCAGGTACGGCGCGTCGGTCTCGACCAGGAGCCGATCGAGCGGGCAGATCGCCACCGCGGCCCGGATGTCAGCTGCGCTGGGGAAGGTCAAGACCCCGGCGAAGGACAGGTAGGCACCAGTGGCCAGGGCACGCTCCGCCTCGGGCACGCCGCCCGAGAAACAGTGGAAGACCGTCCTCGACGGGACACCTTCGGCCTCGAGCACGGCGAAGGTGTCGTCCCACGCCTCACGGCTGTGGATGACGAGCGGGAGCCCGTACTCGTGGCTCAGCCGCACCTGCGCCGCGAACACGTCTCGCTGCACCCCACGGGGCGAGTGGTCGTAGTGGTAGTCGAGGCCGCACTCGCCCACGGCCACCACCTCCGGCTCGCCGAACAGCTCGGCCAATCCGTCGATGCCGTCCTTCGCCTCGTGCGGGTGCACGCCCGCCGTCGCCCAGACCCCGTCAAAGGCGCGGGCGAGGGCGATGGCGGCGCGGGAGTGCCGGAGCTCGGTGCCCACGGTGATCAGCCGCTCCACCCCTGCCTCCCGCGCGTCCGCCACCTGCCCGGCGGCTTCCGCCGGGTCGTCGGGCAGGTGACAGTGATCGTCCGTCCAGCGCATCGTCGGCGCTCAGCCTGTGATGCGGGGGAACAGCGGCTCGCCCTTCTCCACCGGCACCCCTCCGGGGTACTGACCCCAGGTCGCGGCGTCCGGCAGCCGCTGGTCCTCCGGTGACCCTTGGAGCCCGATGCGCCGCCAGATCTCCGTGGTCGCGCCGGGAATCGCCGGTGTGGCGAGGATCGCGACGATCCGCAGTACCTCGAGCGCGTCGCCGAGGACAGAGTCCACGTCGGGGCCGGGCTCGGCTTTCCAAGGCTCGTTGGCCTCCAGGTGCGCGTTGGTCTCCCGCACCAACCTCCATGTCGACTCGAGGGCGATCGAGGGCTGCACGTTCCCCCACGCCTCCGCGGCGTCGGAGTACGCGCTGGCGGCGATCGCCGCGAGCGGGCTGTCGGGGTCCGGCGCCGGACCGATGCCGCCGCACTTGCTACCGACGACGGTCGCGACGCGGGAGAGAAGGTTGCCGAGGTTGTTGGCGAGATCGCCGTTGTACCGGTCGACCATCCGCTCGTAGCTGAAATCGCCGTCCGGGCCGAACGGGGTGTCGCGCAGGAAGTGATACCGGAACCCGTCGACGCCGAAGTCGGCGACGAGATCGTCAGGCGCGATCTGATTGAGCGCGGTCTTGCTCATCTTCTCGCCACCGACGAGCAGGAAACCGTGGACGCTGATGTGGTCCGGCGGATCGATCCCTGCCGCCAGCAGCATTGCCGGCCAGTACACGCAATGGAACCGGAGGATGTCCTTGCCGATCAAGTGGTGCGAGCTCGGCCACCATTCGGCGAACCGCTCGGGGTCGCTGCCGTAGCCGACCGCGGTCGCGTAGTTGATGAGCGCGTCGTACCACACGTAGGTGACGTGGGCTGGATCCCACGGGATGGGAACGCCCCACGAGATCGACGTGCGGCTGATCGAGAAATCCTCGAGCCCTTGGCGGATGAATCCGAGTGCCTCGTTGCGCTTCGACTCGGGCCGGACGAAGTCGGGGTGCTGCTCGTACCAGTCGAGCAACGGCTGCGTGAACCGGCTCAACTCGAAGAAGTAGTTGTCCTCCTTGAACAACTCGACCGGCCGGTCGTGGATGGGGCAGTTGCCGGGTGCGTCGCTCCCGGGCGACGGTGGCAGGAGTTCGTCCTGCGTGTAGTAGGCCTCGCACGCCACGCAGTAGAGGCCCTCGTAGGTGCCGAGCCGGATGTAGCCGTTGTCGTAGACGTCCTGAAGCAATTGCTGCACCGCGCGGTGGTGGCGAGGCTCGGTGGTACGGATGAAGTCGTCATTGCTGATGTTCAGCAGCGACCAGGCTTCCTTGAATCGTTCGACGACCTGGTCGGCCCATTCCCTCGGGGATACGCCGTTGGCCTCGGCCGCGCGCTGGACCTTGAGCCCGTGCTCGTCGGTACCGGTGAGAAAGAACGTGTCGTCACCGACCAACCGATGCCAGCGGGCGACGGCGTCGGCAGTCACGGTCGTATAGGCGTGCCCGATGTGGGGCGCGTCGTTGACGTAGTAGATGGGTGTCGTCAAGTAGATGCGACCCACGGGCGTCACCTTAGAGGTGCGCTGTTCCGGGTTCGCTCTGTGCTCAGTCAGGGTGTCGGTCACGGTGCCTCCTCGAACAGAGGGCCCGTGCCGGATGCCCGGGCCCGAACAATCGGGACCCGGACAGCGCGTCGTCGCGCGTCAGCCGCGGCCCCCGAAGGGCATCCCCATGAAGGCGGCGACGTTGGCGGCGTGCTCGGTCACAAGCGTGAAGGCTACAGAGCGCGCACCTCCCGCAGCACCGGGGTTTCCGGCGCGTCGACCGGTTCCTCGTCGTCGCAGTCGAGGCCTGGCAGTCCGCGCCGGGTGCGGATGACTTCGATCTCGTCGAGTCGCCTCTCGAGCTGGCGGCGCCTCGTCGTCGCCAACTCGTCGTACGTGCCCTGCACGGTGCCCAGCTGCTTGCCCAGCTTGTCGACGTGGTCGGAGAAGCGCTGCCACTGCTGCGAGAACCCCGTCAGCGCGTCGAGGATCTCGTCGGACGCCCGCTCGAGGAGGAAGCAGTCCACGGCCTGCCGCACCACACCCAGCACCGCGAAGAGCGTGAAGGGCGAGCACAGCACGACCCCGCGCGTCAGTGCATTGTCGCAGAGGTCGCGGTCATGTTCCTGGATGAACGCGTACACGCTCTCGTTGGGGATGAACAGGAGCAGGAACCCTGGCGTCGTCCTTGGATCGGCGTACCCGCGCAATGCGAGCTCCTTGATGCGGTTGCGCACATCGCGCAGGAACGCCGAACAGGTCGCGTCACGCTCGGCGTCGGTCGCCGCCTCGAGGTGTCGCAAGTAGTTGTCGACCGGGAACTTCACGTCCATGTGCAGCTCGACGTCGCGCGGTAGCAGGAACGTGAAGTCCGGGATGGTGCCACCGGCGATGGCGCGCTGCTTCCGGTAGTTGACGCCTTCGAGCAGCCCTGCGGCGCGAAGGACGTCGTCGGCCATCCGCTCGCCCCACTGACCGCGCGCCTTCGGACTGGCGAGCGCTTCCCGCAACGCCTGCGTCGTGCCGGCCAGCTCGGTCGTCGTCCTCAGCGTGTCGCGCAGACCCTGCACCAACTCACCGTGCTGTGCGGCTCGGTCGCGCTGCAACGCGCCGACCAACTCGCTGACCCGGGTCAGCTCGTCGCCCATGGTCGTGAGCCGCTGCCCTATGGCATCTCTGTGGAGGGACAGCTCCTGCGCGCCGGCTTGGGCGCGCACGCCGAGCTGATCGGCCGCGATCGCCACCACGGAGTCGACCGCGGCGCGCACGGTTGCGTCGCGATCCGCCGCACCCTGCTGCGCGAAGTCGTCACGCAGCCGTCGCACGACGGCCGCCACCACGAGCGCCGCCACTGCGGCTACCAGCATTCCCACCACCAGGTTCCCTGCCATGCCGCCATCATGCAGAGGGGGTGTGACAGTGAAGCGGGACCCCGCTGACATCGAGGTCGACGTCGAGGTCGACGTCACGTCGTTGGGTCGAGCCGTCATCGACAGGATGACAGGACCCCCAAACGACGCCCAGCCGCCCCGCCGGGGGTCAGAAGAGCCAGGGGCGGACGACGGCGCGGCTGGCCTTCGGGTGGCCGGGGACGTGGTGATACACGACGGGCGCGTCGACGTCGACGAAGCGGGAGAGATCGACTTCCTCGATGACCGGATCTCGGCGGTCGGGTTCGAGCACATCGCGCACGCCGACCATCGCTGTCGCTGCGATCGCACCGGCACCGAGCCCACTGCGCCAGCCGCGGGCGACCTCGGTGGGCCGGGACGAGCGCTCGTGACGTTCGAGGCGTGCCAGCGTCGGCTCGTCGTACAAGTCCTCGAAGTCGCCGGGCACGATCAGGACTCTACGAGGCGGTACCGGACCTCCACGTACGACCCGGCAGCCGTGTCCGTCGTCTGCTCGCGCCCGTCCGGCAGCCAACCGGCTCGCTCGTAGAAGCGGCCCGCGCGTTGGTTGCCCTTCAACATCCAGAGGCTGAGGTGCCGAAATCCCTCTGCGTGCAGGTGGTCCACCGCAGTGCTGAACACGGCCCAACCTGCAGGCGTCCCCCACGCCGTCGGGTCGCTGTAGATGGCACCCACCTCACCAGCTTCGCGGCTGCCGTCGGTTGGGCGGGCCCACGCATACGAGTGCACCTCGCCGGGCGGTCCGCCGACGAACAGCCGCGTCGACGACGAAGGCGGCCGATGCACCGACGCTCGCCATGCCGACCACATCGTCCCGAGGTCCAGCGCATCGATCACCGGTTGAGGCATCAGGCCGGGGTAGGCAGCCCGCCACGACCGTTGCCGCACGGTGCAGGCCGCGGCCACGTCGGCGACCGATGCTTCGCGCACCGGGACCGGATCGCCGGCCACGAGCGGCGCGGCATACGGAGGCGGCACTGCGAGCCCGGACAGAGCCGCGACCTGACCGACGTCCGCTCGATCGTCGTCATCGGGCTCGTAGCCAGCGTGGGTGAGCACTTGCATCTCGGGCGACAGGCAGCGCACGACTCGCCCATCGATCGTTCCACTCGTCCGGTCGAGGAGATACGTGAACTGCCGGCCGCCGGGAAGCCGTTGCGTCGTTCCCGACGAGGTCTGCTCCACCAGGTGCAGG
>DATAES010000030.1:0-3834 GCA_036257895.1 Acidimicrobiales bacterium
AAGGCCACTTTCTCGGTTACGTACACGTCGAGCAGGTGCTCGCGAAGTTCGTCGCCTGAAAAGCCGCGCGAGGACTCAGGGCTCGACGCGGTGTCGAATGCGCGACACGACGAGCGCGGTGGTCACGTCGCCGCGCGTCCGCTCGAGCACGGCGCGCAGCGCGTCGGTGCTGCGCCGCAGCCCGCCGGTGAGCGCGTCGGGATAGTCCACCGTGATCAACAGTCCGTAGACGTCGTCCATCACTTTGAAGAGACGCTCGGCTTCGTCGGTCTCGTCTTCGCGGAGGCAGTCGAGGACCTGGCGCCGCAGTTCACTGGCGGCTTCCGCCATCCCGTTCAAGTACGCCTGCACCTCGACGCCGAGCTCGGCTGCGGTCGGGATGGGGTTGTCGGCCACGAATGCGAGCGTGAGATTCGCCTCGGCGAACTCCTTCTTCGCGTCGTGGATGAATCCCGCGTACCGGATATCGGGATGGTCTGCGAGCGCGGCGTCAGCCTCGGCCAGATAGGCGGCGGCAACCGCAATGAGTTCACGCGCTTCGCGGAATTCGCGGCGGTGCACGGCGCGGATCGCCATGCTGCACGAACGGATCGCGCGCCGCGACGCGGGCAGCGTGAGCTCGCGCGCGTTGTGCTTGTGGTCGAGTGCGTCGTGCGCGAGCTCTCCCGCTGCGGAGATCTGCCCCGAGTGATCCACGCCCTACCGGGACGCCGTTTGCCGCAACGGCACGAGACGCGGACCGTTCGACTGGCTCGTGCCCGCGCGATCACGACCGTCCAGCATGTACGGCGCCGTCGGCCGGTACGCGGAGCTCAGGTACCGAACCTTCACTCGCTGTTCGTAGGCGCGCTGCTTGACCTGCACGAGCATGTACACGTACGCGACGAGCGCGGCGTCGGCCAGCAGGTTGAGGAGGAACATGGGGACCGAGCGCGTCGCGAGTGCCGCGAGGAG
Source organism: Acidimicrobiales bacterium (assembly GCA_036257895.1). GTDB lineage: Bacteria > Actinomycetota > Acidimicrobiia > Acidimicrobiales > JACDCH01 > DATAES01. Next base: position 955 of record DATAES010000030.1, read on the forward strand.
CGTGACGGCAACGAGACCCGCGAGCACGAGCAACACGTCGCGCCGGCGACGTTGGATCGGTGTCATCGGACGGCCGCTGGCGGTCGGACCGAACATCGGGTGGTGGAACGACAGCGCGGCCGGGCCCTTCGGCTGGTCGCGGTGGCGGCCGTTGGTGCGACCGAGCTGGGTGAGGCGGTGATGGAAGTCACCGACCGAGTCGGAACGCCCCTGGCGGTTGCGTGCCCGCAGGATCGAGGGACCGAGGAACGCAATCCACGCAAGGGCAATGATCAGGATGAGTACGACGGTCAAGTAACCACCACTCCCACGCTCAGCCTGCCCCGCTGCAAAGTAGCAAGCTGCTCACCGGGAGCCGGTGATGCCCGCCGCTCGAAACGTGCCCCCCAAATCGAACTTGCGGCACCCTAGCGCGGCGTGTCGTCAGAGGTCGAGGTCGGAGTCGAAACGCGGCTGGCGGCGGTAGGTACCCGAGCGGCCGCCGGTCTTCTCCCAGAGCTCGAGCTCGCCGATCGTCATCGCGCGGTCGACCGACTTGCACATGTCGTAGATATTGAGGGCCGAGATGGCGCAGGCGGTGAGCGCCTCCATCTCCACGCCGGTGCGGTCAACGGTGTCGACCTGGGCCTCCACCATCACGTGATCGTGCTCGATTCGGAAATTGACGTACACCGACCCCACGAGCAACGGGTGACACAGAGGCAACAGGTTCGGCGTCTGCTTGGCCGCCTGGATCCCGGCGACCCGCGACACGGCGAGCACATCGCCCTTCGTGATCGCCCCGGACGCGATCTTGGCCGCGGTCTCGGGGTCCATGTTGACCCGGCAGCGCGCCACCGCCCGGCGGTGCGTCGCCTCCTTGGAGGTGACGTCCACCATCCGAGCCCGCCCGAGGGGGTCGAGGTGCGTGAACTCGGACGCCGCCATGCCGGAAGTGTAAGCGAACGGCTGTGGTGCGCGATTCGGGCGTCAGCCGCCGATCTGGCTCATGGAACGACTGGGCCGGATGAAGTCGACCTGGCCGATGCGGTGTCCGGCCCACTTCGTGCCGACGGCGCGCGCGATCTCCGCCGCGATGCGATCGTCGACCGCTGTCTCACCGACGAGCGCGGCGTCGTCACTGCGGAGAACACCGCGCAAGTCGAATTCGTCGAGCGCGAACAGGCACGTGCGTAACTTGCCCTCGGCGGTGATCCGGATCCGGTCGCAGTTGTCGCAGAACGGTTCCGTCACGCTTGCGATCACGCCGACGTCGCCGATGCCGTCGGCGTACGCGAACCGCTCCGCGGGTTCGACGTGACCCGAGCCGTGGACCGCAATGTCGGCGAGCGGGAACACCGCGTTGATGCGATCCAAGATCTCGGAGGCCGGGACCACGCTGCTCTCGGTCCACGAACCTTGCGCGTCGAGCGGCATGAACTCGATGAAGCGCACACCGACACCCTTGCTCCGACCGAACGCCGCGAGGTCGACGATTTCGTCGTCGTTCACGCCGCGCATCACGACGCAGTTGATCTTCACCGGATCGAGGCCGGCTTCGAGGGCGGCGTCGATACCGACGAGGACGCGGTGGAGGTCGTCGCGTCGAGTGAGCTCGCGGAACACCTCGGGGCGGAGCGAATCGAGCGAGACGTTGATACGGCGCAGACCCGAGTCGGCGAGATCGTGAGCCATCTCCGCCAGCTTCACGCCGTTGGTGGTCATGGCGATGTCGATGCCGAGCGGCGCCAGCATGGCGACGAGGCGCGGGAGGTGGGCGCGGAGCGTGGGTTCGCCGCCGGTGATCCGGACCGACTCGAAGCCGTAGCGCTCGACACAGATCCGGACGACGCGGGCCTGCTCCTCATAGGTGAGGAGCTCCTCCCGGGGCAACCACTTCATGCCTTCTTCCGGCATGCAGTAGGTGCAGCGGAAGTTGCAACGGTCGGTGATCGAGACCCGCAGGTCGGTCACACGCCGTCCGAACGGGTCGATCAGCGGTTCCACGGCCCGTTCAGCGTATGCGACGCGTGCCACAACGGCTTCTGGCTCGCTTGACGGCTACCACCCTCTGTGGTTGACTTCGACCACTGTCCGTAGTCCCCTGTTCGGCTCCGAAAGGGCGCCGTCCGAAGCAGTACGCGACGCACCGGCCAATCCATCCTCCTGGGGAGGCGACGATCCGCAGGCGACGAACTGGTCGCTTGAGCCTGCGGGGAGCCAGAGCGAAACCGGCCCCACCCTCGTCATTCGGGGCCGGCGTGCTCGTGTCGAGAGGCCGATAGCGCGAGGAAACCGCTCACATCACCGTCGCCCGACCTTGTCACAGGTCGCGTGCGGTGAGCGTCGTCCGGTCCGGCGAGCCGCTCCAACGTGGGGGCGGAGTGGCTCGTCTGGGGCGGGCTGGGGAACGCGAACGCCCGGGATTCTTCCCGGGCGTTCGCGGTTCCGCCCTCGATCAGACGATCGGGAGCGTCACCGACGAATCGCCGTACACCGTTTGGTCCGCGGCCTTCCACGTGGTCGCGGTGAAGGGCGACTCGCCCGTGCCGAGGTTGCGCGCGTAGACGGGATGCGCGCCGCTCGACACCTGCACGCGGACCCGGTGCCCGCGACCGAACCGGTACGCGGTCGGCCACAAGCGCACCTGCACGCGGAAGCTGCCGTCGGCCGCGCGCGTGACGTTCGACGGTGACACGCGCTGCAACCCGTCGCACACATTGATCGAGTTGCCGTCGGGGTGCACGTCGCACACGCGCACGAAGAAGTCGGTGTGGTCGAGGCTCGAGTCGACGTGCAGATCCGCGCGGACCGGACCGATCACTTCGAGGGGACGGTCGAGCGCGTCGCTCGTGAAGACGCAGACGTCGGGACGCGCTTCGAGCTCACGGTTGTCGCGCT
>DATAES010000031.1:0-13623 GCA_036257895.1 Acidimicrobiales bacterium
GATCCGCTGGCGCCGACGTTTCACTACCGTGAGGAATTCAAGAAGCTCGACTACGAGGCGCTGAAGAATGACCTGCGCAAGCTGATGACCGACTCGCAGGACTGGTGGCCCGCGGACTTCGGTCACTATGGCCCGCAATTCATCCGCATGTCCTGGCACTCGGCCGGCACCTACCGCTTGAGTGACGGTCGCGGAGGCGGCGGGCGCGGGCAGCAGCGCTTCGCTCCGCTCAACAGCTGGCCCGACAACGCGAGCCTCGACAAGGCGCGCCGGTTGCTCTGGCCGGTCAAGCAGAAGTACGGCCGCAAGATCTCCTGGGCCGATCTGCTCATCTTCGCCGGCAACGTCGCGTATGAATCGATGGGGTTCCAGACCTTCGGCTTCGGATTCGGGCGAGAGGACGTTTGGGAGCCCGACGAGGTGTTCTGGGGTCCCGAGGACACGTGGCTCGGCGACGAGCGCTACAGCGGCGAGCGCGAGCTGGCGGCTCCGTTCGGTGCCGTGCAGATGGGTCTGATCTACGTCAATCCGGAAGGGCCGAACGGCAATCCGGATCCGCTCGCTTCAGCCCGCGACATTCGCGAGACCTTCGCTCGCATGGCCATGAACGATGAGGAGACGGTCGCACTCATCGTGGGTGGCCACACGGTCGGCAAGTGCCACGGCGCAGGCGATCCGGATCTGGTCGGTCCCGAGCCCGAGGGATGTCCTGTCGAGTATCAGGGCCTCGGATGGCCCAACTCCTTCGGTACCGGCAAAGGCACCGACGCGATCACGAGCGGACTCGAGGGCGCATGGACCAACGAGCCGACGAAGTGGGACAACGGCTACCTGGACAACCTGTACAACTACGACTACGAGCTGACGAAGAGCCCGGCCGGCGCGCACCAGTGGACACCCAAGAATCCCGAGGCGCAGGGCACGGTGCCAGACGCTCAGGACCCGTCGAAGCGTCACGCCCCGATGATGCTGACCACGGACCTTGCTTTGAAGTTGGACCCGATCTACGGGCCGATCTCGAAGCGCTTCCACGAGAACCCTGACCAGCTCGCAGACGCGTTCGCCAAGGCGTGGTACAAGCTGCTGCACCGCGACATGGGACCGGTCTCGCGCTACCTCGGCCCGTGGGTTCCGGAGCCGCAGTTGTGGCAGGACCCTGTTCCGGCTGTCGATCATGACCTTGTCGGTGAGGCGGACATCGCCACTCTGAAGGACAAGGTGCTCGACTCCGGACTGTCGATTTCCCAGCTCGTCTCCACTGCGTGGGCGTCTGCGGCCAGCTTCCGCGGCACTGACAAGCGGGGCGGGGCGAACGGCGCACGGATCCGTCTCGCACCCCAGAAGGACTGGGAAGCCAACGATCCGGCTGAAACGGCCAAGGTGCTGCAGACCCTCGGACAGATCCAACAGGACTTCAACAACGGACAGTCCGGCGGGAAGAAGGTCTCGCTCGCCGACCTGATCGTGCTGGGCGGGTGCGCGGCAGTCGAGCGAGCGGCGAAGAACGCCGGACACGACATCACAGTCCCGTTCGCCCCGGGGCGCACGGACGCCTCGCAAGAGCAGACCGATGTCGACTCGTTCGCCGTGCTCGAACCGATGGCAGACGGGTTCCGCAACTACGTCCGCGGCGGCGACAAGTTGCCCCCGGAGCAGCGACTGGTGGACAAGGCCAAGCAGTTGAGGCTGACCGCTCCCGAGATGACCGTGCTCGTCGGCGGCATGCGAGCCCTCAACGCCAACCACGGGCAAACCCAACACGGCGTGTTCACCGACCGGTCCGAGACGTTGACCAATGACTTCTTCGTGAACCTGCTCGACATGAGCACGGAGTGGAAGGCGTCGAGTTCGGCCGAGAACGTGTACGAGGGACGCGATCGACGGACGGGTGATGTCAAGTGGACCGCGACAGCGGTCGACCTGCTTCTCGGTGCGAACTCGCAACTGCGAGCCGTCGCAGAGGTCTACGCAACTGACGACTCGAGCGAGAAGTTCGTGCGTGACTTCGTCGCTGCGTGGGACAAGGTCATGAACGCGGATCGATTCGATCTCGCCTGATCGACGTCCCCGGTGACCGGTTCCCCGGAGCCGGTCACCGGATCACCATTCGGCGCGGCGTGCCGCCACGGGAAGGCGTATTTTTCGGCCCGTGAGCAGTGGCTCCGCGACCAGGCGAGGATCGTGGACGCTCGTCGCGACCGGCCTGGGACTGTTCATGATCTTTCTCGACGCGATGATCGTGAACGTCGCCATCCCCGACATCCAGCGTGAGTTCGGCGCGAGCGAGACAGGAATCCAGTGGGTGGTCGCCGCCTACAGCCTGACGATGGCCATGTTCATCATGTCGGGCGCAACGTTCGGCGATCACTCCGGTCGCCGGCTCGCTTACATCGGCGGGATCGTGGTGTTCTGCGTCGCGTCGGTTGCTTGTGGTTTCGCGCCAGGCATCGCGATGCTCATCGTGGCGCGAGGCTTTCAGGGTGTCGGGGCGGCACTCGTCAATGTCGCGTCGCTCGCGTTGGTTGGAGCGGCGTTTCCCGATCCCAAGACCAAGGCGAAGGCGATCGGCATCTGGACCGGTATCGCCGCGGTCGGTCTCGCGATCGGCCCGACGCTCGGCGGCGTCCTCACAGAGGATGTCGGCTGGCGCAGCATCTTCCTCTTCAACCCGTTCATCGGAGCGCTCGCGATCTGGTTGACCCTGCGCTTCGTCTCGGAATCTCGTGACCCGGCGAGCCGAAGCTTCGACGTGCCTGGCCAGCTTCTCTACGTCGTCGGCGTAGGGCTGCTGACGTACGCCTTGATCCAAGGAGACCACGCCGGGTGGTTGTCGCCGATCATCCTCGGCAGCTTCGCTGTCGCCGCTGTCGTCACCGTGACGTTCGTGCGCTACGAGCTGCATGCGAGCGATCCCATGATGGACATGCACGTGTTCAGGAACAAGGTGTACGACGCCGCGATCTACGCCGTGTTTGCGACGTTGTTCAGCGTGTACGGGACGCTGTTCATCATCACGCAGTACTTCCAGAACGTGCGCACCTACAGCCCGGAGAGATCCGGCGTCCTGATCCTTGCGATGACAATCCCCACAATTGTTCTGTCCCCACTCACCGGAAGGATCGTCGCGGCGCGCGGCGCTCGTAGTCCAACGCTCCTCGGGCTCGGATGCCTGGCCATCGGTACGGGGCTGCTCGCGGCAGGCAACGCGAAGAACCTCTCCTTGACCCTGATCGCGCTCATGTTCGTCGGCGCCGCGTCTGGCCTCTCCGTCGCGGCGGCGACCAGTGAGGCGATGGCCGCGATCCCTCCCGAAAGGTCGGGGATGGCGTCTGGAATCCTGAGCTCACAAAGGGCTCTCGGCTCGACCGCGGGCTTCGCGATCATGGGCAGTGTCCTCGCGGCCACGGTGTCGATCGCCCTTCCGCGCAATCTCGAAGCGATCATCACCGACCCCGTGCAACGCGATCAGGTCGCCGAGCGAGTCGTCGACGACGCAAATCCGCAAGCGGTTGCCAGCTTGATCGGGCCGGGGAAGCCCCTCCCCGACAACGTCACCGAGGACGACGCAGTGGTGGCCGCGGCCGATGACGCGTTCATTTCAGGCATCCGCGTCGCCATGCTCGTGGGCTTCTTCGTCGGGCTGAGCGCTCTCGTCGTCGGTTGGCGGTTGTTTCCGCGCGAGGAGAAGGCACCGATCAAAGAGATCATGCTCGAGCCCGGCTGACAGACAGGCCGGTTGCAGGTCACAGCGCGGGCACGTCCAGCCGGTCGGGTGGGAGGACTTCGGTAGGGTGGCCAAGTGACCGATGGAGGGGTCGGTCCGTTGTCCGTTCGAGCGGCGACGGAGGACGACGACGAGGCCGTGCTCGCGCTGTTGCGTTGTTCCCTCGGTTGGAAGCCGAGCGAGCACGACGCCGCTTTCTTCTGGTGGAAGCACCGCCAGAATCCATTCGGCAACTCTTCAGCATGGCTGGCATGTGTGGACGACCGGATCGTCGGCTATCGCACGATGTTGCGATGGCGCTTCGAGCGAAGCGACGGAAGCGTCGAGGCGGTCCGAGCAGTCGACACAGCCACGCACCCGGATCATCAGGGTCGAGGCATCTTCACCAAGCTCACGCTGGCCGCCATCGACGAGCTTCGGGCGCAGTCGGTGGCGTTCGTGTTCAACACACCCAACGACAAGAGCCGGCCCGGTTATCTGAAGATGGGTTGGCAGACGGTCGGCAAGATACCGGTAAGCATCTCGTTGCGGCGCCTGCGTTCGATTCCCAAGGTGGCGCGATCAATGCGTCCTGCCGTCAAGTGGTCCGAGCCCACGACTGTCGGCTCGGCGGCGCAGAATGCTCTCGAGGATGCGGCCGCGGTCAAAGAGCTCCTCGCGTCGCTCCCGGTGCCATCACGCGGCTCGTTGCGAACGCTGCGAACGCCCGAGTATCTCGCGTGGCGGTACGGGTTCGGGCCGCTCGCCTATCGCATTGTGCTGCGCGACAGCGAGTTGAGCGACGGGTTCGCCGTGTTCCGCATTCGCAGGCGGGGCGCCGTCCGGGAGGCGACTGTCTGTGAGCTGCTGGTACCGGAAGATGATCGTCGCGCGCGCTCGGAGCTCTTCCGCCGCGTGCGCGCCAGTGTCGACGCGGACGTCGTGGTCAAAGTCGCAGACGGATTGAGCCGCATCCCCGGTCAAGGACCGATGTTGACCGCTCGCGCGCTCGGGCCAGTCTCGATCCCCGATCGAAGTGGGTGGAACCTCTCGCTCGGAGACGTCGAGCTCTTCTGAACACCACCGCGAAGCAGCTGTTCGGCCTGCTACCCGCGGCCGCCGTGCTCTTGTGGCTGTCGTTGTCGTCGACGCCTGTCAGCGTGAACGGAGCAGTGTCGGTCGCCGCCCTTGCAATCTGTGGTTGTCGACCACTGCGCAGTTGGTCCATGTGGCTCGCAGCGCCCGCGGCTGTTGCGGTGGGAATGACTGCTCCGCATCGGGAGGACTGGGTGCCGTGGCTCGTTGCGGCGTTCGCCTGGCGCGCCTCGCTGTCGACGGCGCGACTCGATGAGGAACGCGAAGGCACCGGGATCACGCCGGTGCTGTTCGGGATCTCTGCGGTTGCGGCCTATCTGTGCCTGCCGGACACCGAGCAGATCATTCCGCTGGCGGTCGTCGCCACGGCCACGGCGATCGCCGCGATCGTCCAGCCTCGTGTGTCGTTCGGTCGGCCCGGATCCATGGCCTTGATCGGGCTGTTCGGGTGGATTGCCGCGGCTGGCGGCATTGGTCGGCCAGCCGCAACGATCGGTGGCCTCGGCACGTTGGGGGTGTTGGTGCTCGCGGGCGGTCTGACGGTTCCTTCGAATGGGCTCTTCGTCGTCATGCAGAGCGGTTGTGCTTTGGTCTGTAGCCGCCTCGCCGGTCTCAGCCACGACTCACGATTCGCAGCACTGGTCGTCGCTGTCGCACTCTCCGTCGCCATGAGCATCCTCGTGCTCTCGGCGCGTTGGAGGCCGGTCCGTTACCGGTAGGTGGCCTCGCTCCACTGCACCCCCGTCGAGTTCCTGGCGTGAGAGCGTAGACAGGGTCATGACTGCGCCACTGGATCTGCTCGACGCGCTGGCGGTGCAGGAGGTGGAGCTTGCGCCCGGCATCCGCCATGTCGAGTTGTACACGATGGGCGGTCTGCTCACCATCATGTGGCACGGGCCCCGTGACGCGGACCGGATCGTGGTCGCCTGTGGCGGAGCGATGGGGGGACTGCTCGGACCGTCGGGCGGTCTGTATCAACGGCTCGGGGAATCGCTGGCGAGTGCAGGCGTCGGCACCCTGAGGGTCAGCTATCGCAAGCCGAATGATCTCGACCGGTGCACCATCGACTTGTGCGCCGCGGTGGATCTCGCGGCCCGCAGCGGCGCGCGACGAGCGATCACAATGGGCCATTCGTTCGGCGGCGCGATCGCGGTGCGCACGGCATGTGCATTGGGCGACTCCGTCGCCGGGGTCGTCACGTTCGCGACACAGTCGGCCGGGTGTGAGCAGGCTGAGGAGATGAACGGCCGTCCGCTCCTGTTGTTCCACGGTGATCGCGACGAGCTGCTGCCCGTGCAGGCCAGTGAGATGGTCCGGTTCATCGCCGGTACCGGCGAGCTCGTCGTCCTGCCGAACGAGGGGCACCTTCTGTCCGGCGCCGGCGAGATCCTGTTCGAACGCGTGACCGAGTTCGTCGAGGACGTGCTGCCGGCCTGACCCTCCTACGCTTGGGGCGCCATGGGTTTGCCGGCTGTCGTCCTGTTGTCGGGCGGACTCGATTCCGCCACCGTCGCGGCGGTTGTCGCGCGCGACGGGTTCGACATTCATGCGCTCAGCTTCCGGTACGGACAACGACACGCCCTCGAGCTCGAGGCTGCGGCGAAGGTTGCCGCACATGTCGGCGCGGTTGAGCATCGCGTCGTCGACATCGATCTGCGGGCGTTCGGCGGGTCGGCGTTGACCGCCGACATAGCGGTGCCGAAAGGACGGGCTGTCGACGCCGCCGCTGACATCCCTATCACCTACGTTCCCGCCCGCAACACCATCTTCTTGTCGTTTGCTCTCGCGTTTGCGGAGGTGCTCGGATCGAACGACGTGTTCATCGGCGTGAATGCTCTCGACTACAGCGGCTACCCCGATTGCCGTCCCGAGTTCATCACTGCGTTCGAAGTCATGGCGCGCCTGGCAACGAAAGCTGGCGTCGAGGGGACCCAGCACTTGCGCATCCACGCTCCATTAGTCGACATGACCAAGGCCGACGTCATCCGCACGGGTGCTGCGCTCGGCGTTGACTTCGCGATGACGCTGAGTTGTTACGACCCGTCTGCGGACGGCGGTGCGTGCGGGTCCTGTGACTCCTGCCAATTGCGGGCACGCGGGTTTGCCGAAGCCGGCATGGCGGACCCCACCCGATACGCGGCCGAAGCGTCCTGATGGGCTACGTCGTCAAGGAAGTGTTCGCCACGTTGCAGGGCGAGGGTTTCAACACTGGCCGCGTGTCGGTGTTCTGCCGGTTCGCCGGATGCAACCTCTGGACCGGTCGCGAAGCGAATCGTGCGAGCGCGATCTGCCGGTTCTGTGACACCGACTTCGTGGGTACCGACGGCGTGGGCGGCGGGCACTTCCCCGATGCAGCCACTCTGGCCGATCACATCGCCGAGACGTGGCCGGCTGCGAGCGGTGCCGCGAGGTTCGTGGTCTGCACCGGTGGCGAGCCGCTTCTCCAACTCGACAGCGCACTCATCGACGAGCTGCACGATCGGGGATTCGCCATCGCGATCGAGACGAACGGCACCATCGCCATACCGCCCCTCGTCGACTGGGTGTGCATGAGCCCGAAGGCCGAAGCCGATGTCGTCGTGACCTCGGGTGACGAGCTGAAGCTGGTCTACCCGCAGGCCGGCGGCGAACCCGAACGGTACGCAGGTCTCGCGTTCGATCACTTCTTCCTGCAACCGATGGACGGACCGGAGCGACAAGCGAACACCCGCGCTGCGATCGACTATTGCTTGCACCATCCGCAGTGGCGGCTGAGCGTGCAGACGCACAAGTTCCTCGGAATCCCGTGATGGAGATCTGGAAGGAGCTCGGCTTCGAGTCCGCCCACCGTCTGCCCAACGTCCCACCGGACCACAAGTGCGCGCGGCTCCACGGTCACTCATTCCGAGTCGCCGTGTACGTGGACGGTGAGCCGGGCGCGGAGTCCGGGTGGATCGTCGACTTCGCGGACATCGATGTGGCGTGCGCACCGGTGATCGACGCGCTCGACCATCGGTATCTCAACGAGATCGAAGGCCTCGGCAACCCCACGAGCGAATGCATCGCAACGTGGATCTGGGCGAGAGTCGCGCCCGTGCTGCCGGGTCTGTCGCGTGTGGTCGTCCGCGAGACGTGCACGACCGGCTGCGAGTACCGCGGCCCTGATCGTTAGGAAAGCTCTGCGGTTGCCTCGGTGACGATGCCGCCGCGTGTGTGTTGCGTGACCGTCACGCGAACGTGCAGCGGCTGGGCCGCGCGCTGCACTTCCGCGGCGATGTCGGCGGCCAGTTGTTCGCAGAACGCGGCGCGGTCGCGGAACGACCACAGGTACAGCTTCAGCGACTTCGACTCGATGCACCGTAGGTTCGGCTGGTAGTCGATCTCGACCGACGAGAAGTCCGGCTGTCCGGTGACGGGACACACAGAGGTCAACTCGTCCGATGTGAAGCGCACCCGCGTGCACGAAGCCGGCGCGGCGAACGTCTCGAGCTGGTCGACCGGGCCGCGCACGTCGTGGCCGAGGGCGGTCAGCGCATCATCGGACGATCGGGCGTCGCTCTTCCGGCTCACCGGTGAGCGAGCGTAGCGACCTCGATCCGTCGATCGATGCGGACTGCCTCGAGCAACCGGCGGTCGTGCGTGACGAGGATGAGCGTGCCCTCGAAGGTGTTCAGCGCCTGCTCGAGTTGTTCGATGGCGGGCAGGTCGAGATGGTTGGTCGGCTCGTCGAGCACCAGGCAGTTCACGCCGCGAGCCATCAGCAGTGCGAGCACGGCCCGAGTGCGTTCACCCGGCGAAAGCGACGCCGCAGGACGATCGACATGGTCGGGGGACAAGCCGAACTTGGCAAGCAGCGAACGACCGTCCTGCTGGCGCACGAGGCCACTGGCGCGCAGGAACGCTTCCAAGGTCGACTCGGCCCCCGAGAGTTGCACGCGGGCCTGGTCGATCTCGCCGACGACGACACCCGGGCCCAGCCACTGCGTTCCTGATTCGAGCGGGATCCGTCCCAACAGTGCTCCCAGCAAGGTGGTCTTGCCGGCGCCGTTCGGTCCGAGAATCTCGACTCGTTCTGCCCATCCGATCTCGACGTCGATCGGTCCGAGCGTGAAGTCGCCTCGGCGGACGACCGCGTCATCGAGGCGCGCCACGACCGCGCCCGACCGGGGTGCCTTGGCGATCTCGAGACGCAGGTCCCACCGTGCCCACGGCTTCTCGACCACGTCGAGCCGGTCGAGCGCCTTCTCGGTGATCCGCACCTTGGCCGCTTGCTTCTCGGTGCGGTTGAGGAAGAAGTCGCGCTGAGCCTTGTCGTTGTCCTTCGGTCGCTTGGTGAGGTTGCGGGCTCCCTGCACGGCCCATTGCCGTTGTTCGCGAGCGCGTTGCTCGAGGGCTCGTCGCTGGTCTACGTAGGTCTCGTACGCCGCTTCGGCGTGCTTGTGTGCGGTCGCGCGTTCTTCGAGATACGCCGACCAGCCGCCCTCGAAGCGCTTGGCGCGGTGACTGTGTTCGTCCAACTCGAGAACCGAGGTGATCGTGCGGTCGAGGAAGGCTCGATCGTGGGAGACGACCACCGTGCCACCCGGCAGGCCGTCGAGGAACTGTTCGAGCCGCTCGAGCCCGGCGAAGTCGAGATCGTTCGTCGGCTCGTCGAGCAAGAAGACGTCGAACTGTGCGAGCAGGATTGCCGCAAGCGCGCCGCGTGCCGCTTGGCCGCCGGACAGCGTTGTCATCTGCTGGTCGAGCAGTCGTTCAGGTTGTCCAAGGCCTGCCCACACCGGACCGATGCGCGCGTCGAGATCGGCGCCACCGAGCGACAGCCATCTGGTCAGTGCGAGGTCGTAGCGCCGCTCGTGGTCAGGTTCGGCTTCCGCGACTGCCGCGGTTGCGCGATGCAACTCTGCGTGGGCGGCGGTCACGCCAGTACGCCTCGAGAGGAACGCGCGGACGCTCTCACCGGGTTGGCGATCGGGTTCTTGAGGGAGGTAGCCGACCGTGGCGGACGGCGGCGCGAGCGTGACGGTGCCCCGGTCAGGCGTGTGCTCGGCGGCGAGCACCCGGAGCAACGTCGACTTTCCGGTTCCGTTCGGAGCGACCAGGCCGATGCGGTCGCCGGGCGCGACGATGAGTTCGACCTCGTCGAGCACGAGGTGGTCTCCGAAGGACACGGTCACGCCGCGGGCGACGAGCGTCGCAGTCACAGCCGACGATGGTGGCGGGCGATCGGGTCGCCGCGCCAACATTTAGGCAGATTACGAGTACAGCGCCTCGATTTCCGTGGCGTACTTGGCGAAGATCCCGCGCCGCTTGAGCTTCGAAGTCGGCGTGAGCTCTTCCGAGTCCGGCAGCCACTCGTCGCCGAGGATCTTCACCTTCTTCACGCGCTCGGCGTTGTTGAACTGCTTCATCACCTCACCGACGCCTGCTTCGACTTCGGCGACGACCTCGGAATTGTCGACAAGCTCGGCGACCGAGGAGTGAGCGACGTTGTGCGCCTTGGCCCACACCTCGGCTGTTTCGGGATCCAGCACGACCAGCGCCGAGACGAAGGGGCGCTGATCCCCGATCGCGCACGCCTGCCCGATCAGCGGCACGGTCTTCAACGCCGCTTCCAGGTTGGCGGGGCTGATGTTCTTCCCGCCCGCGGTGATGAGCAACTCCTTCTTGCGGTCGACGATCTTGAAGTACCCGTCCTGGTCGACCTCCCCGATGTCACCCGAGTGCAGCCAGCCGTCCTGCAAGGTCTCTGCTGTCTTGTCGGCGTCGTTCAGGTAGCCGAGGAAGACGTTGCCGCCTCGGCAGACCACCTCGCCGTCATCGGCGAGTGCGACCTCACACCCGGGGATGGCAGGACCGACGGTTCCGGGCTTGATCCGCACCGGCGCCCACGTCATCGGGCCCGACGACTCGGACATGCCATAGATCTCGGACAGCGGGACGCCGATCGCGTTGAACCACTCGAGCAGGTCTCGGGTGATCGGCGCTGCGCCCGAGATTGCGAACTCGACCTGGTCGAGACCGAGGGTCACCTTCACGGGGTTGAAGGCAACCTCCTGCAGGAACGCCCAAGTCGCGTCCTGTTCGGCTGTCGCCTTGCCCCATGCGCGCGCTACGGAGATCGGCTTCGCGGCTTCGACGCCTTCCGTGAACTGCTGTGCTCTCGTCGCGTCGGCGGAGATCGCAGCGAGAACGCCGGCGTGCAGCTTCTCCCAGACGCGCGGTACCCCGAACACGATGTTCGGACGGACCTCGCGCAGGTACGCCGCGACCTGGCCCGGTTCCGGACAGCTCGTGATCTCGTATGCATTGATTGTCTGCATGTAGTGGCTCGTCATGCGCTCGGCGATGTGCGCCATCGGCAGATACGAGACGAGCCGGTACCCGGTGAGGTCGATCTCCCGGCCGAACGCCTGCTTCAGGCTCTCGGCCGTCCACATCACGTTGTACTGCGACAGCATCACGCCCTTCGGAGGACCAGTCGTGCCGGACGTGTAGATGACGGTCGCCAATGTGTCGGGGCTGACCATCGACGCGCCTTCCTCCAAGTCGATGCTGCCGTGCTCGTGCACGAGTTGGGGGAAGGTCCACACCTCAGGACCAGCGACCTCGTCGGGGTCGTTCACGATCGCCAGTCGTTCGAGCGACGGCAACTCGTCCTGCACCTTGAGGAATCGTTCGAGGTACCCGGCGTCCTCGACGATGCCCACCTTCGCTCCACAGTGACCGGTCAGGTACGCGACCTGTTCCGCTGACGACGAGTTGTAGATCGAGATCGGTGTGGCGCCGCAGAACACGACAGCCATGTCGAGCATGTGGAACGCCACCGTGTTGCGCATCATCAGCACGACACGGTCGCCCGGTCCTACGCCGAGGGCGCGCAGGCCCGCGGCGGCGCCGGCGACGTGCTCCGCGTACTCGCTGAACGTCCATTCCAGCCACTCGTCGTCGTGGCCTCGTTCCCGGAGCGCGACCAAGTCGCCGTGGGCGGCGACGGTCTGTAGGAATGCCGTGGCGATGGTCGTGCTCTCGACGCTTCGGTCGATGTCTGCCGCGGTCGTCGTCGCCATGTCTCTACCCCCTACTGCGTGCGTGACGCCATCTTTGCGCGCTGTTTGACCAAGGTGAGCGGGCAACGTCAGACTTGACCGTTCGGTCAAGTCTGGAACCAGGAGAAGGAGCCAGCCCCATGGCAAGCACCGGTACCACCGCCGTCATCGTCGATGCCGTCCGCACGGCGGGCGGGAAGCGAAACGGCAAGCTTTCGGGCTGGCATCCGGCTGACCTGGCAGCCGAGACCTTGAAGGCGCTGGTCGAGCGCAACAACCTCGACCCGGGCCAAGTCGACGACGTGATCATGGGGTGCGTCATGCAAGTGGGCGCCCAGGCCGTGAACATCGGGCGCAATGCGGTGCTGTCGGCCGGCTTCCCCGAATCCGTCCCTTCCACGACCGTCGACCGTCAGTGCGGTTCGTCGCAGCAGTCCGCCCACTTCGCAGCCCAAGGCGTGATCGCCGGTGCCTACGACATCGTCATCGCGGCCGGTGTCGAGGTCATGAGCCTCGTGCCGATGGGCGCGTCGATGGGTGACGGCTCGTTCGGTGTCCCCTTTGGTCCGACGGTCGGCATGCGCTATGCCGACGTCGGCGGGCTCGTCCCGCAGGGCATCTCGGCTGAGCTCATCGCCGACAAGTGGGGACTCTCGCGTGAAGACCTCGATGCGTTCGGCGCCCGGAGTCAGCAACTCGCCGAGCAGGCGACCAACGAGGGTCGATTCGATCGCGAGATCATCCCCGTGGTCGAGAAGCGCCTCGACAAGGAGACGCGCAAGGTCATCGAGTCGGATGCGCTCGTGAAGGCGGACGAAGGTATTCGTCCGGGCACGACCGTCGAGACGCTCGCCGCGTTGAAGCCCGCGTTCAAGCCCGACGGCAAGGTCACGGCCGGCAATTCCTCGCAGATCACCGACGGCGCCGCCGCCATCCTCATCATGAGCGAGGAGAGGGCCAACCAGCTCGGGCTCACGCCTCGTGCCCGCTTCGTCGACTTCGCTCTTGCCGGTGTCGATCCGGTCACGATGCTGACGGGGCCCATCCCCGCGAGCGAGAAGGTCTTCGAGAAGGCCAAGCTCACGATGGACGACATGGACCTCACCGAGATCAACGAGGCCTTCGCATCCGTGGTTTTGGCATGGGAGAAGGAGCTCCACCCGGACATGGCCAAGGTCAACGTCAACGGTGGCGCCATCGCTCTCGGTCACCCGCTCGGCTGCTCGGGCGCCAAGCTCATGGCGACACTGGTCAACGAGCTCGAGAGGACTGGCGGTCGCTACGGCCTCCAGACCATGTGCGAAGGCGGCGGTATGGCCAACGCCACCATCATCGAACGCCTCTGAAGACTCCCGTTCTGGCGTCAACGCGGGCGGATATGCGCACTGGTTGACGCCAGAATGCATGCGAGATGGACTTCGCCCTCAAGATCGGCATCGCAATCGTGGCCGGGCTGCTGATCTGGAAGGTCGGCGCCACGATGCTCGGCGGTCTGGCTCGCCCAATCCCGGAGCCGCCACCTCCCGGCGAGCTGCGAAAGGTGCGCCTGCGCTACCGCTGCTCGATCTGCGGCACCGAGGTGCGCATGACGGCAGCGAACGACGAAGTGCCTGAACCCCCCCGGCACTGCCAAGAAGACATGGAGTTGGTCGCGCCGATCGAGTGACCGGGGTGACGCGGCGAGGGAAGCGCCAGCGACGAGCCGCACTCGGCGGAGACAGCGAGCGCAGCGAGCGCTCGGAGCCGAGCGATCAACGCGGCGAGGGAAGCGCCAGCGACGAGCCGCACTCGGCGGAGACA
>DATAES010000032.1:0-4492 GCA_036257895.1 Acidimicrobiales bacterium
CACCCACTCCTCGACCGGAACAAAGCCCGCGATGGCGAGTTGTTCGCGCAATTTCCGACGCGTCAGCAAGTTGATGTGCTCGGCCTTGATGACCGCCTCGTTGTAGACGCGTCGAGCGAGCTGTATGAACCCCGGCAAAAATGCGACTGCCGACGCCACCTCGAGTGTGCTGTATCGCTGCGGTGTCGAGAGGATGAGCGTTCCGTCGTCCGCCAGGATACGGCGCATCTCGCGTAAGGCTGCACTCGAGTCGCGGATGTGCTCGACCACTTCAGAGCACACGACGAGATCGAACGAGCAGTCAGAGAACGAAGACTTCGTGATGTCGTCTCGGACGAGTTGCAGGGTGTCGTGCTCGCATCGCATGTCGACCAGACGATCGAGATAGGCACTCTCGATGTCCGATGCGACGACATGATGCGCGGCGCTCGTCAGCGTCGGGAGGTAGACGCCCGACCCAGGCCCGACCTCGAGGGCGCGTCGTACGCCGGTTCCGTACCGGCCGATCGCGTCGATGATCCAGTCACGACGTGTGCAGTGCAAGGTTCGGCGGGTTGGATTGCGCGACGTATACAGCGTCTGCTGCAGCGCGAACATCGCTTCGCCGCGGTCGGTGATCACGCCTGCTTCTCCGTCGTGTCGGGGTCACCGAGCACTCGTGCGACGCACAGGATCGATGTACCGAGAGGGAGCGAGATCCATCGCGTGACGAGAGCCTCGAGACGGGTGAGGAACATGCTCAGGTAGGAGATCAGCGGTGAAGACACGCCCAGTCCGAGCTTCGCCTCCGGACTGCTCGTATTCCGGCGCATGACCCACACCGGGAGCACGAGCCAGCTGAACACGTGCGAAATCCAGACGACTTCGAATCCGTTGCGCTCGAGCTCACGCCGCAACGCGCGGCGTGTGTACCGGCGCTCATGGCCGAGCAGGCGGTCAGCGTCGCTCCACAGCCATTGATGGGCCGGCACGTTGACGATGAGGTAGTTGTCGCGACCAACGATGCGCGTTACCTCGTGCAGCACCAGGGTCGGGTCGGCGAGGTGTTCGATCACATCGAGCAGGCACGCGACGGAAGCGACGCTGTCGCGCAGCGGGACTGCGGTCACGTCGCAGGCCATCGTGAGTAGCGCGTGTCGTTGGCGTGACGCGGTGACGAGCTCGATGTTGCCGTCGAGTGCAAGCGCACGGCTCGGCGGTAGGCCGAGCATCGCGGTCACGCCGCCAGAACCGGCACCGACATCGACGAGGAAATGAGGGTCGTTCGCAAACCGCCGGATCAGTAGGGAGACGAACGTGGCCTTCGACCGGAACCACCAGTGGTCGGCATCGGCCGACGCCAGGCGCGCGGCGTTGTCGTCGGCGAAGACGCCCCCATCGGCCGGCGTGAGCGCATGTGCCGTGCTGCGTACCGATGCAACGTTCATCCGGATACGCGGAATCGCACGCAGCATGCGCGTACCGTCTCGCAGTGGCTTGACGCGGGAGCCGTCCTGGTGTCGCCAGACGATGCCGACCTCCTGCACGGGGATGTCGAGATGCCGTGCCAAGGCGATGATCTCGACGTCCCAAGCGAAGCCGTCCTCGTGGCAGTGGGGCAAAATTTGCTGCCACAGCGCGACGCCCGCGGCCTTGGCTCCGCACTGGGTGTCGGCGACGCCAGGGACGACGGCGAGCTGTATCGCGCGGTTGTAGGCGCGACCCAGCATCTCGCGCCCGCGCCGTTGCCGGCGCGCCAGCCTCGATGCCGCGGTGCCCCGCGAACCGATCGCGAGCACCGGCGCGCGACGGGCGGCATCGATCAGCACCAGGAGCTCGGTCAGTGGCGTCGACAAGTCGACGTCGCAGAACGCCGCAACACCGAATTCCGCGGTGGCAAGGCCGGCTTGTATTGCCGCACCTTTGCCGCGGTGCGGTCGACGGATGAACTCGATGCACTCGCCACGCCGCCCGCGAATGAATCGCTCGACAAGGTCCGCCGTACCGTCGTTGCTACCGTCGTCGACGAACACGAGGCGCCCGGCTGGCTCGGCTGCCACGAAGTCTGCCAGCGCGGGGGCACACGCCGCGAATCGGTGGGACTCGTTGTACAGCGGCACCACGAGCGTGAGTGCGCGGCTCGGTTCGATCACGGTCATGATGACGGCGTCCGTGGACAGGCTGTCGGGTCGAGGTGGCCCGGCAATGCGTAGACCCATGCCGCCGCCTTGCCTTCATGTTCCGTGAGGATGAGCCGCCCCGCCTGATCGTTCGCCGTCCAGGTTGGTTCGCGGGCGGTGGGAATCTGCGCAAGCACCGGCGCGACGGCGTAGAAGCGATAGAGCCCGACGACGCGAAGGAGCTGCGACACGACGATCGTGATCGACAACACGCCGACCACGTCGGCGAGCCGTGCGGGCGGACCGTGCAGCGTGGACAAGAAGCGACGGCGCACCGCAGGGGTGCCGAGGGTGAGCGAACCCAGCGCGGCCGACCCTGCGAGGGCGCCGAAAACCTCGCGAAGCGACGTCATCGCCTGCACAGATCCGCGCGCGTGGTGAGAGCACAACACCATGCATCCCGCATCGGTGCAGTTTGGCGGTACTCCGAACCCCGCGCCAATCGCCGTTCGAACCGAATTTCTCCTGTCGGTCAGGGGATCGGCGCCGACCAGGCCGACGTCACAAGGGGTCGCGCGACAGGTGACCGGTCCGACATAAGAGAAGTCGGCGCTCGTAGCGACGAGCGGTCAGAGACGGCATCGCCGCGCATGAGACAATCGCCGTCCAATGCTTCAGGCTGGCCTGTCGGCGCTCGTAGCAGCATCCTCACTTGTGCTTGGTGCGCTCGTCGCGATGAGGTTCACGATCTCACGTCGGGTCGTGGGAGCGGCCATGGGTTTCGGCGCGGGGGCTCTCCTCGGCGCGTTGGCGTACGAGCTCATCCCCAATGCCAACGTTTCCGACGGATGGATTTGGTCCAGCTTTGCTGCCGGCGCGCTCGTGTTCTACGTGGCGGAGGGTCGTATCGAACGAGATGACGACTCGGGTGCCGCGTCCGGACTTCCGCTCGCGCTCGGGGCGCTTCTCGACGGGATCCCTGAGTCCGCCGTGCTTGGCATGAGCGTCGCCGTCGGCGGTTCGGTGAGTGCAGGGTTTCTCGTGGCCGTCTTCGTTTCCAACGTGCCCGAGAGCCTGTCGGCAACGACCGAAATTCGCACGAGCCACAGCGCCCGCTGGACCGTTCGATTGTGGGTTTCGATCGCTGTCGCCTCAGGAATCGCTGGAGCGGTCGGCTATGCGATCGCCACCCGGTTACCGAGCGCGGACGGGCGCTACGTGCAAGCGTTCGCGGGCGGTGCGGTACTGACGATGTTGGCCGGCTCCATGATGCCCGAGGCCGCCGAACACGGCGGTCGACTCGTTTCTCTTGCTACGGCGCTCGGCTTCGCGGTTGCGGCCGTCCTCACCTTGCTGGATTGACCCGACGCTCAGAGCGAGGATGACGGCCTGACGAGGCTGCACCTAGCGTCATGAGATGAAGCGCAGCTTCGTTCCAGGGTTGGCGACCCTGTCGTCGTATCGAGCCCAGTGGTTGCGTTCTGACGTGGTCGCCGGGCTCGTCCTGACGGCGTTGCTGGTACCGCAGGGCATGGCATACGCAGAACTCGCCGGCTTGCCGCCGATCACAGGCTTGTACACCTCGATCTTGTGCCTCGTCGGCTATGCGTTGTTCGGTCCGTCGAAGGTTCTGGTGTTGGGTCCTGACTCTTCGCTCGGGCCGATGATTGCTGCGACGATCATCCCGATCGTCGGAGCCAATGGGGACCCGGCGCGCGCCGTTGCACTCGCATCCGTTCTCGCTCTGTTGGTCGGTGTCATGACCGCACTGGTGGGCATCGCACGCCTCGGGTTCATCGCCGATCTGATTTCGAAACCGACGATCCTCGGATACATGAATGGCCTCGCGCTCACAATCCTCATCGGTCAGCTTCCGAAGCTCTTCGGCTTTTCCATCGACGGGGACAATTTCCTCGACGACGTAAGAGGATTCGTCAGCGGTGTCACACACGGTGAGACGGTCGTTGCGGCGTTGACGATCGGTGTGGCCGGGCTGTTGTTGATCCTCGCCCTCCAGCAGTGGCTTCCAAAGGTCCCGGCCGTACTCGTCGCCGTCGTCGTGTCAATCGTTGCGGCGCGCATCTTCGAGCTGTCGGACCACGGGGTCTCGCTTGTTGGCGTGTTGCCACAGGGGTTTCCGCCACTGACCGTTCCCCGCGTGGAGCTTGCGGACCTTGGACTGCTGTTCGGGGGAGCCCTCGCCATTGCGGTCGTGGCGCTCACAGACACGATCTCGACTGCGTCTTCGTTCGCGGCTCGACGCGGCGACGAGATCGACGGCACGCGAGAGATGATCGGGATAGGTGCCGCGAACATCGCGGCGGGACTCTTCCAGGGCTTCCCGGTGAGCACTAGCGGGTCGCGAACAGCGGTTGCCGAACAGTCAGGCGCCA
>DATAES010000033.1:0-44750 GCA_036257895.1 Acidimicrobiales bacterium
AATCGATGGGCGCGCTGCGATCGTGACCGGGGGCGGTCGCGGTATCGGTGCCGCCTGCGCGCTGGCACTGGCCGAAGCGGGCGCGGACGTCGTGCTCGCGTCACGCACCGAGGAGCAGTTGCAGTCGGTGGCGAAGGAGATCGACGCGCTCGGACGCCGAGCCGTCGCCGTGCCGACCGACGTCAACGACAACGACGCGGTCGCTGCGCTGGTCGATCACTGTGTGCAAGCGTTCGGCCGCGTGGACATCGTGGTGAACAACGCCGGGGGCACGATGCCGCGGCCGTTCCTCGACACGAGCCCGGGCTACCTCGAACGTGCCTTCCACTTCAACGTCACGACCGCGTTCGTGCTGTCGAAGGCGGCAGTACCCCACATGCTCGAACAGGGTGACGGGGCGATCGTCAACATCTCGTCGGCCATCGGGCGCCTACGCGATCGCGGGATGCTGGCCTACGGCACCGCGAAGGCCGCGCTGTCCCACATGACCAAGCTCATGGCCGCCGACCTGGCGCCCAAGGTACGAGTGAACGCGATCGCGGTCGGATCTGTGGCGACCGCCGCGCTGCAGATCGTGCTCGACGATGATGCGATCCGCGAGGAGATGATCCGGCGCACGCCCGTCAAGCGGCTCGGCGAACCAGACGACATCGCCCTCGCCGCGCTCTATCTCGCCTCCCCGGCGGGATCGTTCGTCACCGGCAAGATCCTCGAGATCGACGGTGGACTCGAAGAAGCCAACCTCGAGCTCGGACTGCCCGACCTGTAGGCCGTGCCACCACACTCGAAATTGCGTTCCATCCGGCCCTATAGGGGCCAGATCGAACGCCGAAACGAGTTTGGGGCGGACGGTCAGGTGTCGCCGAGGGCCTTGTTGATGGCGGTGGCGAGGTCGATGTCGCGGTCCGTGATCTCGCCCTTGTCGTGGGACATGAGGTCGATCACCACCTTGTTGTAGGAGTTGGACCAGTCGGGATGATGGTTCGCCTTCTCTGCAAGCAGCCCGACCATCGCCATGAACCCGAACGCTTCGACGAAGTTGTGGAACTCGAGCTCGCGATGCAGCTTGCCGTCGACGACGACCCACCCTTCAGGAGGTTGGGCGCTCACGGTGCAAACCCTATTGAGTCCGACCGTCGATTCCGACGGTCCAGCTGCCGATGGCCTCGCAGTCTCGGGTGTCAGGCACCGCACGAGGCAGCCACACCTCGGCCGGGCCGGTGATCGTCCCGGTGATCGGGTACGACACGTCGCCGCTCGGTAGCAGCGGCCGCGCCGGCTCGTAGTAGCGACACAGGTTGTCAGGCAGGTACGAGTAGCCGACGGCCGATTCGACCACGATCGACCCGTAGCGCTGCTCGGCCACCGTCCGCCACAGATCCTGCGCCAGTTTCTGCGCTTCGGTTCCGCCCCCACGAAGGACGTCGCCGATGGCCGCCGACTGCGCGTTCGCCGGCTGGCCGATCTCCTCGAGGTACCACGGATGGCCTGGCAGGTAGATCGGCTGTGGCAGCCGGCGCAGGGCCGCGAGCGTCTGATCCCCGAGCTCGACATCCGCGCGGCTCGGCAGTTGGGCGACCGGGTCGTACACGAGGCGGCCGAACTGCAGAAGGCATGCCACTGCGACGAGCGCTACGAGCCACGTCCGCTTCGGCGCCCGCAGCACGTGGTGCAGGCCGATCGCGAACAGCACCGCGATCTCGGCATAGACCGGCAGCAGCACGTTGTCGTACCCACCCGTGTGCAGGCGAGCCGAGTACGAGGCCGCGAGCAGTGCGGCGCCGACGATGACATGGAAGGCAAACCCCGACGTTCGCTGCGACCGGAGTACCGCGAGGCCGATCGCACCGATCGCGACGGCGATCGCCAGGGGGGCGAGGAGGTCGTTGGTGAAGAACCCGGTCAACGAGCCTTGGTTGACCTGGTGCTCGGCCGGCAGACGCCAGACGTAGAACCCGTACCAGCCGTGCGTGATCCAGTCGAAGACGATCGACGTCCCCACGATCCCCGCCGCCACAGTCGCCAGATAGGCGACGACCGTCGAACGACCGCGGCGAGCAACGACGAGGAACACGCCGACGCCGAGCGCGGGCAGCAACGCCACTTGCTTCGCAAGAAACGACAGCGACATCAGGACACCTGCAGCGAACCCGCGACGCGCCGAGCAGGCGTCACGTGCGACGATCAACCCGCAGAACAGCAGTGCGAGGCACAGTGTGTCCTCGCGCGCGATGTCGAGCCACGCGCCGCTGATCCGGTAGCACGCAGCGAAGAGTCCCGCAGCGACGAACGCGGCAACCGGGTCGCGGGTCTCGCGATGTCCGAGCTTGGCCAGCGCAGCCAGCAACACGAGCGACGCGATCAACGAGACGAGACGCAACGCCACGAACCCGGTGCCCGCGACGAAGCTCACGACTGCGGCGATCACGAAGTACAGCGGTGTGTAGATGTCGGGCGTGAAGCTCAACGACGGAGCGCTGTAGAGGGGTTCGCCGGTGCGCAGCTGCGCGACATGGTTGACCATGCCGCCTTCGATCCACTCGAGCTCGTACGGGTAGCGCAGCCGGAGAAGCGCTACCACCACGTACATCAAGATGAACCCGCCTGCGACGACGGCGATCACCCAACCCGCCGCACGACCACGTTGCCGTGACACGGCGGCGCGTCGGTCGCGGTCGTCGACGATCTCGCTATCGCCAGACGCGCGCGCGGCGGCGAGGACGGTCACGGCACCGCGGCGAGGGTCGTGGTGGTCACGTATGTCAGGGCGACGAGCAGGACGACAGACGTGCCGAGCACGATGTTGTACGCGCGTGTCGGTAGGCCCGCGGCCAGCACTGCCAGAGGAAACGCGGCCAGCAGCATGCGCGGCCGCGGCCCGACCGCGTACGACAGCGCGGGGATGACGAGCGCGGCAACCGTGTACGACTTGACGGCGAGCGGCATCGCGGTCCGCAGCACCCACACGAGTGCCGCGATCAGGAGCACGAGCCCGAGGTCGGCGATGAGGTCGTTGAGCCGTCCCGGGGCGAGCGATGTCGGCGGAGCCGTGATCACGCCCTCGAGCCGTCGGAGGACCGGTTCGCCCACGCTGAAGTGGTCGTGCCACATGACGCGCTCGGACTCGAACCATGCATTCAGGTGGCCGGTCCGGATCCACAGGTAGGTGAAGAACGAGCCGACGCCGAGCGAGGCCAAGAGGGGTGCGCGCAGCGCGCCCCACTCGCGACGGCGGAGAATGGCGACCAAGGCGACGATCGCGCAGGCGATCAGGACCGCCACGCCATTCGGGCGCGTTGCGGTCGCGACGGCGCCCGCGATGCCGGCCAGCGTCCATCGACGATCGAGCAGAAAGAACAGGCACGCGGCCGCGGCCACGATCATGAGCGTCTCGGCATACGCCATCGACAGCACGAAGGCGCCGGGGAAGAACACGAACAAGGCCGCAGCGCGGGTCGCTTTCTCTTGCCCGATGAGACGGGCAGCCAGGTGCCAGACCAGCACGGTCGCAACTGCGCCCAGGAGGAACGACACGGCAAGGGCGGCATGCAGCGTTGACAGTCCCGTCGCCGACGCGACGCCCCGGATCAGCGCCGGGAAGACAGGAAAGAAGGCGACGTCGGAGAGGTGGTGCCGGTACTCCCCTGCCGTCGGATAACCGCGATCGGCGACCCAGAGGTACCAGGCCCCGTCCCACTGCGCGAACACCCGCTCGAGCGCCGATCCGCCCTGGATCACGGGCCACGGCCCCACGCCCGGATCCCCGTGCAACGCGGCAGGAATCGATGCGACGAGAATGACGACCCGAGACGCGACATAGAGCGCAAGTGGCCGAAGGAGCCCCCGAGCCCGGTGCGTGCGACGCGACTCGACTACCTCCAGCGGGTCAGAGACATCGGAGCCGACAGTGTCGACCGAACCGGTGAGGCCGGGGCGCGCCGCGACGAGAGATGGTGCCTGAGCCATGGCGCGACCGGCCTATCCGCTCACTCGCGAGCCGCCCTCGCGTTTCAAGCGACGATCTGAACCGGCGTCCCCACAGGTGCGAGGGGTTGGAGCGCGGTGATGTCGTCGTTGTTGAGACGGATGCATCCATTGCTCACGAACTTGCCGATGAGATCCGGCCGGTTCGTGCCATGGATCGCGATCTGGCCAACCCCGCCTTCGAAGCGCTGCAGCACGTCCGAAAAGCCCGCCACGCTCAGCTGAAAGGGGCCGTAGACCCCCTTCGTGTTGGTGATCTTCACCACGATGTCGACGAAGAAGTCCCCCAAGGGTGTCGGCGTCTGAGGCGCTCCCGTCGCAACTGCCGCCTGGAACAACACCTCGTCGCTCATGCCGCGGTACAGCGTGAGCCGGCGCGCCTCGCGCTCGATCACGATCCGGTTGTCGACACCACGAACACCGACATCCTCAGCATGGATCCACGCAGTAGCACCGTTCGGCCGTCGCGGAATCTGCACCTGCAGCCAACCGGCAGGACCGTGCGCCTTCACGAGGAACGCGAGCGGCACATGCTCGACGGTCGGATTGGGCATCGACCCGGTCGCCGCGGCGGCGCCGGGCGCGTCGTACAGATTGACCTCGGGGACGATGGCATCAGCTGCTTCGAACGGGTGCGGCGGAGCCGTCGTGGTCGTGGTTGTCGGCGCCGTCGTGGTCGTGGTCGTCGGCGCCACTTCGACGCGCGTGGCCGCCTTGCCGCCTTTCGGCCACAGCACGACCCCCGCGACGATCGCAAGGGCCGCGACGACGCATGCGATCACGATACGGACACGCATCGGACGCAAGGATAGGTCAGCCCGGCGCGGCAAAAGGATCGCCTGCCAGGTCGGAGAGCGCATCGGCGTGTGCGTCTGCTCGTTCGTCATCGACGCCGAAATCGGAGTAACCGGTACTTTCGAGCTGCATCGCCAGCTCGGCCCCTCCGGACCGTTCGATGCGCCCGCGGATGAGCACGTGGACGTGGTCGGGCTGCAGCTCGTGGAGAAGGCGGCTGTAGTGCGTGATGGCCAACACCCCCAAGCCGCGCTCGTTGGTTTCCTCCTCGATGCGACGGCTGACCGCGCGCAGCGCGTCGATGTCGAGGCCCGAGTCGATCTCGTCGAGCACGGCGATGCTCGGCCGCAACACGCCGAGCTGCAGCGTCTCGTTGCGCTTCTTCTCGCCGCCTGACAGGTCCACGTTGAGCGGCCGGTCGAGGAAGCGACGATCGAACCCGATCCGGTCGCTCTCGTCGAGGAGGGCTTCGCGTAGCTCGGCGGTGGAGCGTCCGGCCGCGACCAGCGACTCCTCGAGCACGGCCGTGAGCGCCACTCCCGGCACTTCGATCGGGTACTGCATGGCGAGGAACAACCCGGCCTGTGCGCGCTTCCAGGTCGGTAGCCCGAGCAGATCGACGCCGTCGAGCGTGACCGTGCCGTGCAGCACCTCGTAGCCCGGCTTGCCCATCAAAACGTGGGACAGCGTGGACTTCCCCGAGCCGTTGGGACCCATGACAGCGTGGACCTCACCCGATCGCACGACGAGATCGACGCCGCGGAGGATCTCGCGCCCGGCGACACCTGCATGGAGTCCACTGATGACGAGCTCGCTCACGGCGCTCCGACTCCGACTGTCTCCACCGTCACGACGATGTTGTTGCCCGCCACGCGCGCCGTGTAGACGGGCACCGGCCTCGTGGCGGGAAGGGACTGCGGTTCGCCCGTGACCAGCGAGAAGGTGCTCCCGTGCTTCCAGCACTCGATCTCGCGTTCGTCGCACATCACTTCACCCTCGGACAAAGAGATGTCGGCATGGGTGCACCGGTCGCCGATGGCGTAGACGTCGTCGTCGCAACGGATGAGCGCGATGCGATGACCGTCGACATCGACCCGCCGCGCGGTGCCGGGCGGCAACTCGTCGAGCGTGCAGACCACGTGCTCACTCATGCGAATTGGCGCTCGACGGGGACTTGCCGGTCGAGCTTGCCGGCGACCAGGTTGCGCAGCGCGGTCGCGGCGGCCGGCACCGGCAGCCTCGACAACACCTCGTCGAAGAATCCGGTGACCACCAACCGCTCGGCGACAGGAGTCGGGACACCTCGGCTCTCGAGGTAGAAGCGCTGATCCTCGTCGATCGGGCCGACGGCCGATGCGTGACTGCAACGGACGTCGTTGTTCTCGATCTCGAGGTTGGGCACTGACTCGGCCCACGCCCCGTCGGACAGCTTGATGTTCCGATTGGTCTGGAAAGCGTTCGTGCCGTGCGCGTTCTTCCGCACGCGGATCAGTCCCGTGTACACGCTGCGACTGTGGCCGCCGACCGCGCCCTTGAACAGCAAGTTGCTCGTCGTGTCGGGCGCGGCGTGGTCTTGGAACGTGCGGAAGTCGAGCATCTGCTCGTCCTCGCCGAAGTAGACGGCCCGCAGCCGTCCGGTTGCGCCCCGACCGACGAGACGGCAGTCGGTTCGTTGGCGTGCGTAGTCGCCACCGAACGCAGCCGCCGTCGACGTGAACATGGCGTCGGCATCGACCGACGAGACCTGCGACCCGATCTGCCACGTGGCCAGGCTGAGGTTCTGGGCATTGAGGTAGCCGAGCCGCGCCGCTCTCCCGACGGCCAGCTCGGCGACTGGCACGGTGAGCATGGGGACGGCGTCGGCGGACGCGTGATAGTCGATGACACGAGCACTGCTGTCCTCTGCCGATTGCACCACGAGCCGTGGAAACGTGGCGACGTCTCTCTCGTCGCTCCAGTGCGCGACGACGATCGGAGCTTCGACGTTCGCTCCGGCCGCGATGCGCACCGTGATGACGTCGGCTGCGAAGTTGCCGTTCATGGCGGCGAAGGCGTCGGTCGGTTCGGTCATCACCGAGCCGACGAGCTGTCGATCGTCCGGGCGGCCGATGTCGACACCCGGGACGTTGACCTCCACGTGCGCCACACGTCCGTTGACGACGACGACAGTGGCACCCCGGACGGGAACGGTCGCGAGCGCGGCCTCGATCGGCCCTGGGATCTCGGAGGGCGCCGGCGCGTCAGCCGATGCCGGCTGGTACGCGTCGAGGTCGAGTTCCGCGATCCGGCTGTAGCGCCAGACCTCTTCGTCGGTGCTCGGCAGCGTGATGTCCGAGAACGCGCTCACAGCTGGTCGATCCGACGTGCGCCGTCGACCAGGGAGATCTCAGCGCTTGCGTCGGAAGATCTTGCGCCAGCCGCGGCCGCGGCCCTGCTCGGCGCGTACTTCGGCGAGGATCTGCGGGCCGGCGGTGTTGATGACCTCTTCGGCTTCGTCGAGGAGCGCAGCGACCTCGTCGCCGTGGACATCGAGGTCGACGGGCTCGTCAGGGGTCTTGGGGGTGACGAGCGTGCCGTGGCTCCAGTTGACGTCGACATAGCGGCGCTCGTACTTGGGACAATCGTCGGGACAGCGCCAGGGCGCCTCGGGCGCAAGATCGAGGTTGCACTTCCGGACGGTCTCGCCGTTCGGGTAGGTACGACTCTCGAATTGCTTGCAGTCCTGCCGCATCGGCATGCGACCAGTCTGCCCGACGGCCGCGTCATTCGTGGTGTCAGCCGACCGACCCTTCCATCTGGAGCTCAATCAGCCGAGACCACTCGACGGCGTACTCCATCGGAAGGGTGCGGGTGACCGGCTCGATGAAGCCGTTCACGATCATGCCCATCGCTTGTTCGGCCGACAGCCCGCGGCTCATGAGGTAGAAGAGCTGCTCGTCGGCCACCTTCGACACGGTCGCCTCATGACCGATGACGGCGTCGCGGGCACCGACCTCCATGTAGGGGAACGTGTCGCTGACGGAGTCCTCGTCGAGGATCAGCGCATCGCACTGGACGTGGCTCTTGGAGCCGTGGGCGTCGTCCTCGACCCGGACGAGACCGCGGTAGCTCGTGCGCCCACCGTTCTTGGAGATGGACTTGCTCACGATCTTGCTGGTGGTCTCGGGCGCGGCGTGCACCATCTTGGCGCCGGCGTCCTGATGCTGGCCCGGGCCGGCATACGCCACGGACAGGACCTCGCCGCTCGCCTTCGGGCCCACCATGTAGACGGCGGGATACTTCATGGTGAGGCGGCTGCCGATGTTGCCGTCGATCCACTCCATGTGGCCCTCGGCCTCGACCCGCGCCCGCTTGGTGACGAGGTTGAAGACGTTGTTCGACCAGTTCTGGATCGTCGTGTAGGTGACCCGGGCCGACGGCTTCACGACGATCTCGACCACGGCGGAGTGCAGCGAGTCGGTGGTGTACACGGGCGCAGAGCAACCCTCGATGTAATGCACCTGGCTGCCCTCGTCGGCGATGATCAGCGTCCGCTCGAACTGGCCCATGTTCTCCGCGTTGATGCGGAAGTAGGCCTGCAACGGCATCTCGACGCTCACGCCGGGTGGCACGTAGATGAACGAGCCGCCGCTCCACACCGAGGAGTTGAGCGCCGCGAACTTGTTGTCGTTCTTCGGGATGATCGTGCCGAAGTACCGCTTCACGAGCTCTGGGTGCTCGCGCAGCGCCGTGTCCATGTCGCAGAAGATGACGCCCTGGAGCTCGAGGTCCTCGCGGTTGCGGTGGTAGACGACCTCGGACTCGTACTGGGCGGTGACGCCCGCGAGGTACTTGCGCTCCGCCTCCGGGATGCCGAGCTTCTCGTAGGTCTGCTTGACCGAGTCGGGCAGCTCGTCCCAGGCGTCGACCTGCTTCTCGGTCGGCTTGATGTAGTAGTAGATGTCGTCGAGGTAGATGCCCGACATGTCGCCGCCCCAGGTGGGCATGGGCCGCTTCTCGAAGTGCTTCAGCGACTTGAGCCGGTAGTCACGCATCCAGTCCGGCTCGCCCTTCATCCAGGACATCTCCTTGACGATGTCCTCGGAGAGTCCCTTCTTGGGCTTGAAGACGTAATTTTCCTCGTCGGCCCACCCCAGCTTGTACCGGGACAGGTCAAGGCCGATGTCGGTGGACGTCATGTGATCAGGCTATTTCCCCTACGCGCGTAGTGACAACCTCCCGCACGTCACTTCACCGCAGTTCTCCGGGGAAGACGGGCGCTCTGGTGCCCGATTTCACCCAACATTCGACATGCGGCCGGCCCAGGTGGCGTAGAGCGCGGCGTACTGGCCACCGGCGGCGACGAGATCCTGGTGGGTGCCGAGCTCGACGAGACCGCCGGCGTCGACGACACCGATGCGGTCGGCCCGCTCGGCCGTCGACAGTCGGTGGGCGATCACGACGACGGTCCGGCCCTCCATCAGCCGTTCGAGGGCGGCTTCGACCAGCAGTTCCGTGCCGGGGTCGAGCGACGACGTCGCTTCGTCGAGGACGAGCACCGACGGATCGGCCAGCGCGGCCCGGGCGAGCGAAACCAGTTGCTTCTCGCCCGCGCTGAGCCTCGATCCTCGCTCGCGCACCTCGGTGTTCAAGCCCTCCTGCAGCTCGGCGAACCGCTCATGCACGCCGATTGCCCGCAAGGCGTCGTCCACCTCCGCGTCCGTCGCGCCTTGCTTCGCGATGCGCACGTTGTCGCGGATGGTGCCGTTGAACAGGAAGCCTTCCTGCGGCACCACGCAGATGCGATCGCGCAATGACCGCAGCGTGCCATCTCGGACGTCGACACCTGCGAACGCGACCCGGCCCTCGACCGGGTCGTACAGACGGGAGATCAACTTCGCCAACGTGGACTTGCCCGCGCCAGTTGGACCGACCAGAGCGATGCGCTCGCCTGCTGTGATGTGAAGCGACACGTCGTGCAGGACCCAGCCGCCTTCGGATGCGTAGCGGAACGAGACGTTCTCGACGTCGATCGCGCCCTGCACCGGCAGTTCGACCGCGCCCGCACGCTCAGGCACGTCCGGCGGCGTGTCGAGCAGTTCGTAGAGCTTGTTCAGACCGGCGCCTGCCGATTGCACGGTGTTGAACAGCTGCGAGAGCTGTTGCACGGGCTCGAAGAGGTTCGACAGGGTCAGCAGGAAGAACGTGACCGTTCCGATGGTGATGGCTTCCGTGTGCACGAGCCAGCCGCCGATGCCGACGGCGATCGCCGTGGTGAACACGCCGGAGAACTCGATGATCGGCAGGTACCACGCCGAGATGCGCACCGAGTCCATGTGCGCCTCGTACAGATCACGGCTCGTGGACGTGAACCGGCGCACCTGCTCGTCCTCGCGTCCATACGCCTGGATGACACGGACGCCGGAAAGACCTTCCTGCAGCGAGGACAACGTGGTGCCGATTCGATCGCGCACCAGCAAGTAGGCCTTGTTCGAGTCACGCTGGAACTTGATGCTGCTCAGGATCACGAATGGCAGTGACACGAGACATACGAGCAACAGCTGCCAGGAGACGAGCGCGAGCACGATCACGGAGAACACCAGGAGCAGCCCGTTGCCGAGGAACATCAGCAACCCCATCTGCACGAGCTCTGCCAGCGCGTCGACGTCCGAGGTCATGCGGCTGACGATCACGCCCGCCTTCTCGCGGTCGTAGAACGGCATCGAGAGCTGTTGCAGATGATCGAACACGCGAACGCGGAGATCGCGCAGGAATCCTTCGCCAATGCGGCCGACGAGCATGATCTGCAGCCGGTACACGACGTATGCCGCGATGGCGACGATCACGTAAGCGCCCACGGCTCGGTTGAGCACCGCGCCGTCGTGCTTGACGATGCCTTGGTCGATGCCGTACTTCACCAGGAACGGCCCGGCGAGAATCGTGCCCGTCCAGATCGTGATCAGCAAGCATGCGACGATCGTCTCGCGCCGATACGGCGTGAGCATCCTGAGGGATCGCCGCAGGACCTTGGCTGCCTTCTCCCGGTCGAGCTTGTCGGCCTCGTCGACCCCGGCCATGCTCCACATGACTAGACCACGACCTCTTCGTCTTCGAGGTCGGCAGTATCAGCCGCTTCCGCGGCGGCGAGCACGGCGCGATAGCGCTCGCTCGTCAACAGCAGATCGGTGTGCGTTCCTTCGTCGACGATCCGCCCGTCGTCGAGCAGGACGACGCGGTCGGCGAGCGCGATCGTGGCGGGTCGGTGGGCGATCACGATCGTGGTGCGCCCGCGCATGACCTCGGTGAGGGCGTCTCTGATCTCGTGCTCCTTCGTCGGGTCGACCGAAGAGGTGGCGTCGTCGAGGATGAGCACGCGCGGGTCGGCGAGGATGGCGCGAGCGATCGCGATGCGCTGGCGCTGTCCACCCGACAGCGAGAAGCCGCGTTCACCGATCTGGGTCCCGTAGCCGTCAGGCAGCCCGAGGATGAAGTCGTGCGCGCCCGCGAGGCGCGCTGCTCGCTCGATGAGGTCATTGGACGCGTCGGGTTCGGCGAACGCGATGTTGGCGGCCACCGAGTCGTTGAACAGGAACGTGTCCTCGAACACGATGCCGACGGCGCGCCGCAGAGCATGTAGGGGCACATCGCGCACGTCGACGCCGTCGAGCACGATGCGACCGGCGCCGATGTCGTAGAACCGTGGGATCAAGCGGGCGATCGTCGTCTTGCCGCTTCCGGTGGGGCCGACCAATGCGACCGATTCGCCCGCTTGCACGCGCAGGTCGAGCCGGTCGAGGACGGGCCGAGCCGGGCCGGCGGGATACCCGAACGTGACGGCTTCGAAGCGCAACTCGCCCGTGGGGCGGTCCGCCGTCGGCTTGGGCAGCTTCACCGCGTGCGGTGCGTCGATGACCTGGGGTTCGGCGACCAGCACTTCGTGCACACGCTGGCTCGACGCGACCGCCCGTTGCGCCTGGGCGAGGATCATGCCGAGCATCCGCAACGGCCAGATGAGCATCACGACGTAGACGTTGAATGCGACCAGGCTGCCGAGGGTCAGGCTGCCGTTGATCACCTGGTGACCGCCGTACGCGAGCACGAGGATCAGTCCGATGTTCGGCAGCAGCTCCAGGGCCGGAAGGAAGACCGAGCGCACGCGCGTGGCTTCGATCGACTCGTCGTACAACTGGTCGACCTCGCCGCGGAACCTCGCTTGCTGCACGCGCTCGGCGCCGAAACCCTTCACGACGCGCACGCCCGAGACCGTCTCCTCGACCACGGCCGCGACGTCGCCGGACTCACGCTGGATGCCCATGACGGCAGGGTGAAGGCGGACGCCGAACCGCTTGGCGAACACATTGAGCAGCGGCAGGCTGCCGAGTGCCAGCAGGGTGAGGACCGGGTCGATCGTGATGAGGATGACGGTGACGGCAGCGACGGTGACCGCGTTGGAGAGCGTGAGCGGGATCATCACGAGGAACTGCTGGATCTGATTGAGGTCCGTGTTGGCGCGGCTCATCAGGTTCCCCGTTTGAGCCTGGTCGTGGTACGCGAAGTGGAGACGCTGGAGGTGGGCGAAGAGCCGGTCGCGCAACGTCGTCTCCGACCATCTCGCGACACGGAACGCCCACCACCGTCGCAAACCGGTGAACGCGCCTTGCACGATGCCGACGATGCCGATGACGATGGCCCACTGGCGCAGCGCGTTGCTGTCGTCGGTCACGATCCCGTGGTCGATCGCACCGCGGACGAGAAGGGGAACCGAGACCTTCGCCGCCGTCCACACGAGGCCGACGACGACGCCGACCAGAACCGGGAACCATTGCGGGCGTAGGACGTCGGCCATGAGCCGCCAGCCGGCCCGTGTGTCGGAATGCACCGGGGATGCTGGTGCCGCGTCGTCCTCCTCGCCTTGACCCACGGGTCAAGAATCTACCGGTCCTCCGGGGTCGAGTCCCAAGCGGATTCGCCGTAGGTTGCGCTGCCATGGGTCATCCGGAACCGCCAGTCGCGAAGCGCGTGCCGCACGTACGTCGCATCCACGACGAGGAGACCGCGGACGACTGGTACTGGCTGATCGACCGCGACGATCCGGACACGGTCGCCTACCTCGAAGCGGAGAACGCGTTCACCGAGGTGGGCACCGCCGACCTCGCAGGATTGCGCGAGCAGCTGTTCGAGGAGATCAAGGCCCGCGTACAGGAGACCGATCTGTCCGTCCCTGTGCGGCGAGGCCCGTGGTGGTACGTGACGCGGACCGAAGAAGGCATGCAGTACCCGAAGCTGTGCCGGCGCCCTGAGCAGGACGACGAAGCGGGCGAGCAACTCCTGCTCGACGGCAACGAGCTCGCCGGCGACTCGCCGTACTTCGCGTTCGGTGTCGTCGACGTGCGTCCCGACCATCGCGTCGTCGCATACTCCACGGACTACGACGGCGACGAGATCTACACGGTCCGTTTCAAGGACCTGGACTCCCGCCAACTGCTTGCCGACGAGATCGAGGGGACGTACTACGGCTCCGCGTGGTCCACCGACAACGCGACGTTCTTCTACACGACGATCGACGAGGCGCACCGCCCGTATCGGGTGTGGCGTCACCGGCTGGGCACTGCAAGCGCGGACGACGTGATGGTGTACCAGGAGGACGACGAGCGGTTCTTCGTCTCGCTCGGTCTCAGCCGCAGCGAGTGCTACGTGATCGTGTCTTCGTCGAGCAAGCTCACCAGTGAGGTCCGTGTTCTCGACGCAGCGACGCCCGACACCGAGTTCGCGGTGATCGAACCGAGACGACAGGGTGTCGAGTACTCGATCGACCACCAGGGTGACCGATTCGTCATCCTGCACAACGACGGCGCGTTGGACTTCGAACTGGCCGAAGCACCGATCGCCACACCCGGCCACGAACACTGGCGTCCGCTCATCGCACACTCGCCCGGGACACGGCTGATGGATGTCGAGGCGTTCGCCGACCATCTCGTCGTTCACCTGCGCCACGACGCGCTCACCGGCCTCCGGATCCTTACCGACGAAGGCGACGCATGGGAGATCGAGTTCCCCGAGTCGGTGTTCTCGGTCGAGCCGGGCGAGAACCCGGAGTTCACGACTGGCGAGTTCCGTCTCGGCTACGAGTCGCTCGTGACGCCGCCCACGGTGTACGACTACGACATCGCGGCCCGCTCGCTGGTCCTGCGCAAGCAGCAGCCGGTGCTCGGCGGATACGACCCCGCGGAGTTCGAGTCACACCGGGAGTGGGCTGTCGCCGACGACGGCACGCAGGTCCCGATCTCGCTGGTGCACCGGAAGGGTGTGGCGAGGGACGGCGCCGCGCCGTGCCTTCTCTACGGCTACGGCTCGTACGAGCTGAGCATGGATCCCTGGTTCTCGGCGCTGCGGCTCCCGTTGTTGGACCGCGGCTTCGTGTTCGCGATCGCCCACATCCGTGGCGGCGGCGAGTGCGGTCGCAGCTGGTACGACGACGGCAAGCTGATGCACAAGCGCAACACCTTCACGGACTTCATCGCGTGCGCGCGTCACCTTTGCGACCAGCAGTACACGTCACCGGCACGGCTGTCGGCACGCGGCGGATCGGCGGGCGGTCTGCTCATGGGCGCGATCCTGAACATGGCGCCCGAACAATTCGCAGCCGTAATCGCTGAGGTTCCGTTCGTGGATGCGCTCAACACCATCCTCGATCCGACGCTTCCGCTGACGGTTGCCGAATGGGAGGAGTGGGGCAACCCGATCGAGTCAGCCGATGTGTTCGCGTACATGAAGTCGTACTCGCCCTATGAGAACGTCGACGCCAAGGAGTATCCGGCGATCCTCGCCACTGCCGGACTCAACGATCCGCGCGTCGGCTACCACGAGCCAGCCAAGTGGGTGGCCAAGCTGCGCGCCACGAAGACCGGCGATCGTCTCCTGTTCCTCAAGACAGAGATGGGCGCCGGTCACGGAGGTCCATCGGGGCGCTACGACCTCTGGCGCGACCAGGCCTTCATGCTGTCCTTCCTCATCGACGCGCTCGATGCGCCGGTGTCACCGACTACGTGAACTTCAGTCGACCGGTTGCTGTCGCAAGTCGATCGAGTCGAGCTCGTCGCGGAGGATCGCAGCCCGGATCACGTCGAGGATCTCCTCGCCCACCAGCTCGCCCTTGTCGAGCAATGCGTCGCGCAGCGCGGCGTGGATGGGCTGGTGACCAACCAGGAGACGTTCCGCGTCGGCCTTGGCCTCGGTCAGGATCTTCTCGGCCGCTTCGCGGCTCGGCTCGTCGCTCAGCACCTTGGAGACCAAGTCTTCGCCGAGCGCACCTTGGGCCGCGTCGAGCGACAGGAGCGAGCCGGCCATGCCGAACGCGCCGACCATCTGCGACGCCATGCGAGTGGCTTGGGCGAGGTCGCCCGACGGACCGGTTCCGCTCTCACCGAACGCGAGCTCCTCGGCCACCATCCCGCCGAACGCGATCCGAATGAGTGACAGCAGCTCGCTGCGCGTCCGCGTGAAGCGCTCGTCGTCATCGGCGTGGCCGAGCAACCCGAGTGAGTCGCGGCGCTTGACGATCGAGAGCACTTCGAGCCGGCGGATCGGCTCGAGGCTGCCGTCCTCCCGGCCACACAAGTATGCGACCGTTGCATGACCGGCCTCGTGCGTCGCGATGCACAGCTTCTCGTCGTCGGTGTACGCCGTCGGATGACTGAGACCGAGCTCCTCGGTCATCTTCGCCTGCTGCAGATCGCGCTGGTCGAGCGCTTCACCTCCGCGGCGCAGCGCCCATACGAGCGCCTCGTCGAAGAGATGCTCGATCATCACGGGTGAGTATCCGAGCGTGGCCGCCGCGAGGTCGTCGCGTGCCCGTCCTTCGTCGAGGCTCGGCACGTGTGCCTTGCGGGCGAGGAAGTAGTCGACCAAGGCCCGCCGCTCGTCACGGCTGGGCAGATCGAAATGGATCGTACGGTCGAACCGCCCGGGCCGGAGCAAGGCAGGATCGAGATCCGAAGCGCGGTTGGTGGCCGCGACGATGAGCACGTTGGCGGCCGTCGACCTCGGCTTGCGCATCGTCAGGTACGTGGGGAGCAAGGCGTTCAAGCGCTCGATGAACCAGCCCTTGGTGCGCACACCGGTGGTCGGCTCGTCGAAGGACTGGAGCTGGATCAGCAGCTCGTTGACGACGCCGGAGATTCCTTCGCGACCAGTCGATGAGCCCATGCCCGACCGCGTCGACCCGATGGCATCGATCTCCTCGATGAACCCGATGGCACCGCCCTCGCGCCGAGCCGCGCTACGCAGCGCGCGGAAGTACGACCGGATCTTGCGGTTCGTCTGCCCGTAGTACATCGACTGGAACGACGACGACGCCACGAACAGGAACGGCACGCCTGCTTCGCGCGCCATCGCCTTCGCTATGTGCGTCTTGCCGGTGCCCGGCGGCCCTTCGAACAGGACGCCTCGCCTGGGTGTGGCCCCCAACCGATCGCGCACTGTCTGATGGGCGAGGAACAAATTGAGCGTGCGAATGACCTCTTCGCGCACGACGTTCGCGCCGACGACGTCGTCGACGCCGACATCGATGTCGGACGGGCGGTAGAGCACGTGGGGCGAGCGGCCGGCCGCAAGCATCGGGATCACCAACACAGAACCGAGCATGACGACGATGAGGAGGCTCGGGATCAGTTGCTGCGGAATGTCCACGTGGGGCAGCAGCGAGTGCCCCCAGAACATGCGCAGCGCCATCCACCCGAAGAGGAGCCAGAGAACAATCGCAAGCCGGCCGAGGCGGTGGAGTCGAGCGCGCTCTCGTGCCGTCGCCACGTCGATCTGGCTGTCCGAGAGTTCGCTGCCGTGCAGTGCGTCGAGATCTCCCATCCGCCCTCCTCCGCTCGGCGACCACCGAAAGTGGTCAGAGAGTACCGCGCACCGCGCTACACCTCATAGCGGCCGTAGCCGCCACGGAAGAAGATCAGCGGCCCACCTTCGTGCTCCACATCGAGGTCGATGACGCGTCCCAACACCAAGAAGTGGTCGCCGGCCTCGTCGACTCGCTCGATCGAGCATTCGATCCAGCCGACGACATCGTTGAGGATCGGTGCACCGGTGCGGCCCCGCTTCCATCCGATGGTCGCGAACTTGTCGGACCCACGGCTGGCGAAGATGCGGCAGATGTCTTCTTGCTGCTCGCCGAGGATGTTGACGCAGAAATACCCGGCCTGCTCGATCTGCGGCCAGCTCGTCGACGAGCGTCCAGGGAAGAACGCGACGAGCGGGGGATCGAGCGACACGGACGCGAACGAGCCGACGGCGAGACCAGCCGGCGCGCCGTCGTTGACGGCCGTGATGACGACGACGCCAGTCGGGAAGTGACCGAGTACCTGCCGAAACTTGGCCTCGTCGAAGGACGACAGATGGTGTTCCGTCTCGTCGCGCGTTTCGCCGTCGTCTCCGACTTCCGCGTTCGTCACTCGCCCGGAGAGTAGTGGGTGGTCGTCGACCCGCTCAGGAGCCCAACGAGATCGCGAGGCCCTCCGCAGCGGCGACGATCTCGTTCGGAACGCCGTCGCCATTCCGGGCCGCGATGGCGCGATCCACCATGCGATCGACCACATCGTCGCCGTGCGACGGGTCGTGGTGGAACAGGCAGAGCGTCTTCACGCTGCAAGCACTCGCGACTTCGACCGCGTACTCGACGGTGCAATGACCCCAGTGGCGCTTCTCGGCGAACTCGTCGGGGGTGTACTGCGCGTCGTGGATGAGGACGTCCGCCCCTTCGCACAACTCGTGGACGTGGGTTGCGACCTCCATGCCGCCGTCCATCGGCTGCTGGTGATCGCTGATGTACGCAACAACCGCGCCGCCCATCTCGATGCGGTAGCCGTTGGTCAGTCCGATGTGCGGAACGCTGCGCACCTTGACCTTGGCGTCGCCGATCGCGATGTCCGTGTCGGTGACGTCGTGGAAGCGGATGTCGCCGCGGAGGTCTGTGAACCGCACCGGGAAGTACGGCGGCCGCATGAAGTCCTCGAACGCCTGCTCGAGCGTGCAGTCGTCCTGGGGCGGCCCGTAGATGTCGAGTTGGGCGCCCGGACGGTCGATGGGGACGAAGAACGGCAGCCCTTGCACGTGGTCCCAGTGCAGATGGGTGACGAGCGCGTGGCCCCGGAAGCTGCCGTCTTTGGCGAGCGTGTCACCCCAGTAGCGCATGCCCGTGCCCAGGTCGAGGACGATCGGCTCACAGCCGGGTGCTTCCAGCGCGACGCAGGCCGTGTTGCCGCCGTAGCGAAGGTTCGCCTCGCACGGGCAGGGGGTTGATCCTCGGACCCCGTAGAAGGTAACGGTGAGCGTGACTCCCCCTCGGTCTCGGTACTGCCCGCCGGTTGGCTCTTCGAAGAGTACTTCGGCACGTTCTGACGTTTCCTCTTGGTGACGCATGTCACGCAGCCCTCCTCGGCCCTGGAGGCCGACCCTCGCCGTTACTGTCCCCGTTCGTGGAGCTAACCGAACATCGCATCAACGCCAACGGCATCGAGCACGCCTATCTGGCGTGCGGAGACACGGGACCGCTCGCACTCTGCTTGCACGGGTTTCCCGACTCCGCGTGGACATGGCGGCACTTGCTGCCGGTGCTGGCGGATGCCGGCTACCGCGCGGTCGCGCCGTGGCTGCGCGGTTACGCGCCGACGGATCTCGATCCGAAGAGTCGGTATCAGAACGGTGCCGCGGTGGCCGATGCGGTCGCGCTGCACGAGGCGTTGGGTGGTGATGAGTCGGCAGTGTTGATCGGACATGACTGGGGCGCGCTCATTGCCACCGGCGCGGCCTCCTACGAGCCGCAACGGTGGTCGAAGTTCGTCACGGCCGCGGTTCCCCCTGCGGGCTCGCTGGCCCAAGCGTTCTTCACCTACGACCAGTTGCGTCGCTCGTGGTACATGTTCTTCTTCCAGCACCCGCTGTCCGACACCGCGGTGTTGATGAACGACATGGAGTTCATCGACCGCCTGTGGGCTGACTGGTCACCCGGATACACCGCGGCCGAGGACGTCGGTCATGTGAAGGACTCGCTTCGCGATCCCGAACGGCTGGCGGCCGCGCTCGCGTCGTATCGCTCGACGATCGGAGGCGTAGGACAGGTCCCGGAGTTCCAGGCGTACGAGGACGCGGTGGGACAGACGCCACCGCAGCCGCACCTGTACCTCCACGGACTCGACGACGGTTGCATCGGCTCCGAACTCGCGCGCAACGCGCAGGACTACATGCCCGTCGAAGGCTCACGGGCGGTCATCGTGGAAGGCACCGGTCACTTCCTCCAGGTCGAGGCACCCACCATCGTGAACGCCCACATCCTCGAATTCCTCGCCTCCTGACAGGCTGCCCAGGTTCGTTCTGGCGTCAACCAGTGCGCATATCCGCCCCGATTGACGCCAGAATGAGCGGCTGTGGGGGATGGACCCGTGCTTCCGGATGGTGTGGTGGTCGTCGTCAAGCGCGATTGCCCGACGTGCCGGATGATCGAACCCGTGCTCGCGCAACTCGATGTCGCCTCGGGGCTGACGCTCACGGTGTTCACACAGGACGACCCGGCGTTCCCGGTCGGTGTCGGCAAGGTCGTGCACGACGACGACATCGCGGTGTCGTATCACAATCAGATCGAGACTGTTCCGACCGTCCTACAGGTCGAGGACGGCACGGAGCGCGGGCGCACCGTCGGATGGAGCCGCGACCAGTGGGAGTCTCTGACCGGCGTACACGGCCTCGGTGCCGATCTGGTCGACATGCGACCAGGGTGCGGCTCGCTGTCCGTCGACCCCGCGATTGTGGACGGTCTGCGCGTCCGCTTCGAGGGATCGAAGCTGCACGCGCGGCGCGTGCAGGTCGCCGAGCTCGAGGACGAAGCGGAGGCGATGTTCGACCGCGGTTGGAGCGACGGCCTTCCGGTCGTACCGCCGACCGAAGCACGGGTACTGCGGATGCTCGACGGCACGGACCGCGCGCCGGACGACATCGTCGCGGTCGTCCCTCCCGATCTGGTCGAGTGCACCGTCGAGAAGGTCGCCATCAACGCGGTCCTCGCCGGTTGCAAGCCCGAGTACCTGCCTGTCGTGTTGACCGCGCTCGAGGCAGCATGCACGGACACGTTCAACATCCACGGCCTGCTCGCGACGACGATGCCAGTCGGGCCAGTGATGATCGTCAACGGTCCCAT
The DNA here is from genome assembly GCA_036257895.1 of Acidimicrobiales bacterium. Taxonomy (GTDB): domain Bacteria; phylum Actinomycetota; class Acidimicrobiia; order Acidimicrobiales; family JACDCH01; genus DATAES01. Next base: position 19,952 of record DATAES010000033.1, read on the forward strand.
CCGCCATCGCATCGGGATGAACGACGGGGTCAACGTCCTCGGTCAAGGCAACCGGGCCAACTCGACCATCGGACGTGCGCTGCAGCTCGTGATCCGCAACGTCGGTGGCGGCAAACCCGGCGGCGTCGACCGGGCCACCCAAGGGAACCCGGGCAAGGTGTCGTTCTGCTTCCCGGAGAACGAAGAGCGCTCGCCCTGGGAACCGTTGCACGTCGAGCGCGGCTTCGCGCCCGAGTCGAGCGCGGTGACGCTGTTCCCCGGTGAAGGGCCACGCGGGATCGTGGATCAGCTCTCGCGCGATCCCGAGTCACTCGCCCGGTCGTTCGCGGCGTGCCTGCGCACGGTGCAGCATCCGAAGCTCCCAATCGTGTTCGACGCGATCCTCGTCGTCGGCCCGGAGCACGGGCGCGTGTTCGCAGAAGGCGGATGGACGAAGGCGCAGCTGCGCGAGCGACTGCACGAGCTGACCCTGCTCGACGGCCAGGCCATCGTCCGGGGCGCGGACGGCATCGCCGAAGGAGTGCCCGACTGGGCCCGCGACTCGCAGCTCCCCAAATTCCGGCCGGACGGCATCGTGATCGTGCACGCCGGCGGCGGTGCCGGACTGTTTTCGACGATCATCGGCGGTTGGGCCAACGGTGAGACGGGCAGCCAGCCGATCACGAAGGAGATCGCGTCATGAACCAGGTACTTCTCGATCCGACATCCGAGCGGACGCCGTCACAGCGCGAGCGGCTGGCCAGACCCACGAAGCTCGACGGGCTCAAGGTCGGCCTGCTCGACATCTCCAAGCCGCGTGGGGACGTGTTCCTCGACCAACTCGAGAAGCGTCTGCGCGGCCACAACATCGAAGTGCTGCGGTTCGCGAAGCCGACGTTCACCAAGCCCGCGCCGCTCGATCTCCGTCACGAGATATCGACGAAGTGCGATCTCGTGATCGAGGCGCTCGCCGACTGAGGGTCGTGCACGTCGTGCAGTGTGCACGACATCGCTGATCTCGAAGCTCGCGGTATCCCGTCGATGTTCGTCGCATCCACGGAGTTCGTGCAGGCCGCGGCCGCACAGGCACACTCACTCGGCTTCGACGAGATCGCCCGAGTGTTCGTCGCACACCCGATCCAAGATCGGACCGACGACGAGATGCGAGCCCTGGCCGATGCCGCCTTCGAGGAGATCGTCGCCACGATCTCCGGCGAGGACTAGGGCCGGACTGACTCAGGGCAAGGCGAGCGAGCCGTCGTCGCGTCGCACGGCGAGACCGTCGGTCACCAGTGACTCGGCCGCGGAGGCGGCTCGTACCGAGTCGTCGGGCCAACCCGTCGCCGCGGCGAGCGCGTCCGTCGCAACAGGACCGGCAGTCAGGCGAGCCAGCAGCCGGCCGCGCCCCTGGCGAAACGATCCTTGGAACGTGGACTGTGACGCGCTGATACCGGCCGATCCGCGGATCGGATCCGGGGCCGGCCAGCCCGCGCGTCGCCAAGCGCAGTGCTGCGCGATCGGACACCGCTCGCAGGACGGGTCGCGCTTCGTGCACACCGAGGCTCCGAGATCGAACACGGCCTGTCCCCACGCCCACCCGTGGCCGGCCGGAACGACACTGTCCGCCAGCAATTGCGCGCGCTTGGCCGGCACGGGTTCGCCTGCGAGCGCACGCGCGACGAAGCGTCCAGCGTTCGTGTCGACGAGCCCGATGTCCCGCTCGTACGCGAACACGAGGACGGCGCGGGCGGTGTACGGGCCGATGCCCGGCAGCGCGCGCAGTGCGTCGAGGTCGTTCGGCATCCGGCCGTCGTATCGCTCGCACACCACGACCGCGCAGCGATGAAGGTTGACGGCTCGGCGGTTGTAACCGAGCCCCGACCACGCGGCAACGACCTCACCCACGGCAGCGGCGCGGCACGCGGCGGGTGTCGGGAACTGTGCGAGAAAGGGCTCGAAGCGCGCGAGGACCCTTGGCACTTGTGTCTGCTGCAGCATCAACTCGGACACGAGCACCGCCCACGGGTCGCGGGTACGGCGCCACGGCAGGTCGCGGCGGGCCACCTCCGCCCACGCGAGCAGGTCGCGCTGCAGCTCGGTCAGTTCCGCGACGCGGTCCACACGTGGGTGATGTATGGCAGATCGAACGGCTCGTCGAACTCCCCGACGAGAGGCAGCACGCGGTCGACGTACTCCTGCTGGCCGGCCTCGTCGAGCTGGGCGACATAGCTCACCGACCGCACTCGTGAGGCGACCAGCTCTCGGGTCATCGGCTGCGACCACTCGACCCGGTGGTACGCGACGTCACCGAACTCACCGCCTGCGAGAACGGCCGTCCAGTCCGTGTGCTGGTACTCCGCGATGCGCCGTGTGTGCCACTCGATCACGTCATTCCACGACTTGACCCACGGCGTGCGCTCGTCGCGTTCGTTGAACAGGATGGCGATCGACCCTCCGGGCGCGAGCACGCGGTGGATCTCGACCACGGCCTCGTCGAACCGGAACCAGTGGAATGCCTGCGCCACCGTGACGAGATCGACCGCACCGTCGGGAAGAGGAATGTTTTCGGCGACGCCGTCGCGTACGTCCGCGCTCGGAACCGCGGCCGCGAGCTCTTCCCGCATACCCGGGACGGGCTCGATCGCGATCACGTTGGCGCCGGTGGCCGCTAAGAGGCGAGTCAGTTTGCCGGTGCCCGCCGCGAGGTCACAGACGCGGCGACCGGGCGCGAGACCGGCGTGTTCGCGCAGCGCGTCGATCGCCTCGGGCGGATAGGAGGGACGGGCTACCTCGTAGTCGGCGGCTGCGGTCCCGAAGGCGCTGGCCGCGGGGTCGATCCGTTGGTCGCTCAGTTCGCTCACGTTGCGGCGTCCCAGATCGATTCGTCGTAGGGACGGCCGCGCGGTGGCGCGGTGTCTCGGGTCCACACCATGACCTTGCGACGGAAGTAACAGACCTCCTCGCCGCGCTGGTTGATGCCCTTCGTCTCGACGGTCACGATCCCTCGGTCGCCCTTCGACGTGAGACGCTTCTCGAGCACACGCGTCTCGGCGTAGACGGTGTCTCCGTGGTACGTGGGCTTCGCATGTTGCAGCGTCTCCACTTCGAGGTTCGCGATCGCCGAGCCACTGACGTCGGGCACGCTCATGCCGAGCACGAGCGAGTAGACGAGATTGCCGACGACGAGATTCTTGCCGTGGGGGCTCTCGTGTTCCGCGAACCACGCATTCGTGTGCACCGGATGGTGGTTCATCGTGATCATGCAGAAGAGATGATCGTCGTACTCGGTGATGGTCTTGCCCGGCCAGTGCTTGTAGATGTCACCCGGCTCGAAGTCTTCGAAGTACCGCCCGAACGGACGGTCGTACACGCTCATGCCCGGATCGTACGCGTCGCCGTTGAGCGTCACGATTACCCGTCGGTAACGTCGGCGGGATGAATTCCCCCGATCTCACCGGCGCGGCGTCGGCCGTCGAGACGGCCCAGGGCGTCGTGGAGGCGTGCGTCCGTGCGCTCGCCGGCGCCGGCTCGATCGACGCCAACCAGGTCCTCGCGTACGACCTCGCCCACGCCGCCGCGGCCGTCGAAACGGCACGGACGCTGCTCGACTACGGGGCGAAGGGTGACCTCGAGGGCCGCATCGCCTGCGCGTTCGTGGCGGACGCAGTCGCCGAGCTGGCAACGAAGGTGTACGGGCGCGAGTCGTCGTGGGGAGTCGATCCGGGGGCGCTCGATGCGGCGCGGTCATTCGTCGCGACGTTTCGGGACCCGGCGTTTCTCGCCGAGCTGGCGGACACCGAAGGCCCTCGCCACCTCGACCAGGACTTCGAGCTCGTCCAAGACACGTTCCGCCGGTTTGCGGACGACAAGCTGAAGCCGGTCGCAGAGCACATCCACCGCGAGAACAGCGACATCCCCGAGGACGTGATCAGCGGGCTGGCCGACATGGGCGGCTTCGGCCTGTCGGTGCCTGAGGAGTACGGCGGGTTCGCGGCAGGCGGCGAGTCCGACTATCTCGGCATGGTCATCGCCACCGAGGAGTTGTCGCGAGGTTCGCTCGGTGCGGGCGGCTCGTTGATCACGCGACCCGAGATCCTCACGCGTGCGTTGGTCAAGGGCGGGACCGAAGCGCAGAAGCAGGAGTGGTTGCCGAAGCTGGCGTCCTCCGAAGCGATGGTGGCGGTCGCAGTCACGGAGCCCGACTACGGCTCCGACGTCGCCGGCATCAAGGTGACGGCGTCGCGCTCGTCCGAAGGTGATGGATGGCTGATCAACGGCGTGAAGACGTGGTGCACGTTCGGGGCTCGTGCCGACGTGCTGATGCTGCTGGCGCGCACCGATCCCGATCGTTCGAAGATCCATCGCGGCCTGTCGTTGTTCGTCGTGCCGAAACCGCGCGGTGAGGGCCACGGCTTCGAGTTCACCGACGAGCACGGCGGAAAGATGGAAGGTCGCGCCATCGACACGATCGGCTACCGAGGCATGCACTCCTACGAGATCGCGTTCGACAACTGGTTCGTGTCGTCCGACAACCTCGTCGGCGGCGAGGACGGTCTCGGTCAAGGCTTCTATCTGCAGATGGCGGGATTCGAGAACGGTCGCCTCCAGACCGCGGCGCGCGCGGTCGGCGTGATGCAAGCCGCGTACGAGGAGGCCCGGCAGTACGCGCTCGACCGATCCGTGTTCGGCCAGCCGATCGCCGAGTACCAGCTGACCAAGGTGAAGCTGGCGCGCATGTCGACGACGATCCAAGCGGCGCGCCAGTTCATGTACGCGGTCGCGCGTCTGATGGCGAAGGGCGAGGGCACGCTCGAAGCGGCGATGGTCAAGGCGTATGTCTGCAAGGCGGCGGAGTGGGTGACCCGCGAGGCGATGCAGATCCACGGCGGCTACGGCTACGCCGAGGAGTACCCGGTGTCGCGTTACTTCGTCGACGCCCGCGTGCTGTCGATCTTCGAAGGCGCTGACGAGACTCTCTGCCTGAAGGTCATCGCCCGCCGGCTCCTCGAATCCGCCTGACCCCGTCCCCCCTAGCGAACTCCGCGTCGCCGTGGCCCCCAGAGGGGCCACGGCGCACCAACATTCGCTACTGAGGGCAGGCGAGGTCGGCCAGGCGGCGGCCGATGAGCGGAGTGAACTTGAAACCGTGGCCGCTGCAGGGCGAGCCGATGACGATCGGTCCGCGGCGTTCGATCACGAACGACTCATCGGGGGTCGTCGTGTAGAGGCACTCGGCGACGTGCACCGGGGTCGGGTCGAGTCCTGGGAACCACTCCTCGACATACCGGACCACGGTCGCTTCGGCCGCGGCCTCTCTCGGCGGCCGCCGGTCGGGATCGACCACGGGACCGACGTGGTGCTCTGCCACCTTGACGCCTTCCCCCGGTGCAAGCAGGCCGTACACCCAGGGCTGTCGGTGGTGGATGAAGCTCGGCCAGTCGGCGTCGGTGCGCGGCGCGAAGTGCTGGATCTGTTCCTGTGACACGGTCACATCAGGCGCCAACTCGTCGCCGACCACGTCGCGCACCCACGCGCCCGCGGTGACAACTGCGACTGGCGCGCGGACCGTCTCGCCCTGTGCCTCGACTTCGACGCCGGCCGCCGTCGTGCGCAACATCGCGCGTCCCGCGCCGAATCGAACGTCGGCGCCGAGCGCGGCGGCTCGGTCCTGCAGCGCGCGCACCGCATCGTCGGCTCGGCATCGCCCGCCTTCGGGATGGAACACGACGTCGCCGTCGAATCGCATGCCAGACCAACGCGCGCGTGCCGCGGCGGCGGGAAGGACCTGATGAGCGGCGCCGCAAGCGTCCAAGGCGGCGGCGACCGCCGCTACCGACCGTGGATCCCCGTGATCGACCGCGCCGGTCGTGTCCAGCAGGGGGCAGTCGGCATCCGCTTCGAGCTCACGCCACAGCGGCAGCGCCTCCTGCGCCATGCGAACGTAATGGGGCGCGTCGTAGGCGAGGCGGAAGATCCGCGAGCCACCATGGCTCGAACCGTTGGCATGGCCTTGCTCGAACTGCTCGAGCAGCACCACCTCGCGCCCGCGCCGGGCCAGCCACCACGCCGTCGCGGACCCCATGGCTCCTGCACCGACCACGACCACGTCCGGCATGGAGATGAGCGTACGAGGAGCGCCGTTGCATACCCTTCCGCCATGAGTGTCATCGATCTTCCGCGGGCCCTGCATCGAGGCGAGTCCGACCTGCCGTTCGTGTCCGTCGGCGACGGGACGCACATCCAGCTGCTGCAAGCCGACATCGAGGGCGGCTTGTGGGTCGTCCGCACGCGGTTCGATCCGGGCATCACGATCCCACGGCACAAGCACACCGGTGAGGTGTTCGCCTTCACCATCGCCGGCCGGTGGAAGTATTTGGAGTATCCCGAGGTCAACACCGCCGGCTCCTATCTGTTCGAGCCCGCCGGCTCGATCCACACGCTGACGGTGCCGGACGATGTGGACGGTCAGACGGACGTGTGGTTCGCCATCCGCGGCGCCAACTTGAACCTCGACGACGACGACAACGTCACATCAGTCGTCGACGCGGGCCTCATGGCCGAGTTCTATGTCGCGATGTGCGAACAGCTCGGCCACGCCCGCCCGGCCGTGATCGGCCTCTGACAAGCCAAACCCTTCGTTCTGGCGTCAACCAGTACGCATATCCGCACTGGTTGACGCCAGAATGCGGTTGGGGGTTCAGTGCTCGACGGTCAGCGCCTGCAGGTAGAACCAGTACGTCCGCACTCGGATGTCACCGAAGGGCCAGACCATCGCGATCAGGTCGCGATACATGTCAAAGGTCCGCAGCACACCGTCCCACCGGCCGTGCTTGTCGCGCTTGGTGCGATGCCTCACTCCTCGCATCGTGCGGGCGACCGTCGGCAGCCGGCGTTCGGCCACGACCTCGTTGATCCGCATCTCGATCGTGTAGCCGTCGAGCTTCTGCGGCGGAATGGCCTCCCACACCCACCGCGGCAGGATGCGCTCTCCCGTGAGCGGCGGCCATCGGAGCACCAACGGGTTCCAGAAGCGCCCGTAGTCGAATGCGCCGAGCGACAACACTGCGCGCCCTTCGACGAAGGGCCGGCAGATCGCATCGAGATGGGTGGCGGTGAGGCCGGTGCAGTCGGCATCGACGAAGAGGATGGCTACCGCGTCCGACGCGGCGACGCCCTCGTCCATCGCATCGGCCTTCGAACCGTCTGACTCGGCGCGGACGATCACCTTCGCGCCCGCCTCTCGCGCAACATCAGCGGTGCCGTCGGTCGAGCCGTCGTCCACGACGAAGACCTCACGGACGTAGCGGCATTCCAATGCAGCCCCGACGTTGGCGGCGACGGTCATCGCCTCGTCGCGAGCCGGGATGATGCAGTCGATGTTCACGACAAAGGAACGACCTACCCCTTCGAGCGCGTCATACCGTTGCGGTCGCCCTTCTTCACGAGCTTCACGGCGACCTTGCGCGACGCCTCGTCGATCATCTCGTCGCCGAACATCACCGCGCCCTTGCGGTCACCCTCGGTCGTGGCCTTCTCGTAGGCGTCGAGGACGTCCCACGCCTTGTCGAACTGCTCCTGGCTCGGCGAGAAGACCTCGTTCAGGATCGTCACCTGGTCGGGATGCAATGCCCACTTGCCGTCATAACCGAGGATCTGCGTGCGCCGGCAGAAGTCGCGGAAGCCCTCGGAATCGCGCACCTTCACGTACGGGCCGTCGATCACCTGCAGTCCATTGGCTCGACCGGCCATGAGGATCTTGACGAACACGTAGTGGAAGTAGTCGCCCGGGTACTCGGGGATCTGGAGGCCACCGGCCAACGACGGCATCTCCATCGACGCTGACATGTCGACGGGACCGAGGATGATCGTCTCGAGCCGCGGCGATGCCGCACATATCTCCTCGACGTTGATGATCCCGCGGGCAGTCTCGATCTGCGCCTCGATGCCGATGTGGCCGATGGGCAGGCCGGCGTTCTTCTCGACCTGCGTCAGCAGCAGGTCCATGGCGACGACCTCGGCGGCGGACTGCACCTTCGGCAGCATGATCTCGTCGAGCCGTTCGCCCGCCTCGCTGACGACCTCGATGACGTCGTACGCAGTCCACTCCGTGTCCCACGCGTTGACCCGGACACACAGCACCCGATCGCCCCAGTCGAAGCTGCGGATTGCCTCGACGACCTTCGGTCGAGCGGCCTCCTTCTCGAGGGGCGACACTGCGTCCTCGAGGTCGAGGAACGTCATGTCGGCCGGGATCGTCGGTCCCTTCGCGAGCATCTTCTCACTCGAACCGGGCACCGACAGGCATGAGCGACGCGGCAGGTCGCGGGAACGTGCGGACATGGCAGGCAATGCTACGAGGGCATTCGCCGGAGCCGCCAAAGGCACCAGCTCGTCGCGACCCGCGTAGCGTGTCGTCGATGTTGTCAGCGTTCCCCGGCCGCGCAGGCCAGGTATGGCCGCTCCTCCGCTGGCGCTGCGTCGCTCGCACTTCGAGACCGATCCCATGACCGACGAACTCGTCGACATCGACCGCTACCCGGTCGCCGATGTCGATTCGGCGGAGGCCCGCGAGGTGATCGCGTGCCACGCCGAACAACTTCGTGAGCGGGGCGTGAGCGTGTTGCCGGGCTTCGTGCGGCCGGAGGCCGTCGCGACGATGGTCGAGGAGTGCGACGCGCTCGCCGACCAGTCGCACCATCAGGACACGCAGGGCACGCCGTATCTCGAGCTGCCGTCCGACGACTGGCCCACGGGCCATCCCCGTGTCACATGGGCGCGCTCGTCGGTCCACACGATCGGCTACGACCAATTCCCGACTTCGTCGACGATCCGGCAGCTGTATGAATGGGACGACCTGCTCCTCTTCGTGGGGCGCATCCTCGGACGCGAGCCGTTGTACCGGTACGCCGATCCGATTGGCGCGTTGAACCTCGCCGTGATGGTCGAGGGTGACGAACTCGGTTGGCACTACGACCAGACGGACTTCGTGGTCTCGCTCGCGGTGCAGTCGAGTGAGCGTGGCGGTGACTTCGAGAACGTGGCGCGCCTCCGGTCCGCCGAGGACGAGCACTATGACGACGTCGCGCGCATCTTGCAGGGCGAGGAGCGTCACCGAGTCGTGGTCGAACCGATGGAGCCCGGAACGCTGATGCTGTTCGAGGGCAGGTACTCGCTGCATCAGGTCACGCCGATCGAGGGCGAGCGACCGAGGTACGTCGGATTGTTCGGGTACGACACCAAGCCCGACACGATGTCGTCCGAGTTGCTGAAGCTCATTCGTTACGGGCGCTCGGAACCGTTGCATGCAGCTGGGTGAGTCGTTCGTCGGCTCCGGACCGAACGCGGCGCACGTCAACACCGTGCTCGGGCCGCGCGACGGTCCCGTGGGCACGGCCTGGGCCAGCGCGCTCGCCACACCGACCGCGGGTCATGCACCGTTCGTGGTCGTGTTGCATCCGGGTTTGCCGGTCAAGCCGTTCACGCTGTTGGTGAACAAGGCCCGCATCGAGTCCGACACGCATGCGCGCATGACGTGGGGCCCGGCGCAGGCGGGTGTCGCGGGTGGCGTCGCGGAAGCCGTCGCGAGAGAGATCGTCTTCGACATCGACGACGTCCTCATCGCCGCCGTGTGGGTCGATCCCGCGGCCGACGACCCCGAAGCGGTGTTCGCCAACAACTTGGAAGCGACCGTGGGCGCGCTGGCGATGGGCCAGCAGGGCCTGCCGACCGCCACCGAGGTCGAGGAGTCCCGAACAGACGTCTGGAACCCTTTCTTCCGGGCTCCCTAGTCCGAATGTTGGTGCTGCGTGGCCCCTATAGGGGCCACGGCGCACCAACATTGACCGCGCTAGGCGGCGAGGTCGTCGGGCAGGAGGGACTCGGTGACGAGGCGGGCGAAGCGGTCCGGGCGGCCGTCGACGTAACGGCGGCAGAGACGGAGGCCGTCGATGTAGCAGAAGATGTACGCCCGCCACGTCGGGTCGGTCTGGAACTCGACGGCCTTCTGGGCGCGGTTGTGCGGTAGCAGCCCGAAGCGCTCGACGTACGCGACCGCGTCGTCCGGTGCCATGCCGTCTTCGTGCAACGCGATCGCGACGTTGCCGCGCACCGCGTTGCCCAACAGTTCGCCCGCCTCCGCCACAGCGGTCGCGATCTCGGCGTCGTACGGGATGCCGAGCGGCTGCAAGTGCGCGGCGACGACCTCGTGGCGACGGTCGGGGACGATGACTTCGAGGCCGAGGTCCGCCAGCCCTTCGGCCAGCAGGCACTGCGGCGTCCCGACGAGGAAGATCGTCTCCTCGAGTTGGCCTCGCCGGCGCACGAGACCGACCTCCTTGCGGCTGTGCTCGGTGTGATGGCCCGGATATGCCTCGTGCGCGACGAGATGACCGAGCGACGTCGAGAGGACGGGCAGGTCCGTGTTGATCGCGACGCGGCTGTGCAAGTCGCCGAGGTAATAGTTGAAGCCGGACCACGGCTCGTTGGTCACGAGCTCGAAATCGATGCGCTCCCCGTCGGGGAGCCCGAACATGCGGTCGGTACGCTCCCGGAAGTCGTCGGCCAGCGAGTTGATCGCGGCGTCGAGCTTGTCCGTTGCAACGGTCTGCGCTTCGCGCCACGCGATGAGACGTGCGCCCAGCGGTCCGGTTCCGGGCAGCACCGCGTCGATCCGGTGTTGCGCGTCGGCGATCGCGTCGTCGTCGACGCGCGTCGGTCGTACCCCGTAGCACTGCTCGACCTCGTCGACGAACCCGATCGTCTCGCCCGCGAAGCGGCTCGCGGTGACGTGCAGACCGCGCACCTGACCTCGGATCCACCGTCGGCGGTGCGCGTCGATGTCGTCACCGCCTTCGCCGCTGTCGAGATCGGCGATCAGGTGCCGCGCGTCCGCCGCGAGCTTCGCGGGATCCGGGGTCGGCTCGGCCTCGACGCGTCGCGCGAGCTCGGGCGGCCCGTAGTACGCATCGACCAGGCCGTCGAGCAGCCGTCCGAGCCGGAGTCCCAACTCGATGTAGCGCTCGACCACGGTGAGTTGGCGCTCACTCATCGGACGCCGACGCTATCGGTCGGTAGCGTGTCGGCGTGGACGTCAAAGCTCTCGAGCACGCCGCGTTGACCGTCGACGACCTCGATGCCGCGCTGGGGTTCTACGCGCTGCTGGGGTTCGAGTCGATCCCCCGTCCTGACTTCGGCTTCCCCGGTGCGTGGTTGAAGGCGGGCAGCGCGCAGATCCACCTTGTTGTGGCCGACGATCCCGCACCGCATGCGCTGAACCACGTCGCGCTGTGGGTCGGCGACATCGACGCTTCCATTGCCGACCTGCGCGACAAAGGGCTGCGGGTCAGCGATCCGTCACCGGTGGGCGCCGGCCGCCAAGCGTTCCTGAAGGACCCGTCCGGAAACCTGCTCGAGCTGAACGAGCCGCCGGTTCAGTAGATCCCGCCGAGTTTGGAGTGGTCCCAACTCACGACTCGCTCCGGCTCGATGACGACGCCGAACCGCTTGTTGGCCATCGCCGCGGCCACAGTGTCGACGTCCTCGGGCTTGCCCACCTCGATGTAGCGGCCCACGACATCGCGCGCGATCTCCATCACTTCCGCTGGATCCTCCAGCACACGCGCCTTGCCGACGATCTCGACACCGCGTAGCTGCTCGTACTGGTCGCCGTCCTCGACGAGGATCGTGATGCGAGGATCGCGCTGGACGTTGAGCACCTTCTGCGACTTGGCAAAGGTCTCGAACGCCGGCTTGCCCTCGTAGAACCCGTACCACATCGCCACGAGATGGATGGAGCCGTCGTGGTTGAAGGTCGCGACATTCATGGTCCGCCGGCCGTGCAGGAACTCGTCGATCTCGTCGTCCGTCATGCGGATCAGGTCACGTCGCTTGGGAGACATGACTCGACGTTCTACAGCGTTCTACAGCCGGTCGACGGACTTGAACAGCTCGGGAGCGATCGGACAGTCGACGTGCTTGGCCGCTTCTTCGACGGATGCGTTGCCGAACGGTCCCGCGACCAGGTCCACGAGGTCGAGCGGAACGATCTCGTCGTCGAGGTCCCACGGATCGCCCGTCGACTCGAGTCGTGAGACCAGTGCGTCCCACATGCGTCGGGGCAAGGCGCGCCCCACCCCGCTCACCAGCCAGACGGGCGTCTCGTCGTGCGCAGCCACCGAGGCGGCCGCGCGCGAGCCGGCGACGGCGACGAATCCGTGGGGACCGATGGCAGAGGCCTCGAGCAGCACGAGGTCGGCGTCCGCGACGGCCGCGCCGAGACCGGCCATGGGAACGTCGACCACGTCCATGTCGGCGTGGAGCAAGCGGCGCACGAACCCGCTCCCCTCACCGAGTGCGTCGACCACCAGGACGTCGAGATCACCCCGTCGCGGGAGTGCTTCGCCGATGCGATCGGGCCACCCGAGCACGCACACCGTGGCGTCCTCGGGCAGCGCGAACGCAAGAAGGTCGGCCGTGGGGTCGGCGGTGATCTCGTCCGCCGCGTTCCAAGCCTCGATGTTCGGGTCGTTCGACGTGAGCACGCGCGCCGACAGCCACCACAACGGCCCGGACACCGGATGACGGTCGAGGATCCGACGGCAGGCCGTGACGAGACCGGGCGGGTCGAAGCCGAGCCCCGCGAGGGCGCCCGCGGTCTCCCTCACGAGCAGCTCTGCGGGCGCGCCGGATGAACGGGCCACGTAACGGAGCCGCTCGATGGGATGCATGCCGACGACGACGTTACCGACGGCGTCGGGAAGTTGGGAGGGCCAGAATCGCCCGCGCTAGGTTCCACGCCCGACATGCCGACGGATCTCCCGCCCGACCTCGAGCTCACGCCGCTGACGGGTGAGCCTCGAACGGTTGGCGCGTGGGTCACGCTGTTCAACCTCGCTGTCGTGGTCCTCGACCCGTACACGTACGAGAGCGCGTGGCTGCTCGACGAGGCCGGTCGGATCCTGAACGACTACACGCCCGCGGACGTGCGGGTCGGGTGGGTGGTGACCGCCACCCCGCAGGAGACCAGGCAGTTCCTCGGCCCGTGGGCGGACGACCTGCTGACGTTCGTCGATCCGGACCGAGCCTTCGTGAAGGCCGTCGGGCTCACGTCGCTGCCAGCCTTCGTGCACGTCAACATGGCGGGTCAAGCGGAGGAAGTGGCCGAGGGATGGGATCCTGCGGCGTGGCGCAAGGTCGCAGCGAATCTGTCTCGTGTCCTCGACTGGAGCCAACCGGTCATCCCCGGCCCCAGGGCCCCTGCGCCCTACGCGGGTTCCCCCGCCGTCTGATTCCTGCGTTCTGGCGTCGGCAAGGGCGCATATCCGCACTGGTTGACGCCAGAACGAATGGAAGTCACGTGTCGGGGAGCCCGCCCTTGGTCATGCTGAGGACGTCGAGGGCGCGGTCGAGCTCTTCGTCGGTCATGAGCCCCTCGGCAAGCACCAGTTCCCGGATCGACTGACCGGTGCTGGTCGACTTCTTCACCAACTCCGCCGTCTTCTCGTAGCCGATGTACGGGTTGAGCGCGGTGCCGATGGAGGGGCTCGACTCGGCGTACTGCTTCAGCCGGTCGACGTTCGCCTCGATGCCGGACACGCACCGCGACGCGAACAGACTCGACACGCTCGCGAGCAGGCGGATCGACTCGAGCAAGTTGCGGGCGATCACGGGCAGGTACACGTTGAGCTCGAAGTTGCCCTGCGACCCGGCGAAGGCGACGGCCGCGTCGTTGCCGATGACCTGGGCGCACACCTGCGTGACTGCTTCACACACGACGGGGTTGACCTTGCCCGGCATGATCGACGACCCCGGTTGCAGGTCCGGGATGCGGATCTCGGCAAGGCCGGCGCGCGGGCCCGAGCCCATCCACCGGATGTCGTTCGCGATCTTGATGAGCGCAACCGTGAGCACCCGCAAGTCGCCGCTCAAGCCGATGAGTGCGTCGCGCGCGCCCTGCGCAGCGAAGTGGTCCTTCGCCTCGGTGAGGGGCAGGCCCATGTCGTCGCCAAGGCGCTTGATCACCGAACGGGCGAACGTCTTCGGCGCGTTGATCCCGGTGCCAACAGCGGTGCCGCCGAGTGGCAGCACCCCGACCGAAGGCAGCGCCGCTTCGATGCGATCGCGCGCCTCCCTCACCTGCGCGGCGTAACCGCCGAACTCCTGTCCGAGCGTCACCGGCGTCGCGTCCATGAGGTGGGTGCGGCCGGACTTCACGACGGTCGCGAACTCGCGTGACTTCTTGCGCAAAGCGGCGACGAGACGATCGAGCGCGGGCAGTAGGTCCATCGTCGTCATGTGGACCGCCGCGAGGTGGATAGCGGATGGGAACACGTCGTTCGACGACTGCGACGCGTTGACGTGATCGTTCGGATGGACGCTGCCCTGCGACCCGAGTCGCTCCGAGGCCAGCGATGCGAGGACCTCGTTCATGTTCATGTTCGAGGAGGTGCCCGACCCGGTCTGGAAGACGTCGATCGGGAACTGCTCGTCGTGGTCGCCGCGGCTCACCTCGACGGCCGCGTCGTGGATCGCCTTTGCCATTGCCTTGTCGATGACTCCGAGGCGTCCGTTGACGGTGGCACTCGCGCCCTTGATTGCCGCGAGCGCTCCGATGAGTTCGCGATCCAGGGGCTCGCCCGAGATCGGAAAGTTGTCGAGTGCCCGTTGTGTCTGCGCACCCCACCGGGCGTCGTCGGAGACCTCGACCTCACCCATGCTGTCGTGCTCGATACGCATGGGACCGAAGCTAGCGAGGGACCGCCCGCTTCGACGGGCGTCGCCGACCTGGGTACCTTCGGTTCGTGGCCGACTTCACGTACCAGGACATGTTGCCGCTGGGGCCCGACACCACGCAGTACCGGTTGGTCACGACCGACGGCGTGTCGACGATCGAGGCCGCGGGCCGCACCTTCGTGCAAGTGGAAGCCGCGGCGTTGACTGCGCTCACCTCCGAGGCGATGCGCGACATCGCGCACTTCCTGCGTCCCGCGCATTTGCAACAGCTGCGCAACATCGTCGACGACCCGGGAGCATCGGCCAACGATCGATTCGTCGCGCTCGACCTCTTGAAGAACGCCTGCATCGCGGCCGGTGGCGTCCTCCCCATGTGTCAGGACACCGGCACTGCGATCGTGATGGGCAAGAAGGGTCAGAACGTGTTGACGACTGGCGACGACGAAGTCGCCATCTCGCGCGGTGTGTACGACACGTACCTCACCTCGCATCTGCGTTACTCGCAGATGGCTCCGCTCACGGTCTGGGACGAGGAGAACACCGGTAACAACCTGCCCGCACAGATCGAGCTGTACGCGACGACAGGCGACGCGTACAAGTTCTTGTTCATGGCGAAGGGTGGAGGTTCCGCCAACAAGAGCTACCTGTTCCAAGAGACGAAGGCTGTGCTCAACCCGACGAGTCTCATGCGGTTCCTCGACGAGAAGTTGCGCGCGCTCGGCACCGCCGCGTGTCCGCCATACCACCTCGCGGTCGTCATCGGCGGGACGAGCGCGGAATACACGCTCAAGGTCGCGAAATATGCGACTGCGCATTACCTCGACACGCTGCCCACGAGCGGCAACGAGTTGGGCCGCGGGTTCCGCGATGTCGGCCTCGAACAAGAGATCCTGCAACTCACCGCTCAGTTCGGCATCGGCGCGCAGTTCGGCGGCAAGTACTTCTGTCATGACGTGCGCGTGATCCGTCTGCCTCGGCACGGCGCTTCGTGTCCCGTCGGCATCGCGGTGTCGTGCTCGGCGGACCGTCAAGCATTGGGCAAGATCACCGTCGACGGGGTCTTCCTCGAAGAACTCGAACGCGACCCCGCCAAGTATCTGCCGGAGACGACCGACGACGACTTGTCCGCCGATGTCGTGCGCATCGACTTGAACAGACCGATGAGCGAGATCCGCGCCGCGCTGTCGAGGCTTCCCGTGAAGACGCGTGTGATGCTCACCGGCCCGATGGTGGTGGCCCGCGACATTGCGCACGCCAAGATCAAGGACCGGCTCGATGGCGGCGAGCCGATGCCCTCGTACCTGCGCGATCACTGCGTCTACTACGCAGGACCGGCGAAGACACCTGAGGGCTATGCGTCGGGTTCGTTCGGCCCGACGACCGCCGGCCGTATGGACTCTTACGTCGACCAGTTCCTGGCCGCCGGGGGGAGCCACGTGATGCTGGCGAAGGGCAATCGCAGCAAGCAGGTCGCCGAGGCGTGCAAGAGGCACGGCGGGTTCTACCTGGGGTCGATCGGCGGACCGGCGGCCCGGCTGGCCAAGGACTGCATCACGAAGGTCGAAGTGCTCGAGTACCCCGAACTCGGCATGGAGGCCGTCTGGCTCATCGAGGTCGTCGACTTCCCCGCCTTCGTCGTGGTGGACGACAAGGGAAACGACTTCTTCGAGCAGGTCTCGACGCCCGTGGCCATCAGCTGAGCCCCGTCGGCCAATTCCTCATGTTGCGGCCGGGTCGTGCCGATGGAGGTACCCGTGAATCGCCGCATCCTGACCCTTCTTGCCTGCGCCGTCTCCGTGCTCGCGGCCGCGTGCAGCAGCAGCAACAGCAACAGCGCCACGATCCCGCCACCTCACTCGGTGGAGAAGAGCGCAGCCATCAGCCTCGGTGACAGCGTGTGCCAGGCGTTGGCCGCCGACCAGCAGAAGTTCGTCGACGATTTCAAGATCAGCGTCCCGCAGCCCAAGGCCGAAGAGGCCCGGGACTTCGTTGCCAGCACATTGACGCCCCGCATCGAGCAAGCAGTCGGCGACTTCCATCGCATCGGCGAGCCGACGAAGGACAAGCAGGACTGGGACAAGCTCGTGAGCGGTCTCGACCAGAGCCTCGCGGACTTCAAGGCCAAGATCGCCACCGATCCGATCGGGCTGCTCACCGTGAAGCCGTTCGCTGCGCAGGCCTCCAGGTTCTTCAACCTCGGCCTCCCCCAGTGCACCGTGCTGTCCGTCTGATCCGAGGGTCGGTCAAGCGAGCTCGACGAGGTCGATGAGGTCGTCGCGCCAGTAGTCGAGATCGGCTTCCGGCATCAGCAGCACGCGATCGGGCGCGAGCTGGCGCACGAAGTCGCTGTCGTGGCTGACGATGATCATCGTCCCCGGCCACGCCGCGAGCGCAGCTGCGGTGGCAGCGCGGGCACCGGGGTCGAGGTTGTTCGTGGGCTCGTCGAGGAGCAGCAGGTTGTGACGCCCCGCGACGAGCTGGGCGAGCGCGAGCTTCGTCTTCTCGCCTCCGGACAAGGTCGATGCGTCCTGGTACGCCTTCTCGCCGGTGAGCGCGAACATGCCGAGCAGACGTCGCAAGTCCTCGTCGGGAACGGTCGGATCGACTTGTTCGCGCATGTGCTCGAGCAACGATCGCCCCGCGGTGATGCCTTCGTGCTCCTGCGCGTAGTAACCCACTGAGACGTTGTGCCCGAAGCGCACGGTGCCGGCATCGGCGTCGGTCACGCCGGCGAGGATGCGCAGCAAACTCGTCTTGCCCGCGCCGTTGAGACCGAGGATCAACAGCCTTTCGGTACGGCCGACGTCGAAGGTGACGTCGTCGAAGACGTCGAGTGCTCCGTAGGACTTGGCAAGGCTCCCGACCTCGAGCACGGTCCGTCCCGGCTGCGGCGGCGGTGGGAACTTGACGCGCAGGGAGCGTGACGCTCTCGGCGCCGAAACGGCATCGCTCTGAATCCGCTCGATGCGCTTCTCGAGGCTGTGCGCCATCGACGCCTTGCTGGCCTTGGCGCCGAACCGGTCGACGAGCCGCTGCAGTCGATCCACCTCGGCCTGCTGTCGCGTCGCCATCTTGGCGAGCCGCTCTTCGTCCTTGCGCCTCGCCGACACGTATTGCGAGTAGGTGCCCTTGTACTCGATGAGCGTCCCGACGTCGTCGTCCCCGTTGCGATCGAGATGGAGCACTCGCGTGATCGCAGCGTCGAGGAGGTTGAGGTCGTGACTGACGACGACGAGCGCGCCGCGGTACTTCGTGAGGAAGCCGAGCAACCAGTCCCGGGCATCGTTGTCGAGATGGTTGGTCGGCTCGTCGAGCAGCAGCATGTCGCTGCCGGCGAACAGGATGCGTGCGAGCTCGACCCGCCGCCGTTCCCCGCCGGAGAGGACACCGATCGGCAGGTCGAGCCGATCGGCTCCGAGCCCGAGGCCCGCCGCGAGGCTGCGGACCTCCGATTCGGCCGCGTAGCCGCCCGCATGCTCGAACCGGTCGTGGGCGCGTGCGTACCGCGCCACGTTCGCGTCGGACGAATCCTCCTCGAGCCGGACCCGGAGCTTCTCCAGCCGGATGATCGCATCATCGAGTCCCCGCCCCGACAAGACGTGCGTCAGGCCGGTGACGTCGTCGGCGACGGCGTCGAGCTTCGGATCCTGCGAGAGATAGCCGAGCGCGCCGCTGTGATGGACGACGCCGGCGTGGGGAACGGAGGCGCCGCCGAGCACTCGCAGCAGGCTGGTCTTTCCGGCACCGTTGCGACCGACGAGGCCGATCTTGTCGCGTACGTGCACGGTGAACCCGACGTTCTCCACGAGAAGACGGCCCGCAACCTCGACCGCGAGCCCGCGCACCTGCAGCATCCGCTCAGTCTCACCCCGTTTGTGCGGTGATAACGCGCGTATTTCGCGCGTTAGAACCGCACAAACGGCTCGAGCGGGTCAGTTGACCTGGCGCTCGCGGCCCTGCCAGTAGTCGGCGCGGAGTTTGAACTTCTGCAGTTTGCCGGTGGCGGTGCGGGCGAGGACCTCGCGGAAGTCGACCGATGTCGGGCACTTGAAGTGCGAGAGGCGTTCGCGGCAGTGGTCGATGAGGTCCTGCTCCGTCACCGAGGCGCCCGGCGCGAGCACCACGAGCGCCTTCACCGTCTCACCCCACTTCTCGTCCGGGACACCGATGACTGCCACCTCCGCAACGGCAGGGTGCGAAAACAGGACGTCTTCCACCTCGATCGAGCTCACGTTCTCGCCGCCCGAGATGATCACGTCCTTCTTGCGATCGCTGATCGCGAGATAGCCGTCCTCGTCGATGTCGCCCCCGTCTCCGGTGTGGAACCAGCCGTCGACGATCGCCGCGGCCGTCGCTTCGGGCTGCTCCCAGTACCCCTCGAGCACCACGTTGCTGCGGGCGAGCACCTCGCCCTCGCCATCGACCTGTAGACGCACGCCGATCGCGGGCGCCCCGGCGCGTCCGAGCTTGGCGGCGCGATCGCCGGGAGCGAGATCGTCCCACTCCGCGCGGGAACGGTTGATCGTCAACAACGGTGACGTCTCGGTGAGCCCGTAGATCTGGATGAACTCCCACCCGAGCTCGGTCTCGATCCGCTCGATCGTGCGGGTGGGCGGTGGCGCGCCCGCGACGACGATGCGTGTGCTTCCGCGGCCGGGAACGGGACCGTCCCACTCCGACGCGGCGTCGAGCACCGCGGCCACGACCGCAGGGGCGCCGCACAACAACGTGATGTCGTGCTCGTCGATCCGACGAAGGATGTCGTCGCCGTCGACCTTGCGCAGCACGACCTGCGTCGCTCCCATCCCGGTCAACGCGTACGGCATGCCCCAACCGTTGCAGTGGAACATCGGCAGCGTGTGGAGGTACGTGTCACGATCGGACACCGTCGTGTGCCAGCCGAACGTGGTCGAGTTGACCCACAAGGCACGGTGGGTCAGCTGCACGCCCTTCGGCCGTGCCGTCGTGCCGCTCGTGTAGTTGATGGTGCCTGTCGCTTCTTCGTCCGGGTTCGCCCACGGCCGAGGTTCGCGACCCTCGAGGTAGAGCTCGCCGTCGGTCGCGGCGCCCAGCCGAAGGAGGTGCTTGCACTCGATCCCGTCGACGATGTCTTCGAGCTCGGGGTCGTACATGAGCATCGACGCGCGGCAGTGGTCGACGATGTACGAGATCTCGTCGTGGTTGAGGCGGAAGTTGATCGGCACGAGCACTCGGCCGAACGCGCTCACGCCGAAGAAGCTGATGAACAACCGCGCGCTGTTCTGGCTCACGATCGCGACCCGTTCGCCTTCACCGATGCCGCGCTCGTCGAGCGCGGCCGCTTGCGCGCGGGCTAGCTGGGCGACGCGTCCGTACGAGAGCGCGCCCAGGCTCTCCTGGCAAGCGCCGGGCGTGGCGCCATCGGGCTCGTCGACGATGCCGATGCGATCGGGGTAAATGAGCTCCGCTCGTTCGATCTGGTCAGCAATGGTCAGCGGTACACGCATCGCGCCGTTCTACTCCCGTCGCTCGGTTCGTGCCTCCGCGAGGCGTTGTCTCGCTAGCGTGCCGCCTCATGCGCATCGGAATCTTCGGCGGTGAGACCGGCCAGGGTGCCGGCGGGATGGACGAATTGGTCAAGGCGGTCAGGGAGACCGTCGATCAGGGGTTCGCCAGCTATTGGCTTCCCCAGATCTTCGGCGTCGACGCGTTGACGGCGCTCGCGGTGATCGGGCGTGAGGTTCCCGACATCGAGCTCGGGACATCGGTCATCCCGACCTACCCCCGCCACCCGATGATGCTCGCCGGCCAGGCGCTGACGACGCAGAACGCGAGCAACGGACGACTCGCTCTCGGCATCGGGCTCTCGCACCAGATCGTGGTCGAGTCGATGTGGGGCCTGTCGTTCGACAAGCCCGTGCGGCACATGCGTGAGTACCTGTCGATCCTGCGCCCACTGCTGTACGGCGAACCGGTGTCGTTCCGGGGCGAATCGTTCTCGACGAGCGGCGCGCTGACGGTCGAGGCCGCCTACGGCGCGCCGCCGATCCTCGTGGCCGCGCTCGGTACACAGATGCTGAACGTCACCGGGCGGCTCGCCGACGGCACCATCACGTGGATGACCGGCCCTTCGACCCTGTCCGAGCACACGGTGCCGACGTTGCGATCGGCGGCCGCCGCTGCCGGACGCCCGGAGGCGGTGCGGGTAGTGGCAGGACTTCCGGTGTGCGTGACGGATGACGAGGCTGCCGGCCGCGAGCGAGCGGCGAACGTGTTCGCCATCTACGGACAGTTGCCGAGCTATCGCGCCATGCTCGACCGCGAAGGCGCACACGGTCCTGCCGACGTCGCCTTGGTCGGGGACGAAGCAACCGTGCGCTCTGGCGTCGAGCGGTTGGCCGAGGCCGGCGCCACCGACTTCCTCGCCGCCGAATTCGGCGCGACCGACTCCGAGCGCTCGCGCACCCGCGACCTGTTGCGGTCGCTCGTCTGAGTTTCGTTCTGGCGTCAACCAGTGCGGATATGCACACTGGATGACGCCAGAACGACACTGGGAGGACTACCGGGCGGTCCAGCCGCCATCGATGGCAAGGATCTGGCCGGTGCAGTAGCTCGATGCGTCGGAGCACAGGAACAGGAGCGCGCCGTCGAGCTCGTGGGGCTCGCCCGTGCGGGCCATCGGACAGTTGCGGCCGACCCACGTCATCGACGACTCGTCGGCGAACATCTCGGCCGTCATCTCACTCGGGAACCATCCCGGCGCGAGCGCGTTCACGCGGACGCCTTTGCGCGCCCATTGCGTCGCGAGCTCACGCGTGAGGTTCACGACCGCGCCTTTCGAGGCGCAGTAGGAGGCCTGCTTGATCGGAGCGGACGCGACGAGCCCGAGAATCGACGCAACGTTCACGATCACGCCACCGTTGCTCGCGATCATGTGGCGGCCGGCGAGCTGCGACATGACGAACAACCCACTCACGTTCACGTCGATGAGCCGCCGGAACACGTCAGGCGGTTCGTCCTCGGCCGCCATGGGCGCGCTCGTGCCGGCGTTGTTGACGAGCACGTCGAGCGAGCCGAAGCGGTCGATCGCGGTGTCGACGATGTGGCCGCACTCGTCGTCGACGGCGACGTCGGCGACGACCGTCGCGAACCGATCCGGGTCACCGACTGCATCGGCCAGCGCCGACAGTCGATCCGCTCGGCGGGCCGTCGCGACGACCGCGGCGCCGGCGCCGTGCAGCACGCTGGCAAACCTGGCACCGAGCCCGCTCGATGCACCGGTGACGACCGCGACTCGCCCGTCGAGGCGGAAGGAGGACAGCACGTCTTCGCTCATCTGACGAAGATAGGTGTCGAAATCGGGCTGCTCCGATCGTCGTACCGGCAGGAACCACCAAGGAGGACCAAATGAAGTACTTGCTACTGATCTACGGCGACAGGACTGCTGACGCCGCGCCGGACGAAGCGATGCACCGCGAATACGGACAGTTCACACAAGAGATCGTCGAGAGCGGCGAGATGCTCGGCGGCGACGCACTCCAGAGCGTCGAGACCGCCACGAGCGTCCGCGTGCGGGACGGCAAGCGCAGCACGACCGACGGCCCGTTCGCCGAGACGAAGGAAGTGCTCGGCGGCTACTACTACGTCGACGTGAAGGATCTGGACCGAGCCATCGAGCTCGCCGGAAAGATTCCCGGCGCTCGCAACGGCACCATCGAAGTGCGCCCGATCCTGGAGCTCGGTGGTTGAACGACCTGTCTTACGAGCACCTGTTCCGGCGTGAGTCGGGACAGGTGCTCGCGTCGTTGATTCGAACGCTCGGCGACTTCGACGCCGCCGAGGATGCGTTGCAGGAAGCAACGATCGCCGCGCTCGAGCGTTGGCCGCGCGACGGCACCCCCGATCGCCCGGGCGCGTGGTTGCTCACGACCGCGCGGCGCAAGGCGGTCGACCGCATCCGAAGGGAGGGCAAGCGCAGCGAGAAGCAGGCGAGCGCGCAACTCCTGCTCGGAAGCGATGACGAGGACGACATGAACACCATCACCGACGATCGACTCCGACTGATCTTCACGTGCTGCCATCCCGCGCTCGACGTCGACGCGCAGACCGCGCTCACGTTGCGCACACTTGGCGGCCTGACGACAGACGAGATCGCGCGGGCGTTCCTCGTGCCGTCGTCGACGATGGGCCAACGCCTGGTCCGGGCGAAACGCAAGATCAAGGTCGCCGGCATTCCGTATCGCGTCCCCGACGATCATGAGCTACCCGACCGCCTCGACGGCGTGCTCGCCGTCCTCTACCTGATCTTCAACGAGGGTTACACGGCCACGGGGGGCGAGTCCCTCATCCGCCGTGAGCTGTGCGCTGAAGCCATCCGGCTGGCGCGGCTGCTCGCGGAGCTGATGCCCGACGAGCCCGAAGCACTCGGACTGCTGTCGCTGCTCCTGCTCCACGACGCCCGCCGCGCCACACGCGTCGACGAGGACGGCGCGCTCGTGTTGCTCGGCGACCAGGACAGAAGCCGATGGGACCGCACGCAGATCGACGAAGGACTCGCGCTCGTCGAGCGGGCGCTGCGACGAAGCCGCGACATCGGTGGACCAGGTCCGTACCAGGTGCAGGCCGCGATCGCGGCGGTTCATTGTCAAGCGTCGAACGCCGACGACACCGACTGGGCCGAGATCGTCGCGCTCTATGACGTACTGCACGAGCGCGTGCCGTCACCCGTGGTCGCGCTCAATCAGGCCGTTGCGATCGCGATGGCTTGTGGTCCGGGTGCAGGTCTCGAACAGGTGGACGCGCTCGACTCGAGCGCCCTCGGCGGCATGCACCTCTACCACGCCACTCGCGCGGACCTGCTGCGCCGTCTCGGGCGAAACGCCGAGAGTGCTGCGGCCTACGAGCGAGCCATGAGCCTCACGACCAACGTTCCCGAACGCGACTTCCTCGCCCGCCGCCTTCAGGAAGTGAGAAAGTCGTGACGTGGCTGACCACGAAATCCGACCCGACTTGGTGGCCGACCTTCTCGTCGACCTTGCACGCGCATGAAGGTCCGCATCGGCTACGGCCTCGGCACACGTTCGCTCACGAACGATGCGGAACGGTTCACCGGCTTCGTCGACTCCCTCGAAGGGCACGGCTTCGACTCGCTGTGGCTGTCTGAACGGCTGACCGGCGACTGTCCGGATCCGCTCATCGGCCTCGCGGTGGCGGCGGGACGGACGACCAAGTTGAAGCTCGGCACGAGCGTGCAAGTGCTGCCCGGCCGCAACCCGGTGCTCGTCGCCAAGGAGTGGGCCAGCCTCGACCGGCTCTCCGGTGGTCGAGCCCTTCCCGCCTTCGGACTCGGCGTCGCCGATCCGCGGGAGCAGCAGGCGTTCGGTGTCGAGCGGGGCGAGCGGGCGAAATGGTTCGACGAAGCCCTCCCCCTGATCCGGCGGCTCTGGACGGAGGACTCGGTCGATCACGACGGCGAGCGCTTCCACTACGTGGGCGTGTCGGTGCGGCCGAACCCACTCCAGCAACCGCTCGACGTGTGGCTCGGTGGCATCGCGCCGTCCGAGCTCAAGCGAGTCGGCCGCCTCGGAGACGGCTGGCTGCCGTCGTTCTGCACGCCGGCCGACATCGAGCGTTCGCGACCGGTCATCGAAGCGGTCGCGGCCGAGCACGGCCGCGCCATGGACGACGAGCACTGGGGCGCGCTGATCGCGTACACGGACGGTGAGGTGCCGGACGTCGTGGTCGCTGCCCTCGCCGCCCGTCGCCCCGACCTTGCCGACCCGACCGCGGTCATCGCGTCCGGCCACGACGGCCTGCGGGCGAGGATCGAGGCCTTCATGGCCGTGGGGACCTCCAAGTTCGTGGCCATCCCGCTGTCCGAACCAGCCGACTGGGACGCCGAACTCGACGCGTTGGCCGACGCCGTCCTCGACCTCCAGCGCGGCACTGTGACAGCAAACTCCTTGCACTAATACTGCAAAGAGTTACGATGACCCCATGACGCTGCAGACCGAGTACACCCCCGACGAGCTGCTGGCCTCGCACGACTACGCCGAGCCGCTCTTGGCCGGCGGGCGGCGCTGCCACGGCGGCTTCGTCGAGGACGGCAGCT
>DATAES010000034.1:0-7842 GCA_036257895.1 Acidimicrobiales bacterium
CGCCGACCTTGGCGAGGACGTAGTCGGCTCCCGTCAAGGGGCGGGCGAAGAGCAATGGCAGGACCCGTTGTCGCCGATCGGGACAGACGATGTCCGGCGCGGTGATCGCGACGAAGACGAGCAGCGCACTCGACACTCCGACGTACTCGCGGTAGGTGATGAATTGAATCCGGCTGCCGATCTCATCTCGAGTCACGTACGCGATCCCGACGTTGACGATGGCGGGCACGGTGACGATCCCGAGGAGCACGAATGGCGCGACCTTCTGCCGCCAAGACCGGCGGATGCCGAGGGCACGGCGGATCGACGCGCGGTACAGCGCAAACGTCGCGGCGCGCCGCCCGCCGCGCGGTCCCTCATACGGGCGGTAGCCGCGGTCGTAGACAGCTCCAGCGGCGCCGGGCGGGATGGCAGGCGAGGTCGTCGTCATCGTTGACCTGCGCGTTGCATGAACACTTCGTCGAGAGATGTGAGGCGAGAGCCGAGCCGGTAGAGAGGCAACCGGAGTTGCGCGATCACGTCACGGAGCCGGTCGAGGTCGTCGTCGCCGTCGACTGCGACTTCGACTGCTCCGTCGACGACGCTGGCCTCCATGCCCGACGCGGCCAGTGCGGTCAGCAACTGTTCCGCCGGGATCGTGCCGCCCACGTCGACGGTGACGACACCGGTGCGTTCGAGCAGCGCGTCGGTGGGGCCGGAGACGACGAGCTGGCCGGCGTCGATCATCAGTACGTGGTCACAGACCTGTTGCACGTCGTCGAGCAAGTGCGTCGCCATCAAGACAGAGATGCCGAAGGTGCCGAGCCGGGCCACGAGTGCCAGCATCTCCTCCCGCCCGGCGGGGTCGAGGCCCGCGGTCGGCTCGTCGAGCAGGACCAATTCCGGGTCACCGACCAGTGCTTGGGCGAGTTTCGTCCGCTGGCGCATGCCCGTCGAGAAGCCGCCGATCGGACGGAACCGAGCCTCGTCCAGACCGACGAGATCGAGCACGTCGGATGCACGTTGCCGCGCGGCGCGGGCCGGGAGGCCCCCGATCTCGCCGAACGTGCCGACGATGTCGGCGGCGGTCTGGTCGAGGGGCAGGCACTCGTGCTCGGGCATGTAGCCGAGCCGCGATCGAACGCCGATCGGGTCGTCCGCCACCGACATCCCTCGCACCTCGACCTCGCCCGACGTGGGCCGCGCGAGTCCGAGAAGGATGCGGAACAAGGTGGTCTTGCCCGCGCCGTTCGCGCCGACCACGCCGATGCGCCCGGCAGGCACATCGGCCGACAACGCATCGAGCGCCGTGACCGAGCCGTACCGCTTCGTGACCTCGTCGAGATGCAGCAGGGAGGTCGACGCCACCGGCGCAGTCTGTCAGGGTTCGCGGGCCGCACGGTCAGCGCGCGTCGAGCGCCGCGCGCTCGAGCGAAGGACAGCGCGGCAGCCGATTGTCAGCTGTCGAGGCGCTGTTCGATGGCCTCGAGGCGCTGACGGATCTCGGCGAGGTCGTCGCCCGACGGGTTCGGCGTCGAGGTGCTCTGCTGGGCGTGCAGGAACCCGGACAGCGCGGTGACGACGGCGCGGCGAGTAGTACGCAGCTCGACGCCCATCCGCCGCAGCACCTTGCCTGCCATTCCCTGTTCCTCGGCGATCAACCCGAGCAGCACGTGCTCGCAACCGATGTAGTTGTGGCCGAGCGCCATCGACTCCTTCGCCGTCAGTTCGAGCACGTGCTTCGCGCGAGGGGTGAAGGGGATGTGTCCTTGCGGTCGCTCCGTCGCCGGCCCCACGGATGCCGTGAGCTCACCCCGCAGGTCGTCGATCTCGATGTCGAGCGTCTGCAACACCTTGAGGGCGAGGTTGCTGCCCTCGTCGATCACGCCCAGCAGCACGTGCTCGGTACCGACGTAGTTGTGGGGGATGGCGCGGGCCGCCTCCTCCGCGAGCGTCACCGCTCGACGAGCGCGCGGGGTGAAGCGTCCGAACAGACCACTCCAAGCCCGACTCTCGTCGGGTGCTTCGTCCGAGCCGCGCGCCGAGGTGACGTCCCGCACGGCCCGTTCGAGTGCTGCCTGGCAGATCGCCGACACTGGAACCTGCGCCTCCTTGACGGCCGCAGCGAGCTCCTCGGGGAGGTAGACGTTGATCTTCGGCATGGGGTCATAGTGGGGTTATATACCGACCGCGTCAAGTCCGATTCGTTCAAGACTTGGGTCGGATTCGTTCGTACGGTGCTCGGTATGACCATTCGATTCGGAGTCGTCGGCCTCGTCGTGGACGACATGTCCCGCTCGCTGGCCTTCTACCGACGCCTCGG
Organism: Acidimicrobiales bacterium; assembly: GCA_036257895.1. Lineage (GTDB taxonomy): Bacteria > Actinomycetota > Acidimicrobiia > Acidimicrobiales > JACDCH01 > DATAES01. Next base: position 2,303 of record DATAES010000034.1, read on the forward strand.
CCTCGAGATCCCGCCGGAGGCGGATGGCGAACCGCACGCGCAGGCATCGCTGCCCGGCGAGCTGTCGATCGCCTGGGACACCGTCGACACCATCAAGTCGTTCGACCCGTCGTGGACGCCGCCGTCAGGCGGACACGGGATCGGGCTGGCGTTCGCCTGCGACAGTCCCGCTGAGGTCGATTCGACGTACGCGGACCTCGTCGGCGCCGGCTACGAGGGCCACCTCGAACCCTGGGACGCGTTCTGGGGCATGCGGTATGCCGTCGTGCACGACCCGGACGGTCACTCCGTCGATCTGTACGCGCTGTTGCCCGCCGGCGCGACGAGTTGACCCAGCGTCACGTCCGTCAGGTCCTTCACCTCGCGGGACAAGTGAGCCTGGTCGGCGTAGCCGGCTTGCGCCGCTGCGGCGGCGAACGTGGTGCCGGCGCGTGCCATGTCCAGGGCGCGAGTCATCCGTAGGATCCGGCTGAGGGTCTTGGCGCCGTACCCGAACGCGTCCCGGCAACGCCGGTGGAGCTGTCGGGTGCTCAGGCCGACGGCTGCCGCGATCGTCGTGACGTCGTCTCCGATGCGAGCCTGTTGCGAGACCTGATCGACGAGCAGCGCGTCGGGATCGTCGGCTCGCGCGTCGTGTTGGAGCGCGATGTCCTCGAGCACGGCACCGGGATCGTCGGACCCGAGCAGTCGTTCGACGGCGTGTCTCGTGGCGCGCGACGACCAGACGTCGTCGAGCGAGACTCGCAAGTCGGCGAGCTCGTGTGCGGGGATGCCGATGACCCGCGGCGCGCATCCGGGCGCGAAACGAAGGCCGACCGCGGTGGACCATTGCTCGCCGTCGACGACGTGCGCGCGTGTGTCCGGGCCGGCGATCGTGATGTTGCCGTCTCGGTAGATGAGATCCATGCAACCGTCAGGCAAGACGCGCGTCTCGCCGCCGCTGTTGCCGCTCCACACGAACGCTCCGGGTAGGCGACTGGGACGCTCGCGGTACATCGGGCGCTACTCGACGGACCAGGTCAACGCGTCGGACTTCAAGCGCGCGCAGCGCGGTCCGCCGCAACGGTCGGTCAGATCGACGCTCGCGACCAGGGTGCGATGGTCACGTCGCGCCGCTTGCACCAACTCGGTGACGTCGGCGTCGAGCATCAGCTTTGCTCGACGGAACATGTCGAATTCGCCATCATCGGAGACATTCCCCCAAGTGAGGTACACGAACCGCTCGCCTCGCTTGCCTTGTACGACCGGGCCTCGGAAGTCGAGCTGTCCGTCGTCGATGGTCACGATCTTCACGTCCACATCCCACGTCGCCGCCTTCGCGTCGGCGCGCATCAGACCCACCGGTTCGCGGCGCTCCTGCAGGCCGACGTGGACGTTGTCACGTGCGTTTTCGCCTTCGCAGAATCGGCGACCCGGCAGGTTGTGGCCGCGGATCGTTATGCGCACCGCGTCATCGTCGCGCGTCGGTGGTCGATCCGATCCGAGGCCCTGCCGAATGTTGGTGCGCCGTGGCCCCTATAGGGGCCACGGCGACCCTGAGTTGGCGGGGGGCGGGAGGCCTCAGTGCGGACGCCGGCGGCGACGTCCTGCGTCACTCGACGATGTCGGTCCGGCTGGTCGTGAACGGTCCGAACTCGAACGCAGCTAGGTATGGGTCGGGGTCCACCGACCAACCCAGCTGGCAGATCTGCTTGGCGCTGCGCCGGCCGGTGAACGCGCGGAACAACTCGAACGGAGCACCGTCCAGCGTCCCGACCGGGTCCGGGCCCGCGGGGATCCACGCACTCGTGCCCGCCCGCACCTCGACGGGTGGAAGGCCGTTGGCCTCGACCGAAGGCTGGAAGCCGAACGCGACGACGAAGTCGAGCCCTGTCTCGAGTCCAGCCGAGTCGCGCGCTCCGGGTCGTCCCACCGCGGTACGGATGTCGTGTTCGTGTGTGGTGAGGTCTGCGATCCACTGCGCGCCGAGCTCTGGAGGGAACGCTTCCGCCAAGGCCTCGACTTGAGGCGCGGTCTCGGACCACTCCGCGACGAGCGCGTCGATGCTGCGGCCTCGGCGGGCAGCGACTTGTGCCGCCGTCCACGGATCGGTGGCGACGCCTTCGGTGTTGCCGCCGAGCACGTCGGCGCAGATCCCGGTCAGGTGCGCGAGCACGTCTGCGACCGACCATTCGGGGCACGTGGGCACAGGCGCGGCCGCCTGCTCGGGTGAGAGCCCCGCGACCACGCCGAGGATCCGAGTTCGTCCCTCTGCGTACAGCTCGCCGATCTGCATGGCGACAGCCTCGCACCTCAGGTCTTGCGCACGCCCCAGACCAGCACAGCGGGGAGACCGGCGTACGCAGCAACTGCGGCGTCAGGCACATGTCTGAACGCCCGCCGCTTCGACTGCACGTCGGCCACGGACAGCGCCGGTTCGGCGCACTTCCACAACACGAGCCCTGCATCCTCGAACGCAGCGAGATAGTCGGAGTGCGTGTGCGGATGCTCGCGGATGAAGCCGCGCTCGCCCGACGCGCTCTCGAACGGCGCATGCCAACCGAGATTGGCCTGAAACGGGTGCAGCACGGACAGCACCATGTGGCCGCCGCTACACAAGACCCTTGCCAGCTCGTGGACAGCGGATTCAACGTCCTCGACGTGAGCCAGCGCGAGGCCACACACGACGAGATCGAAGGACGCGTCGCGGAAGGGGAGGTGCAGCAGGTCTGCGTCCATGAACGCCGCCTCAGGAACATTTCCGGCGGCGACTCGCAGCATGTCGGGCGTGTAGTCGACCCCGACCACGGCGTGACCGGCGTCGACGAGACCTCGTGTGTGACGACCGGTCCCGCAGGCAACATCGAGCGCGCGACCGGCGGGGAGCAGGTCGAGGAACGACCAGGTGACCGGCTCTTCGAGAGCGATGATCGGGTTGCCGGGGTCGTCATAGCTGGTCGCCCAGGCGGCGTAGCCGACGCGGGCGTCGGCCTCACTGATCGTCTCGGCGGCCGAGAAGGACTCATCATCGAGCAGGTGCCGAATCTCGGCCAGGCGGAGTTCCGCCTCGGCTTCGCTCCCGTCGTACAGGTGGCGGAGCAACGCCAGCCCCTCCACGCCGACCAGAAGCTCGCGCAGGCGCATCCGACGGCTCATGACAGTGAAGCTACGGGGCATCGGGTGAACGGGCATGATGACACCGGTGGCAGCAGATCAGGAACCAGGACAGGAACCGGAGCAGGGATCGCACTACCAACGTCCGGGCTGGTTCACCCGCACGGTGTTCAACCCCTTCATCGCGTTCCTCACGAGGCGCGGCATCAGCGTGTGGGGGTCGCGGGAGCTCCGAGTCCGCGGGCGGACGTCGGGTGAATGGCGGACGACGCCGGTCAACCTGCTGACGTTGGACGACAGCCGTTATCTGGTCGCTCCCCGCGGTCATACGCAGTGGGTCAAGAACCTCAGGGTGTCGGGTACGGGCGAGCTGCGAGTCGGACGAAAGGTCGAGCCGTTCGAGGCAACGGAGCTGGCTGACGACGACAAGACCGACGTGCTCCGCGCGTACCTGAAGCGATGGAAGATGGAGGTCGGCGTCTTCTTCGGAGGCGTGGACGGGAAATCGTCCGATGAAGAGCTGAGGCGGATCGCGCCTGACCACCCCGTCTTCGTGATCCGCGACCCGGAGACGCAGGCGCCGGAGGACGCGACCGGCTAGCTGCCCTGGTCCGGCTACGTTCGGACGATGATCGTCGTAGTCGCAGCTCTCAAGGGCGGTGTCGGTAAGACGACCACGGCCGTGTACCTCGCCGCGCTGGCGGCTGCGAGCCGGAAGTCAGCCGTCCTCATCGACGCGGACCCGCAAGCGAGCAGCGCGGATTGGCTCGAGACCGCGCCTGACGGCCAGTTGGAGTCGGTGACGGCGGTAGAGGCACCGACGGACCGTCTGCTCACGCGTGCGCTGAGCCGCATCGATGGTGAGGACGCGGCAATCGTCGACACGCCGCCGGGCAACGAGCGACTGCTCGCGAAGGCGATCGATCTGGCCGACGTCGTCATCGTGCCGACGCGCGTCGGCGGAATCGAGACGGCCCGAGTCGAGGCGGTGGTCGGGATGGTTCCGAGGAACGTGCCGCTCGGCCTCGTGATCTGCTCCGCCCGCACGTACACGCTCGACTACCAGGAGGCGGTGGCCACCTGGACGGCGGCCGAGGTTCCACTGTGGGGCACCGTCCCGGAACGCGTGTCGATCGCCTCTGGACCCGATGGCTGGCTGTCGGACGACGGCCTCGACGCGTACCGCGGGGTGTGGCGTCGAGCCCTGCGCGCGGCGCGCGACAACTGACCCAAACGAGAGCCTGTCAATCGTGCACGGCGGCGGTCGGACTCACCTGCTCGCGGAGGTCCGTCAGGGCAGTCGCGACCCGATCCCCGTCGGCGCGCGCCGCGTCCGAGGCGCCCACCACTTGGAGCCGCGCCGCGTCGGCGCTCAGCTCGAGTGATCGCAACGCCTCAGCCGGCGCCGTGACCGCGTTGCGCAACTCGACGGTCTGGGCGCCAGCCGCGATGTTGTCGGCCAGTCGCCGAAGTTCCTGACTGCGGCTGAGCACGCCGGCCCAACGGTCGTTGGCAATGGCGCCGTCCGGCTCGATTCCGGCGAGCAGCAGGTGACTCACCGAGTCGATGTCGGTCGCCAACTGTGTCGCCTGCGTCCGCCATCGCTCGTCGATCGGCTTCTTCTTCGGGCGAGTGAGCAACCACACGAGGAAGCCCGCGCCGACCACGATGAGCAGCAGGAGCCACCACAGCCCGGTGTCACCCTCCTGGCTCGTCGAAGCGGGCGTGGTTGCCGGCGATTCGGTCGGCGGCGGCAACGCGCCTTGCGTCGTCCCGGTCTGCGGCGTCGTCGTCGCCGGCCTGGTCGTGGTCGTCGCCGGCCTCGTCGTGGTCGTCGCCGGTCTCGTCGTTGTCGTCGTCGTGGATGTCGTGGACGACCGAGTCGTGGTGGTGCGCTGCGTGGTGGACGTTTCCTCGTCGGTCGACGGTGCGACCGCTCCCGACGTCGGCGTCGTGGTCGACGTCGAGGGGCGGTTCGACGCGGCGCCTTGCCCGCCGCCGTCACCGTCGCCGCTACACGCGGCGGTGGCGACGATGATCGTCACGAGCAGCACGGTACGCAGCACAGAACCCCGGCTCATGAGAGCATCGTCGACCGTCGCTCACGTGAGTACGTCACCCAACCAGGATGAATCGTCGCAAGCGCCTCGACACCATCAGGAGCAGCCCATGCAAACCCACCAGGAGCGAACCGGCTGGTCGTCATGGGCCATGTTCGCCGGCTTCATGATGATCCTCGTCGGGATCTTCCAGCAGATCCAGGGCCTCGTCGCCATCTTCAACGACGACTGGTACCAGGTGACGAACACGGGTCTTGTCGGTCGACTACACGGTCTTGGGTCCACTTCGTGTTGGGTATGTTGCTGGCGATCGCGGGTGTGGCCGTCTTCAACGGCAAGACATGGGCTCGCATCGTCGGCTGCCTGCTCGCGCTCGTCAGCGCGGTC
>DATAES010000035.1:0-14898 GCA_036257895.1 Acidimicrobiales bacterium
CCCGGGATCACGACGGGCCTGCCGTGCTCGAGCCCGTCGAGCGCGGCCAGCGCCACCTCCGGCGCCGGCACCCACATGAACTTGGGCAACGCTGACTCGGCATCATCGGGATCGAACCCCGCGGCCTCCGCGAACTCCGTCTCGACGGGTCCCGGGCACAACGTCGTCAACGTCACGCCCTTGCCTCGCAGCTCGGCGCCGGTGGCGCGTCCGTACGACAGGACGAACGCCTTTGCCGCAGCGTACGCCGCCTGGCCCGGCAACGGCTGGAACGCGGCGGTCGACGCGACGTTCAGCACCGCGCCCTGACCGCGCTCGACCATGCCAGGAAGGAACAACGTGCACAGATGGACGACGGCCTCGACATCGGTGCGCACGAGCGCGATCTCGCGCGCGGGGTCGGCCCGGTACACCGGCCCGGTCGTGCTGAAGCCTGCGTTGTTGACGAGGATGTCGACCGTCAAGCCCCGGTCGGCCACCTCCCTCACGAGCCCTTCTCGCGCTGATTCCTCGGTCATGTCCGCGGCGAGGACCTCGGCGCGGATGGCGTGCGCCGCCCGAAGTTCTTCGGCCAGCGCCCGCAACCGATCCTCTCGCCGGGCGACGAGCGTCACCCCGAACCCCCGCGACGCGAGCCCGCGGGCGAGCTCTGCTCCGATCCCCGATGAAGCACCGGTGACGATTGCGGTTCGGTCGGGCGCAGCAGCCGGGAGTGCCATGGCGCGGACAATACGACCGCTGGCGGATCAGGGCACCAGATCCAGCCGGTACCCGAGCAACAGCACCTGAGGCGTGGCCTGCCAGTCGCGCTCGGAGTCGCGGGCGAAGCCGAGTCCTTCGTACAACCGGTGCGCGGTCGTCATCCAAGGCGTGGTGTGGAGGACCAAGGCAGTCTTCCCGTCTTGGTTCGCCCGGGCGATGCAGGCGTGCACGAGCGCCTTGCCCGTCCCTCGACCTTGCGACGATGGCGCCACGGCGAGCATGCGGAACGAGGCCCCGTCCTCCGGTGTGCCCTCGGCGAACGGCGACGTGTGGTCGATTGCGTATGTCACGCCTCCGATCAGTCGCCCGTCGTCGTCGACCGCCACCAAGACGAGCGTGGCCGGAGCCTCCGCGCGGCTGCGTACATCGGCAAGCTCGACCTCGTAGTCCGGTTCGTGGACGTGACCGTCGAGCGATGTGTAGGCGTCGAGCGTTAGCGCGCCCAGCTCGCCGTAATCCGCTGGCTCCACCGGACGGATGATCACAGCGACTGAACCTACCTAGGCTGCGAACCATGGACTTCGCCGTTCCACACGAGCTCGACGCGCTGCGCGACGAAGCCACCGCGCTGGGAATCGAGTGGGCCATGCGATCGCCGTTCCCGGAGGACTCTTGGATCGTCGGCCACGACGCCGCGTTCGCGAAGGAGTTGGGCGCGCGAGGGTGGATCGGGATGACGTGGCCCGTCGAGGAAGGCGGGCACGGGCGGTCACCGCTGGAACGGTTCGTCGTGTACGAAGCGCTCATCGCCAACGGCGCGCCGGTCGCCGCCTGTTGGTTCGCGGATCGCCAGATGGGGCCGACCCTGCTCCAGTTCGGCACACCCGACCAACGCGCCCGCTGGCTGCCCGACATCGTCGCCGGGACGTCCATGTGGTGCATCGGCATGAGCGAACCGGACGCCGGTAGCGATGTCGCGTCATTGCGCACCCGGGCGGTCCGCGACGCGGATGGCTGGGTCATCGACGGCCAGAAGGTATGGACCAGTGGTGCAGCATTCTCCGACTGGTGTTATCTCATCGCCCGGACGGATCCGGACGCGCCGAAGCACGCGGGACTCTCGGAGTTCATCGTCGACATGCACTCCCCCGGGGTGAGCGTCAGCCCGATCGACGACATGACGACGAACCGCCATTTCTGCGAGGTCACGTTCGAGGGTGTGCGGGTGCCCGCCGGCAACCTCGTCGGCGAGGAGAACAACAGCTTCCGGCAGTTGATGCGCCAGATGGAACACGAGCGCGGCGGCATCGATCGGCTCGTCTCGAACTACGCCCTCTATCGGGACGTGCTCACGCATCCTCGTCTCGACCGCGCCGACCCGCTCGTCCGCCAGGAGCTGGCCGCGATCGAGACCAGCTATCGAATCGGTCGCCTGCTGGTGCTGAGGGAAACGCTGCGGCAGGCGCCCGCGGGCTTCTCCTCCGCGACCAAGACGTTCGGCACCGAGTTCGAGCAGCGGGTCGCGTCGTTCTGCGCGCGCGTGCTCGGACCGGAGGCACTTCTCTGGGGTGAGGACAACGGCCTCGGGGCGCGAGCAGCTCGCGCTGTTTGCTATTCGCCCGCGTACACGATCATGGGCGGCACCACCCAGATCCTGCGCAATGTCCTCGGCGAGCGAGTGCTCGGACTCCCCCGATGACGACTGCAGACGGCCGCATCGACATTCCCGTGACGGGTGGAATGCTCGCGGCGTGGCATCGCGGCGCCCCTACGGACAACAGCGCGCCGGTCGTGTTCGCAGCCCACGGCATCACGGGCAACCATGTCTCCTGGGCGCCGGTGCAACGTCTTCTCGGAGATCAGTACGCGTTCATCGCGACTGATCTGCGCGGACGGGGTCGAAGCAACGAGATCAGCGGACCGTTCGGCATGGCGGCGCACAGCGACGACCAGCTCGCGGTTCTCGACCATCTCGGCATCGACCGCGCCGTGATCGTCGGTCACTCCATGGGCGCGCACGTCATGGCGCGGTTCACCGCCGATCATCCGGACCGCGTGCGCGGGCTGGTCCTGGTCGACGGCGGGCTCAGCCGCCCTGTTCCCGAGAACGTCGACGTGCAGGCGATGCTGGAAGCGGTCCTCGGGCCGGCGCTGGCCCGTCTGAGCCAGTCCTTCAGCTCGCGTCACGAGTACCACGAGTTCTGGCGAAAGCATCCGGCATTCGGCAACGGCGACGTCGAGGACGCCGACCTAGTGGCGTACGCCGATCACGACTTGATCGGCGAGCCGCCGTCGATGCGATCGTCCGTGCGCGCAGATGCCGTCGCCGACGATGGCGGCGACATGTTCACGGCCGGCGATCCGGCGCAGCGGCTGACGGTCGACACCGTGCTGCTCCGCGCGCCACGCGGCTTGTTCGACGAGCCGACACCGTTGATCGCCGAGGACCTCGCCGCCGAGTGGGCCGCACAGCGCCCGGCGCAGCGGAAAGTCATCGAGACCGACGACGTCAACCACTACACGATCGTGATGGGCAAAGGCGCGGGCAGCGTCGCCCGGGCCATCTCGGGATACGGTGCGCACCCGTGATCGCCTCCTCCACGACCGGCAAGATCCAGGGGTTCGACAAGGACGGCGTGGTTCAGTTCCGCGGCATCCGTTACGCGACCGCGGAACGCTTCCGTGCGCCGCGGCCCGTCGACCCATGGGACGACGTCTACGACGCGACCACGTTCGGAGCGCCTGCGCCGCAGAACCCGTCGCCGCTCGAATCGATGTTGAGCGCTCCGCCGGTCGAGGGCAACGAGGACTGCCTGTTCCTGAACGTCTACACACCCGCAGTGGACGACGGTGCGCGCCCTGTCATGGTGTGGATCCACGGCGGCGCGTTCACCGCGGGCCAAGGTTCGACACCCTGGTACAGCGGCTCACGTCTCGCATCGCAGGGCGATGTCGTCGTCGTCACCATCAACTACCGCTTGGGCGCACTCGGCTTCCTGCACCTCGATTCGGTACTTGGCGCCGGGTTCGAAGGGTCCGGCAACAACGGCATCCGCGACCAAATCGCCGCCATTCAATGGGTGAAGGACAACATCGCGGCATTCGGCGGCGACCCCGGTCACATCACGATCTTCGGCGAGTCGGCCGGAGGGATGAGCGTGGGCACGTTGCTCGGCACCCCAGGCGTACCCGAGTTGCTGACCGGCGCGATCGCCCAGAGCGGCGCCGCTGACCACGCGAAGAGTCTCGACGACGCCCAGCAGGTGACGAGCATCGTGCTCGACGAACTCGGCGTGGTCTCGTCCGGCGCCGATGCGCTGCTCGCACTGCCCGTCGATGCGCTGCTCGCGGCACAACTCAGTGCGTCGACGCGGCTGGCCGAGGTCACCGGACTCGGCCTCGGCTTCTCCCCCGTCGTCGACGGTGTCGTCCTCCCGCAACCGCCGATCGACGCGATCCGCGCCGGGTCGGCAGCCAATGTGTCGCTGCTGGCGGGCACCACGGCAGAGGAATGGAACCTCTTCCACCTGATCGATCGTGCCTCCGGCCCGATGGACGAGATTCGGCTCGAACGGCGATTGGCGAAGTCGGTGGGCGACCGCGCCAGCGACGTGATCGCCGCGTACCGAGACGAGGCGCCGAGCGCCTCCAACGACGACCTATGGTGCGCAATCGCGACCGACTGGGTGTTCCGGATTCCCGCCGTGCGGTTGCTCGAGGCGCAGTCCCCGCATCAGCCGTCCACGTACTCGTACGTGTTCAGCTACAAGTCCACGGCGTTCGACGGTGCGCTCGGCGCGTGCCACGCGGTCGAGATCCCGTTCGCGTTCGACAACGTCGACCGACGTGGCGTCAACTTCTTCCTCGGTCAAGTCGACGACGGCACTCGCGCCTTGTCGACCGCGGTCTCACGGGCATGGACGGCGATGGCGCGCAACGGTTCACCCGACCACGACGGGATTCCGGGGTGGCCTCCGTATTCGGACGCGTCTCGCGCGGTGATGGAGCTCGGCCCGACCATTCGCATCCTCGATGATCCCGGGAGCGGCCCGCGCCGGCTGTGGGCCGAGCTGTGGTCGTCGACTCGCGGCGTGCGCACCTGACCGTGCCCGCTGTCGCCGACCACGTCGGGCGTGTGTGGGAAGCGGACATCGTCCCGACACTCGAGGAATACATCCGCATCCCGAACGTCTCGCCGGCGTTCGACCCCGAGTGGGCGACGACCGGCCACATGGACCGGGCGGTCGAGCTCGTGCGCGCTTGGATGGCTGCCCGACCGATCGACGGCATGCAACTGTCGGTCGAACGCTTGCCGGGACGCACACCGCTGATCCTCGCCGAGGTGCAAGCGACCGACCCGGCGGCAACAGGCACGGTCCTGCTCTACGGCCACGTCGACAAGCAACCAGAGATGGTGGGCTGGCGCGACGGTCTCGGGCCGTGGAACCCGGTGATCGAGGGCGAGCGCCTTTTCGGACGCGGCGGAGGCGACGACGGGTATGCCGCGTTCGCAGCGATGAGCGCCATCGAGGCAGTCCAGGCAACGAGCGGCCGGCATGCGCGCTGCATCGTCCTGATCGAGGCGAGCGAAGAGTCAGCCAGCACCGACCTCGAGGAGTACATCGACGCGCTTGCGGAGCGCATCGGCCAGCCGGATCTCGTCGTCTGCCTCGATTCGGGGTGCGGCGACTACGACCGCCTGTGGCTCACGACGTCGCTGCGCGGGCTCGTCGCTGTCGACCTGACCGTACGGGTGCTGCGGGAGGGCGTGCACTCGGGCGCAGCCGGTGGCGTCGTGCCCTCGACCTTCCGTGTGTTGCGACGCTTGCTCGACCGCATCGAGGACGCGGACACCGGCGAGTTGCGCGTTCCGGAGCTCCACGTACCACTGCCCGAGGATCGGGCGAACGAGCTCGCTGCGACGGCGGACGAGCTCGGCGACCACGTCTCAAGTGAGTTCCCTTTCGCGTCCGGCTCGCAGCCGGTGGCGGCCGGCGACGCGACGACGCAGCTCCGCGCCAAGACGTGGGAGCCCGCGCTCGAGCTGATCGCGATCGAGGGCGTTCCCGATCGCCCGCACGGGGGCAACGTGCTGCGGCCCTTCACCACCGCGCGGTTGTCGTTTCGCTTGCCGCCGACGTGCGATCCCGACGCCGCCGGCGCGGCGGTCACGGCGGCGTTGACCGCCGATCCACCGTACGGAGCACTGGTGGAAGCCGAGATGGTGCAGGGCGCGTCCGGATGGAACGCGCCGACGACGGCGCCATGGCTGGCAACCGCGCTCGACGAAGCATCCATGGAGATATTCGGCCGGCCCTGCCGGACCATCGGCGAGGGCGGGACCATCCCGTTCATGGCCATGCTCGGTGCGCGCTTTCCGGATGCGCAGTTCGTCGTCACCGGTGTGATGGGTCCGGGCTCGAACGCACACGGTCCGAACGAGTTCCTCGACCTACCCATGGCTCGCGGTGTCACCGCGTCGGTGGCTCACATCCTGAACGCTCACGCCGTCAGGACATGAGCGGGGTCACCGCGGACGACGTCGCGGCTGCGGCAGTCGCGATCGCCCCGTCGATCTCACACACACCGAGCGGCATCTCGCAGACGCTCTCCGCACTGCTCGAGTGCACGGTGGTGCTGAAGTTCGAGAACTTCCAGTTCACGGCGTCGTTCAAGGAGCGCGGCGCGTGCAACAAGTTGCTCCACCTCACGGAAGACGAACGGGCCCGAGGCGCGATCACGGTGAGCGCTGGGAACCACGCACAGGCGGTCGCGCGCCATGCCGCCCTGCAAGGCATCGACGTGCTCGTGGTGATGCCGGAGACGACGCCATTCGTCAAGGTCACCAACACGAGGGCCCTGGGTGCGACGGTCGAGTTGCACGGTGCGACGGTGGCCGAGGCCTTCGAGCGCGGATCCGAGCTCGCGATCGCGCAAGGACGCACGTTCGTCCACCCATTCGACGACCCGCACGTGATCGCTGGCCAGGGCACGCTCGGGCTCGAGCTCCTCGCCGACCAGCCGGATCTCGACATGGTCCTGGCGCCCGTCGGCGGCGGCGGCCTGCTGGCCGGGCTGAGCGTCGTGTATCGCGACAAGGCACCCGACGTCGAGCTCGTCGGCGTGCAGAGCGAGCTGTATCCCTCGATGGCGCGGGCGCTCTCCGGCGACACGCAACCCTGCCCCGGCGGACAGACCATGGCGGACGGCATCGCCGTGTCGAAGGCCGGCGTGCTCACGTCCGCGCTGTTGCGTCAGGCCGGCATCGACGTGGTGACGGTCAGCGAGCGCGCCATCGAGGAGGCCGTGAACCTCTTGCTCGAGATCGAGAAGGTCGTCGCGGAAGGCGCCGGTGCCGCCGGCCTCGCGGCGATCGCGGAGCACAGCGAGCGCTTTCGCGGCAAGCGAGTGGGCGTCGTGATCACAGGTGGCAACATCGACCCGCGGCTGCTCTCGTCGACGATCCTCCGCGGGCTCGTCCACACCGGCCGCTTGTCTCGCTTGCGCGTGTGGCTCGACGACCGGCCCGGCTCCTTGTCGCAACTCACGGGTGTCATCGGGCGCACGGGCGGCAACATCGTCGAAGTCGTCCACCAACGCCTCTTCGGCGCGGCGCCGATCCACAGCACGGAAGTCGAACTCGCCATCGAGACGATGGACCGCGCCCACGCCGACGCCGTCATCGCCGCGCTCGAGGAGCACGGCTACCGCGTCGACACGGTTCCCATCGACGAGGCCGACTAGTACGCAAGGACGTGTTGGGCGGCGGCGGCGATGTCGTCGGCCTGCGGAAGGATGGCCTCTTCGAGTAGGGGCGCGTACGCGACGTGGCAGTCCTTGGCCCCGACCCGTTCGACAGGAGCGTCGAGGGACGAGAAGCACTCCTGCGCGATCCACGCTGCGACCTCGGCGCCGAACCCCGACGTCTTGATGTCCTCGTGGACCACGAGCGCGCGTCCCGTCTTCGCCACCGACTCGGCAACGAGCTCCTGATCCCACGGCACGAGGCAACGGAGGTCGACGATCTCGACCGACGCGCCGTCGCCGAGGCGAGCGACGGCTTGGCGCGTACGTTCGACCGTCGCGCCATAGGTCACGATCGTGAGGTCGCTCCCCTCCTGCACGACATCGCCCGACCCGAGCGGCACCACGTAGTCGGGCCCCGGGAAGGGATCCTTCGCGTACCCCTGGCGCAACAGATGCTTGTGCTCGAGGAACAGGACCGGGTCCTCGCAGCGGAAAGCGGCTCGCAGCATGCCTGCCGCGTCGCGGGCGCGGGACGGGAACATCACAATCAGCCCCGGCACGTGGGTGAAGATCGATTCGCCGCACTGGCTGTGCCAGATCGCGCCCCCGGTCAGGTAGCCGCCGATCGCCACCCGCAGCACGACCGGGCACGACCACGCGCCGTTCGAACGCCAGCGGATGGTGGCCGCCTCGCTCTTGATCTGCGTCATGGCCGGCCAGATGTAATCGAAGAACTGGATCTCGGGGCAGGGTCGCAACCCGCGGATGCCCTGACCGATCGCTCGACCCACGATGTTCGCCTCTGCGAGCGGCGTGTTGAAGCAGCGCGCGATGCCGAACGTGCGTTGCAGCCCGTGCGTCGTACCGAACACGCCACCTTTGCCTTCGACGTCGGCGAGCACGTCTTCGGGTGCGTCCGCGACATCTTCGCCGAAGACGCGGATGCGCTCATCCGCCGTCATGAGCTCGTGCAGCGTCCGCCGGATCGATTCGCCGAACGTCACGTTCTCGCCTTCGGCCGTCGGCACGGGTGGATCGGCGATCGGCGGCCGGACGTACACGTGCTCGAGCACCGACGCGGGATCCGGTTTCGCCCCGGCCAGTGCCTGCTTGGCCGCATCGGCGACGACGTCCTTCACCTCGCCGCGGATGCGGTCGACGTCGTCCGCGGTGAGGACGCCGCCCTTCACGAGGTCGTGTTCGAACACGAGGATCGGGTCGTGCAACGCCTCGTCGGCCAGTTCCTCGGCGGGCCGGTACTTCGACTGCGTGTCGGCGGCCGAGTGCGAATACGGGCGTGTGACCTTGGCATGCACGAGACCCGGTCCTTCGCCTGCTCGCACACGCGCGACAGCACGCGCCCCGAAATGTCGCGCCTGGAAGTAGTCGCGGCCGTCGATCTTCGTCACGGCGAGACCACGGAAGCCGCGCACCATCTCGGAGATCGGTGCGGGCGACTGGTCCTCCGTCCGCACGGAGATGGCATAACCGTTGTCAGCCACGATATAGAGCACCGGCAGGTGCAACCGGCACGCAGTGTTGAGCGACTCCCAGAACTCGCCCTCGCTCGTTGCCCCCTCGCCGAGCGAGACGTAGGTGATCTCGTCGCCGTGGGCATTGCAGCCGGGCAGGTTGCGTCCCTGGATGTAGCGCGTCGCTTCGGCGCAGCCGACCGCAGGCAGGCACTGCGATCCCGTGGGCGACGACTGCGTGACGATGTGCTTCTCGCGATGACCCCAGTGGCACGGCATCTGGCGGCCGCCGCTGGCAGGGTCGTCCGCCGACCCGACCGCCTGGAGGAGCAACTCCGTGGGCGTGACCCCGAGGCCGAGCACGAGCGCACGGTCGCGGTAGTAGGGGAAGAACCAGTCGTAACCGGCGTGCAGCGACCGGGCCAGGGCCAGCAGCAATGCCTCGTGACCGGCGCCGGAGATCTGGAAGAAGACTCGGCTCTGCTTCTGCAGGCTGATCTCGCGGTCGTCGAGCGACCGGCTGATAAGTGCGAGGCGATAGTCGTCGATCAACTCCGCCTTCGGAAAACCTCTGTAGGTCAGAGCATCGTCGATCGTCGCCGTCATGTGGGCTCCCTCAGGTGCCGCCCGCACCGCACGGTAGCGGTAGAACGTCGGGATGGCGCGGACGCCCGAACTGGTCGAGTTCCGTCCAGAGGACACGTCGACGGTCGCCGGAATCGAGCAGGCGATGGCTGAGCTCACGACCGCCCAGCGAGGATGGATCAACCTGTATCCCGGCATCCATCCGGACGACGAACCGCCGGCGCCGTCCATCCTGGGCTCGCTGTTCTCGGGTACTGGACCGCCCGTGCCCGTGTGCACCTGGGTCGCCCCGCAGGCGGCGCAGAAGCCGCCGCATGCCGAACTCGGCATCCTGCACAAGTCGGGGCCCAAGGCGGTCCAGACGCTGGCTGCCGACGGCATCACGGTCCCGGACACCTGGAGGGTGCTCGCCGATCATCCCAAGCGCGGTCTCGTGATCGCAGTCCATCCGGAGAGCTCTCACCGCGAGGTGCTCGACTGGTTGCTGCAGGCAGGGGCGGCGCTGACCCGCATCCCACTGACCGGCAGCTGGCAGGCGGCGATCAACCGATGAGCGCAGCGCAATGAGCGGCGCAGCCCCCGAGAATCAATGAAGGACTGGGCCGCGTACGCGCGCAAGCTCGAGGCCGCGCTCGACATGCGCGGCGGGACCGGGTTCCGTGACCTTTTCGCGAGGGGCGCCCGCTTCGCCGATCCGGCCAACGCGCCGACCGAGGACCTGCGCGACATACAGCACCAGACCCGCAGGATCTTCCCGGACTGGCACCAGGAGATCACCTCGATCCGCGGCGGTGACAACTTTGCCGTGTTCGAGTGGGTCGGCCGGGCCACGTTCAACGAGAGCACGCCCATCACGATGCACGGCGCGACGATCCTCGAGCTCGACGACGACGGCCTCATCACGTCGTGGCGTGACTACCTCGACCGGAAGGAACCGGAGGACCAGATCCGCAAGGCGATGAAGGCGGAATAGGGGTCAGCGGCAGCCTTCGCACACGCCCATCAGGTCGAGGCGGTGGTGCGAGCCCTCGAAGCTCCTGCGGCGAGCCGCCCGTTTGAGCGCAGACTCGACCGCGCGCTCGAGGGTTGGCGGGAGCGTCACGTCTTCAACGGCGCCGCACGTCGAGCAGATCAAGTGATGGTGATGGTGTTCGGTGAGATCCTCGGCGAGCTCGTAGCGGGCGTACTCGTCACCGCCCACGATGCGATGCACGATGCCCGCATCCTCGAGCAGTCCGATGTTGCGGTACACGGAGCTCTGCGGCATGCGTTCTGCTCGCTCGAGCAGTTCGGGCACGGTCACGGGCCGTTCGGCAGCCGACAGCGCTTCGACGATCGCCCGGCGGTTTGTCGTGTAGCGCTGGTCACTGTTCCGCAGCCGGCTCGCCGCCGACTCGTGCACATCGACACTCACGACACCGAATCATACTGGTTTCGAGAACAAGTGAGAACCACTCCCAAAAAAGTTGTAACGAGAATCGCTCTCGATTAGCCTTCGCACGGATGCGTCGTCGGTCGTCTCTGCTGGGTGGCATTGCACTCACGTTCGCGACCGTGCTCGCGGCGTGCAGCACGGGTACGCAGACGTCGGCGACGCGCAATGGCAAGCTCGCCGTGGTCGCGGCCGAGAGCTCCTGGGGCAGCATCGCCCGCCAGCTCGGCGGCGACAAGGTCGACGTGAAGGAGATCGTCAACAGCCCGGATGCAGATCCGCACGACTACGAGCCGACCCCCGCCGACGCGCGCGACCTGGCGACAGCCCGCTACGTCATCCTCAACGGCCTCGGCTACGACGCTTGGGCGAGTGACCTCGTGAACGCGAACGAGTCGGAAGAGCGCACCGTCCTCGACATCGGTGATCTTCTCGGCTTGAACGCGGGTGACAACCCTCATCGTTGGTACTTCCCCGACGACGTGACGCGCGTGATCGACCGCATCACAGCCGACTTCCAGTCGATCGACCCTGCCAACGCTTCGTACTACGCGCGGCAGCATGACCAGTACGTCGGGACGACCATGCGCCCGTACCGAGATCTCCTGGCCAAGATCCGCGCGATCGGCGCGGGCACGCCAGTCGGAGCGTCCGAGAGTGCCGTCGAGGGAGTGGCCCAAGCAACCGGTCTCGATCTGACGACGCCGGCCTCCTTCCTCGACGCGATCAGCGAGGGCAACGATCCAGACGCGTCGGACAAGGTCACGGTCGACGACCAGATCGAGAACCGCCGGATCGCGGTCTTCATCGCAAACAGCCAGAACGCCACACCAGACGTGCAGCGACTCGTGCGCGCGGCGCACGGACACAACATCCCGGTCGTGTCCGTCACCGAGACACCGGTCCCGGCCGGCGTGAACTTCCAAGACTGGCAGACCGCGCAACTGCAACAACTCGCAAACGCGCTCACCGAGGCCACAGGATGAACGCGACCGCGGCCATCGACATCCGCGACGGAGCCATCTCGCTCGGTGGGCGCGTCGTGTGGACCGATCTCGACGTGCACGTGCCAGCGGGTGAGTTCGTGGCCGTCCTGGGAGCGAACGGTGTCGGCAAGTCGACGTTGCTGCGCGTCCTGCTCGGGCTCCAATCGTTGAACCGCGGTGCAGTGCGGGTCTTCGGGAGACCACCCGACGAAGCCCGCTCGCTCATCGGCTATCTGCCGCAGCGGCGGACGTTCGACGCGAGCCTGCGGATCCGCGGTGACGACGTGGTGCGCCTCGGCGCGGACGGCGCTCGATGGGGGTTACCCCTCGCACGCAGCGCCCGGCGTCGGGTGCGAGCGACGGTGGACGAGGCCATCGGACAAGTCGGGGCGACGGGATACGCGCACCGTCCGATCGGGGAGCTCTCCGGAGGCGAGCAACAGCGGCTCCTCATCGCGCAGGCGCTCGTCCGCCGTCCATGGATGGTGCTGCTCGACGAGCCGCTCGACAGTCTCGACCTCCCCAACCAGGCGATGGTGGCCAAGCTCGTCGCCGAACTGTGTCGCGACGCCGGTATCACGGTGGTGCTCGTGGCCCACGACGTGAACCCGATCCTGCCGTACGTCGATCGGGTGGTGTACCTGGGACAGGGCGGCGCAGCGACCGGCCCACCGCATCAGGTGATCACGAGCGAGACCCTGAGCGACCTCTACCGCACGCCGATCGAAGTGCTGCATGCCTCGGACGGGCGGCTCGTGGTCGTCGGTCAGCCCGAGGCACCCGCGCATCACCATGACCGCCATGCGCCATGAACGTCATACGCGATCTCTTCGAGTTTCAGTTCATGGTCAACGCCTTCCGCGCGGGGTCGGTCGTCGCGGTGCTCGCCGGCACCGTCGGATGGTTCATGGTGTTGCGCCGTCAGACCTTCGCGGGCCACACGCTCGCGCTCATCGGCTTCCCCGGCGCAGCCGGGGCCGTGCTTCTCGGCTTGTCGCCGCAACTCGGCTTCTTCGCCTTCTGCATCGGCGGGGCGCTCGTGATCGCCGCGGTACCCGCGCACCGTCCCGGATCGTTCAGCGAAGAGTCGGCCGTCATCGCCATCGTCCAGACATTCGCCCTCGCGTGCGGCTTCCTGTTCGCCTCGCTGTACCGCGGCAACCTCAGTCGCATCAACGGACTGCTGTTCGGCACCTTCCTCGGGATCACGACCACCCAGGTCCATGTGCTCGTCGTCGTCACCGCCGCGGCGCTGGGCGTGCTCGCAGTCGTGGCCCGTCCATTGCTCTTCGCGTCTGTCGACCCGGACGCAGCGGGTGCTGCCGGCGTGCCCACACGGGTGTTGGCGGTGGTGTTCCTGGTTCTTCTCGGTGTCGCGGCCGCAGAGGCGAGCCAGATCACCGGCTCGCTTCTCATCTTCACGTTGCTCGTGCTTCCCGCCGCCACCGCCCAGGCCATCACCTCGCGACCGGGTGCCGGTCTCGCGTTGAGCGTCGGCGTCGCGCTCGTGGTCACATGGATCGGTCTCGGCATCGCGTACTACTCGCCCTACCCGATCGGCTTCTGGATCTCGTCGATCGCCTTCGGGCTGTACGTCGTCGCTCGTAGCGCGCAGTTGGTGCGATGGACCTAGCCGGGATGCTCAGCCAACCCTTCATGCAGTACGCCTTCCTGGCCGGAACCGCTGTCGCGCTGGCCTCCGGGTTCGCCGGGTACTTCGTCGTGTTGCGCGGTCAGGTCTTCACCGGCGACGCCTTGAGTCACGTCGCGTTCGCAGGAGCACTCGGCGCCCTCGCCTTCGGCGTGGACGCACGCTTCGGCCTCTTCGCGGCGGTCCTGGGCGTTGCGCTCGTGCTCGGCCTTCTGGGAGACCGCGGCCAAGCCGACGATGTCGCCGTCGGCGCCGTGTTCGCGTGGGTGCTCGGCCTCGGCGTGCTGTTCCTTTCGTTGTTCACGATCAACAACTCCTCCGCGAACGGCGCGGCAGCGGTGAACGTGCTCTTCGGCTCGATCTTCGGCTTCGACGCGGGCCGTGCATGGTGGGCGGCCGGCGCCTCGATCGCGGTCGTCGTCGTGCTGCTCGCCATCGTGCGTCCGCTGCTGTTCGCGTCCATCGACCCACTCGTCGCAGACGCGGCCGGCGTGCCGGTGCGCGCGCTCGGGTTCGCGTTCCTGATCCTCGTCGGCGTCACTGCCGGTGTGGCCAGCCAGGCCATCGGTGCCTTGCTCCTGCTCGCGCTGCTGGCGGCGCCGGCCGCGGCGGCACGCCGCCTCACTGTTCGTCCCCACATCGCCATGTCGCTGTCAGCCGGCATCGCAGTCGCGTCGATGTGGATCGGGCTCACGATCAGCTACCGACTGGACGACGTCCCGCCGAGCTTCGCCATCACGGCCGCGCTCACGGCCTGCTTCGCGGGCGCGGTCCTCTGGTCCCGATTTATGATGCGCGCTCGTGACCGGGTCCCACTCGGCTGAGCGTTCGTCGAACGCGACGCCGCTGGTCTTCGTACTGCTCGCGGGCGCAGTCGTCTCGCTGTTCTTCGGCGCGTATGCCCGTATCCACGACGCGACGGGCGAAGCAACGCTCACCCTGTTCTTCACCAACACCATCAATCTCAAGGTCTGGTTCGCGACGGTCGCGTTGGCCTTCGCCGTGGTGCAGATCGCGACCGCGGCCCGCCTGTTCGGCAAGATCAAGATCCCCCGCCGGATGCCCGCGTGGTTGGGCGACGCTCACCGGCTGTCGGGAACGATTGCCTTCCTCTTCACGTTGCCCGTGGCGTTCCACTGCCTCTGGTCGCTGGGGTTCAGATCGGACACGAGCGACCCGCGCACCTACGTGCATTCGGTTTTCGGGTGCGTGTTCTACGGGCTGTTCGTGGTGAAGGTGTTGAGCGTACGGCTCCACCAACTTCCGAAGTGGTTGCTGCCGGCGGCAGGCTCGGCCACGTTTCTCGCGCTCGCCGTCCTGTGG
>DATAES010000036.1:0-9340 GCA_036257895.1 Acidimicrobiales bacterium
CGCAAATCAACACAGCACGCGCCCCACGAACGCAGACGCAGGTGACGCGTGAGAGACAGCCGCGGCTATCGCGTCGAGAGCACTCCTACGGTGAGGGGGTGACAGGATTGCTGACCGTCGAGAACCCGCTCACGCCGACCGAGTTCCAGGCCCGCACCCGGAACCGGTACGTCGTCCCGTTCGTCAGTCGTGTCACCGTCTGCGTCGTCGCGGCGGAGACGAAGTAACGCGGCCCCTGTGAAACGAACCCCACGTACGGCGTGACGACGTAGCCGATGATCGGCGATCCGCCATCCGAGGCCGGTGCCGTCCACGACACCGTCGCCTGACCGTCACCGGCGACCGCCGAACCTATCGTCGGCGCGCCGGGAGCGGTGTTCTGCGGTGAATAGCTGATGCGGCGCACCTGCCCGCCGCCGGCGTAGGACGTGTAGTAGAGCGCCTGGGTCGATCCGAAGGGACCGAACTCGAGGTGAACCGCGCTCCCGGATCCGAGGCCGGTGGCGAAATCGACGGGGGTGGCGCTCGGGGCGCTCGGATCGAGACGGAAGATCCTGCCGCACCCGTAGTCGGCGAACAGATACTTGCCCATGTACGCGGCCGGCCAGTTGACGCCATTGGGCACGAACGCGCCGCCGGTGATCGAGGTGCACCCCTCACTGCGGCCGTAGTCGAAGAGCGGATTGGTGATGCCTGCGGGCGGAGGGCTGCCGCAGTCGGTCGGTCCCAACGCAGGGTTGGCGCAGGTCCCCTCGCGGAGGTTCCAGCCGTAGTCGGCGCCGGAAGCTCCTTGGTCGATCTCTTCGCGCAGCCCCTGCCCCACGTCGTTGATGTAGAGACGACCAGGCGCGTTGGGGTCAAAGGCGAAGCGGAACGGGTTGCGCAGACCCCAGGCGAAGGTCTCCTGGCACCAGTTGCCCGGGGTCGTACTGCCGTTCACGTTGCAGCGTCCCGTGCCCGGCCCGGTGAAGGGGTTGCCGGCCGGGATGTTGCCGTTTCTGTCGACGCGCAGGATCTTGCCAAGCAAGACGTGGCGATCGCGAGCGGCGTCGTTGAGACCGGCGCAGTTCGTCGGCGTCGCGTAGTCGCATCCGCCGTCGCCGACGCTCGCGTACAGCAGGCCGCCGAAACCGAAGTTGAGATCGCCGCCGTTGTGGTTGCCTGCCGTCGAGTGGATCCGGTCGATGAGCACGGACTCGCCCGACGCGACGTTGCTGTCACTCAACACCCATCGACTCACGCGATTTCGGCACGCGCCGGTCGCGCTGGTCGTGTAGTAGAGGTACACGAAGTGGTTGCTGGTGAACATTGGATCGACGGCGACACCCAGCAGCCCTCGTTCTGAGTTGCTGCACACGTTGGGCACGGTGACGGCGGGAGTCGCGACGAGGCTGCCTCCGGTCGTGGCGACGCGGAGCGCTCCGCCCTGCGTCGTGATCAACATGCGTCCGTCGGGAGTGAAGGCAATCGCGGTCGGACCGCTGACACTGAACAGAAGCGTGTCACTGAACCCCATGGGCACCGCCGCTGTCGCGGTGGAGACCGTGACGATGCTCGTCGCGGCCAGGATGGCGACGAAGCTGATGACGATGAGGACCCCGCGGCTGCGCATGGGCGGACAGTGTCGCGCTGGCCCACCTTGTGCGGGTGGTGGAGCGGGGGAAGCCCTCTCCGGGATGTCCTGAGCGCGGACACCGTCACGCACTCTCTCGCCTGTCCACCTTCTGGCGTCACCGCCGTGTCAACCGAGCGGGACGAAGCGCTGCACCTTGCCGGTTTCGCGATGCCGCTGCAGGGCCCCCACTGCCCGAAGCGTCACCTGCGCGTTCGCGAGCCCGGCGCTGTCGAGCGCGTCGGTGAGACAGCCTCGCAAGTGATCGACATCGAGCGTCGCGGTCGCGACCGTGACAACGTCGATGCCACGGTCGGTCTGTCGGACCTGATAATCGATGACATCCGGGGATTTGACGAGCACGCTGCGCACCACGATGGGATGGATCTCGATTCCCTCGTACCGCAGCACTTCGTCGGAGCGCCCGACGACCGTGGCGCGGAGGTGTCCGCACTCGGACTCCCCAACGGCATCGGGGTGGCGGACGAAACTGTCGGTCATCTCGTAGCGGATCAGCGGCTGCGTGAAGTTCGACAGGTTGGTCACCAACACCCTGGCCGACGACGTGCCCGGCGGCACAGGTCGGTTGTCGTCGTCGACGAGCTCGGTGATGCACACGTCGTTGTTGAACACGAGCACGGGGTCGTCTGGCGGACTGATGCCGACGAGCGCCTCGGTCGAGCCGAACATGTCGGTGATCGGTGCGCCGAAGCCGGCTCTGACCGTCTCGCGCAACGAAGGGTGCAACGTCTCGCTCGTCGACGAGATCATCTTCGGTGAGATGCGGAGTCGTCCCGCAGCTCGCTCGTCTGCGAGCCGTGCCAGCATCGTCGGATACCCCGCGAGCGCGTGCGCGTCCAGGTCATTCAGTCGCTCGACGATCTCAGCCAGCGGCAACGTGGCGGGAACACTCAGGAAGTGGAACGGCATGTCCGCCCCTTCCGTCAGTGCTTGTGCCGCACCCGTAGCGTGCACCGCTGACGGCGCGCCGACCATCGCGATGCGCAGGCCTCCAGGCGGCGGGCCACCTTGAGCCGTGATGCGAGTCAGCAAGGCTCGCGTCAACGACGCTACGAATTGAACGGCTGCGCGCCGGTCGAACACGAAAACACCGCGTTGTCCCGAGCTGCCGCCCGACGTCAAGGCGAAGTACTCGCCGAGGACTGGGACCGGCGCGCTCGTCGTCATCGACAAAGCACGCTCGACGAGGTCAGGCGTGAGTCGTCGATCGGTGTAGACGTCGGCGAGACCATCCATCATCTCGGCCTTGGTCATCACCGGAAGCTGGCCGAGATCGTTGAGCCCGACGCGGCCTACTTCGACGTCGCGAAGACGCCTGCGGTGGAACGGTGAGTGGTCGATCGCGTGGGTGAGGAGTGCTCGCAAACCGTCGCGCTGGCGCGCTTCGATCTGGGTTCGAGTCCAGCGGAGCCGTTCGATGCTCGCGGGCCACTCGTCGAACAAGTCATGCTGCACAGCAGCGCGCAGCGCGTCGAAGGAACGGGACTGGGTGTGGTCGATCAACGGACCGCCTCCGTGACGCTCGGATCAGCAACGGTCGCGTCGGATTCGAAGCCCAAGGCGTTCGCCATCACCTGCGCGATGTCCGGCCAGCCGAGAGCATCTGGATTGGCGGCGCGTTCGAGGGCGAGACCGGCCCCGAGTGCGAGGATGAACTCGGCCATGGTGCGCGGCGCGAACGCGGGCTCGGTGCCGGCCCGGGTATGGACTCGGTCCAGGAGGTCGGCGAGCCGATCGACGGTGCGAGCATGACTGGCCGCGTACCGGCGGTTGAGGTCGGGATCCCGCAGTGCCGCGGCTCGGAACTCGACCAGCAGGTTGCCCCAGCCGGCTTCGACGTGCGAGTCGCGCTCGAAGTTCTCGAGCAGCGCCATCACGCTGGGGGCCCCTGCTTTTCCTGCCGCGATTCGTTCGTTCTGCGCGGCGCGTTCGTCGATGCGGCGTTCGAGCAGAGCGAGGAACAGGTCCGCCTTGCCGCCGAACTGGGAGTACACGACGCCCTTGGAGAACCCTGCTTCCTCGGCGATCGCCTCGAGGGTTGCACCGGCGTAGCCCCTGGCGAGGAAGACCCGTTTTGCCGCCATGAGGACCGCGGCTCGGTTCTCCTCGACCTGCTCCGCTCTCGGCCTATGCTTTCTCATACCCTCGGTATCCAATACCGTCGGTATCCGAATGTCAATGAGCTTCCACAGTTGTGCAGAACCCTGTGGACGTAGTTACGCCGGTGTGATTCCAGGCAGCTCGATGATCTCGCTGATGGGCTTGCCAGCTCCGACCACCGCTTCGAGCGCAGACGCGGCAGGTCCCGGCGCCGCGGGCGCCGGGGTGACGACGACGAAGGCCACGTCCGGATGGGCTTCCTGGAGGACGGCGGCCTTCGCGATCACCTTCCAGACGACGTCGGCCCGGCGCAGGCCGGGACGAACGGAGGTCAGCGCGCCGGCCAGCTCGACGTGACGATGCGCGCCGTCCGGATGAACGGCGGTGAAGGTCACATCGACGCCGGGGGCGACGGTGACGTCTGCTCTGATTCGTGTGTAGCCGAGCTGCACGAGGAGCTTGCGGGTGAGCTCCCGCGCCGTCGGCAGGTCCGGCGGTGACTGGACGTGGAGGCCCGATCGTTCCGCGTCGACGCGCTGCTTCGCTCGTTCGACATAAGCCAGGTCTGTGTCGTAGCCCACGTAGTGCCTGTCCGCGCGCGCCGCCGCCACCGCAGTCGTGCCCGAGCCCATGAAGGGATCGAGGACGAGATCGCCCCGGTACGTGTAGAGCTGGATGAGCCGCTCGGGCAATTCGACGGGGAACGGCGCTGGATGCCCCACACGCGTCGCGCTCTCGGCCGCGATCTCCCACACGTCAGTCGTCGCCTCCATGAACTCATCACTCGTCACCGACGCGCGCCAAGGCAGGTCTCGCTCGCGACGCTCGCGCTCCGGAACCGCTCGATTGAACCGGCCCTTGCTCGCGATCACGATCCGCTCGGTCAGGTCGCGCAACACGGGGTTCGACGGCCGCTGGAACGACCCCCACGCGCACGAGCCCGTGGCCCCGCGCGCCTTGACCCAGATGACCTCGCCGCGCAACAACAAGCGAAGGCGATCCTGGAGGATCCAGACGATGTCGGCTGACAACGACCGGTACGGCTTGCGTCCGAGATTTGCGACGTTGACCGCGATGCGTCCACCCGGCTCGAGTGTTCGCACGCACTCCGCGAACACCGACTCGAGCATGGCCAGGTATGCGGCGTACGTCGCCGGCACATGTCCTTCCCCGAGCGCGGTCTCGTACTCCTTGCCGGCGAAGTACGGAGGCGATGTCACCACCAAGGCAACGGAGTTGTCGTCGACCTCGTCCATGCGCGCGGCATCACCGCAGAAGATGTCGTCGATCTCGCGCCGTGCCGCGACTTCCGAGTCTGCAGTGACTATCGGTGGCGTAAAGCGCTCGTAGAACGCTGACGCGTCGTGGCTTTCACGCCGTGAGACGCCGAACGTCGAGGTCGAAGTGGCACGACGCGGCGCGGAAGGGTCGCGCACGGTCAGACACTACGCCTGCATCCGTGCACCGGTGTCTCTACCGGAACACGCCGGTGTGGCCGAGCGAGAAACGCCCCGGTTGGGGGTACACGCAGAGACCGTGGGGTCCGTTTCCCACCGGGATGCGCGCGCGTAGTGCCCCGGTCGATGTGTCGATGGCGTAGACCTCGCTGTTCGACCGTCCGCTCAACCACAGCGTGGTGCCATCAGCGGACACGCCACCCATGTCCGGACTTCCGCCACCTGGGATGACCCACTTGGCTCGCTCGGAGCGCTCGACGAGGTCGACGACCGAGACCGTGCCCTCGTCGCGGTTGGGCACGTAGAGATCCTTGGAGTCGCGGCTGACGTAGAGGCCGTGCGCGCCCGCACCCGTCGGCAGGAAGCCGACGATCGAGAGGGTGGCGCCGTCGACCTCCCAGAGTCCTCCGCCGACCATGTCCGCGACGTAGAAGACCATGCCGTCCGGCGACAGCTTCACATCTTGTGGTTTCGCGCCGGCCAACAGCGGGAGCGTCCCGGCGAGCGACGGCGTGTCTCCGAGCGTGACCTTGAGCATGTCGCTGGAGAACTCGCAACTGGCCACCAGGTACGAGCCGTCCGCCGCGAAGTCGAGGTGGTCGACGCCGCGGCACGGGACCGGCATCGATTGCACGAGCGCAAACGTGTGCGGATCCCGAAAGTCGAGCCGGGCCAAGCGCTCAGCCACGACGATGGCGAAGCGGCCGTCAGGAGTGAAGTACAGGTTGTACGGATCGTCCACGGGAATCGCCGTGCCGGGTTGGCCGGTGGCGGGATCGATCGGCGTCAACGTGTTGCCTTGGTCCGCCGCGACGTACAGCGTCTTCAAGTCGTACGAAGGCACGACGTGTTGGGGTTCCGCGCCCACGGCGAAGTGATTGACGACCTGCAGCGTCGCGGGGTCGATCACGTCGACCGTGTTGCTCTCGGAGTTGGGGACGTAGACGAGGGAAGGAAACGAAGCCACCACGGGGCTGAGCTGGTTGGCGCGGTCGGCCGCATAGACGTCGACGGTCGTAGGAGTGGTTTCTGGCGGCGCCGGAGGTGGCAGTTCCGATGGCGCGATGGAGCCACTGTGCGCGTGTTCGGGAGAAGACCGGAAGTTCGCGGACGAGGGACGGGCGTCGCGTCCGCAGGCCGTGAGCACGAGCGCGGCGCAGACGGCGGCTCCGAGCGACCGGCGCACGCGCCGATGGTAGGGCGGTCGAGCGACGGGTCCTCAGCGGGCCAACAGGGTCGCCAACGCCCAGATGGCGGCGATCGCACCGAGGACTGCCATGCCGATGCTGCGAACCACCGGAGCGCGGGTCAACTCACCCTCACGAGGCCGCTCAGGAGGACGAACCAATGCGAGCACGTTGCCCACGACGAGCGCGCCACCGAGCGCGAGTACCAAGAAAAGGAGGAGATCGGGCCCGCCGAACAGCACTTCACCGCAGGGTAGGGCCTCGATTCCCGTCCATGCAGCGGCGGGGGGCACCAAAGTCGCGGACGAAACTGCTCAAGGTCGGCACTCACCGCGTCGAAAGAACAGGACCCCGATGGTTCTCGCCCGCCATCGGGAGCATCCGGGGATCCGGGGCGGCGGTCGCACCTCCCTCCACGCATCGCCACCGGTACTTTCGAGCGCTGGTGCCTTTCGCAGCGGCTTCCGCTCCGCCCCCGGACCAGGTCTCCTCGACCGCGTCCGATCAGCCGCCGGGCGCATCGGATCCCGGTACACCGACCACCGCACCTCGGTCGGCGGGAATCTGCAGATCCTCGGGTCGAACATCTGTCCTGATCTCTCGCGCAATGGTCCGGTCCGTGGCTTCCGGGCGTTGGATCTCAGTCAGCGTCGGCGCGCCGGTCGCCTCGTCGAAGCAGAACAGTGCGTGGTCGCCGTAGGGCGGCGAAGGGAGCGCGATCGCGAGGTCGAGCCGGAAGCAGCCGTCGCCGAAGTCGGCCACTTGGTACAGCGGGCGCGGCCCGCTCACGTACGACTCGAGGAGCCGTAGCTCGGCTTCGACCTCGGTGCGGTAGTCGGGAGCAGGCGCACCGGCCACACAACCCGCGCCCGCGTCCGGCGAGGCGGCGCAACCCACGATCGATCCGTTCAGCCGGCCCGAGACCGATCCGAGTCCTGACACGAGCCGGGTGTCGGGTGGCTGCTGAACGGTCGTCGTGTTCGACCTGAGTTGGTTGCCGTCCGGCAACGTACGGGCGAAGTCGGACCGCACGACGTACGTCGCAAGCCGGCTGCGCTCCCACGCCGCGAGGAACGAGCGTCCCGCCGATTCCCCATGCGCCGTGCCCGCGGGGGTGCCGATGACGAATGCGGCGATCATGCCCGCGACGAGCACGGCGAGAGCGACGATCACCGGCACCGGCGCTCGACCGTGCTTCACGTCCGGAAAGTAGTGTGCCGACATGGCTTTTCATCACGTCGCCTTGGCAACTCGTGACATCGATGCGACCCACCGGTTCTACACAGAGGTGATGGGCTTCACGCTCGCGAAAGCCGTTGTCGCGCCGACGCCCAACGGTGGCTGGGCGCGTCACGTCTTCTACGACACGGGCGACGGGATGATCGCGTTCTGGGATCTGCACGATCCGAAGATGGTCGACTTCGACCCGGCGATCTCCACTGGGCTCGGACTCGAGCCGTGGGTCAACCATCTTGCGTTCGCCGCTCGTGACCTCGATGAGATCGAAGCGCGCAAGCAACAATGGCTCGAGTCCGGTTACGACGTCGTCGAGATCGATCACGGCTTCTGCGTGTCCGTGTACGCCAACGACCCGAACGGAATCCTCGTCGAGTGGTGCACCGACACGAAGCCCTATACCGAAGCCGACCGCGTCGCGGCCCAGGCCGCCATCGACACGGCCGAACCGCCGCTCGAAGATCCACCCGAGCCCAGGTTCTACAAGGCGCCGGTCACGACGCCGGCCTGACCTCCACCACGATCGGTCGGTGGTCGCTCACGGCGACCTCGGGCACGGCTGCGTCACCCGCGACGAGTCCGTCGACCGCGATGTGATCGACGCGCTGGACCGGCGCCCACGCCGGCGCGGTGAAGCCGGCTTCGACCAGCGCGAACCGGGCGGCCGCGAGAGTCGCAGTGATGTCGTCCGGTCGAAGGTTCAGATCGCCGAGGAGCAGCCGCGGTGAGGGCTCGTCGTCGACAGCTTCGAGCAGCGCGTCCAACTGGCGCGCGGCGACGACGGCGTCGTTGTGCAGGTGCGTCGTCACGACCGTCGTGTGCTCGTCGCCGACCGTGACATCCGAGATGATCGCCACGCGGCGCTGTGCTGCCTTCTCCCGCGGCAACTCGAGCACTCGTGTGCGTTGCATTTCGCCCCGGACGCAGAGGGCAATCCCGTCTTCGCCAGTGAGCATGACGAACCGTCGGGCGGGAGCGAACTCGAAGGCGTCCGAATCGTCCGCTACGGCCACGAGCCTCGGTTGGTCGACGAACCAGGATCGGAGCACCCTCCGGTCGACTTCCTGTATGCCCAACAGGTCGACGTCGAATCCGACGACCTCCTCGGCCAGCAACCGGTTCGACGCGAAGCCACGCCGAGGCCGGCCATGACGCACGTTCCAGGTGGCGACTCTCACCCCGCGTCGGCGCGACGCTCGTACAGGATCACGCCGTCGACTTCGTCAACCGGCTCGTAGTACGCGCGGAGATAAGCGTCGAAGGCCGGGAACTGATCGACGGAGTACGGCGTGTCCCGCGAGACGTCCACGATGAGAGCGGGAGGACGGGCGGCGAGGTCCGATCGGAAGTCGTCCCACGCGCCCTCGACCGCGTACTGCATGCCGACGTGGGCCGACGATCGGCCACCACTCGACCCGGTCAGGAATCCGGCCGTGAGAAAACGGGTCGCGGGGAGGCGGTCGGATGCCCAGTACGCCTGCGGGAACTGGCCCCAGACGAAGATGCGATCGCTCGGTTCGGTCCGGTCGTCGATGGCAGCCGCGATCCGGTCGTAGGGATGCAGCAGGATCGGATGCGCCGTGAGGCCCAGTGCGACGAACACGATGACCGACGCGCCCGCGAGGACAGCCGTCCGGATCCACACCTTCGGACGCTCGCGGGCCAGCGTGCCGGCCGCCAGCACGGCGAACGGCGGTCCGAGCTGTAGGAAGTAATGGCCGAAGAAG
>DATAES010000037.1:0-13459 GCA_036257895.1 Acidimicrobiales bacterium
CGACCGCAACCCAGTGTGTGGCGATCTCCGTAGCCGACGGGTTGTCTGTGTGCTCGAGCGTTTCCGCGATGCGCCGGTGGTGGATCGCCCTGCGAGTGGCGCCGAGGCTGTCGTAGAGCGTGTGTTGCACGAGCGCGTGCGAGAAGCCGAAGCGACCGGCCCCGATTTCGCGGACGAGTGAGGCGTCGACTGCCACATCGATCGAGTCGAGCGCGCTCGCTTCGTCGACGCCGGCGACGTCAGCCAGCAGACCGAGATCGAACTCGCGACCGATGATCGCGCCGACGCTCAGCAACCGCAGAGCCGGGTGGCCGAGCCGAGCGAGTCGCGCCGACAGGACGCTGCGCACGTTGTCGGGAGCAGCTACCGCATTGAGATCGACCTGGACTCGCCATCGACCGTCATCGTCGACACCGATCACTTCCGTCTCGGCGAAGTGGCGGAGCACTTCGGTGGCGAAGAACGGGTTTCCGCCGGTCTCACCAGCCAGGTACCGGGCCAAGGCCAATCCGTCTTCTCCGACGGCGTGGCCGCCGGCGATCTCGAGCAACTCCGTCAACTCCTGCTCGGTCAGACCCTCGACGCGAAGGTTGGTGACCGCTGGGAGGCTCAGGAGGTCGGGGAGCAGTTCGCGGAAGTCGTTCTGACCGACGTCGGCGGTGCGATACGTCGTCACGATCATGCAGCGCGCCTGGCCGCGGAGGCGGGCGAGACGACGAAGCAGCATCAACGTGCTGCGATCGGCCCAGTGGAGGTCGTCGAGCACGACCATCAGCGGTGTGTCGGTCGACGCCCGCTGCACGAGATCGGTGACCGCCGCCGCCAGCAACTGCCGTGCCGTTTCCTGGTCCAGCGGGTCGACTGGCGCGATGGCACCGATCCGCTCGGCCAGTCGAGGCGCAAGTCGTCCGACTTCGCCCCCGTGTTTGGCCACGTGCTCGGCCAGCAACGCTCGTGGTGCCGCGCCGATGTACTGGTCGAGTGCGTCGCGAAAGGCTTCGTACGGAATCGCCAGCTCGTCGTCACATATGCCGTGCAGCACGGTCCAGCCTTCGGCGTGGGCCGCCGCGGCGGCGTGGGCCGCAAGGCTCGTCTTGCCCGCGCCAGGCTCGCCACCGAGCAACACGACTTGCGGCACGCCGGCCTCGGCTCGTGCTCTGAGTCGGCGCAGCAACGCAAGCTGCGTCGTTCGCCCGGCGAACGGTGTTGCGGCTGCACTGACGATGGCCGGTGGAAGGGACCGTTCGGTCGAGTGGCGCACGTTGCGCGGTTCAGGCGCACGCTGCGTCCGCGTGTGATCGACGAGCTCATGGATCGGTTCGGGCTCACCGATGCCGCGCAGGGACTCTGTGCGCAGGAACACCAACTCGGTGCCGTCCGGTGCACCGCCCGCGAGTTGCGCGGTCGTGTCGCTGACGAGCACCTGTCCGCCGGTCGCGAGCGCCCGCAGCCTCGCCGCCCGATTGACGGTGAGGCCGTAGTAGTCGCGGTCACGTTCGACGGCCTCGCCCGTGTGGATTCCGATCCGCACCCAGATCGGTGTTGAGGCGTCCCACGGCTCGGCGATCAGCGCGCGCTGAGCCGAACATGCAGCCGCGAGCGCGGCCGACGGCTGCGAGAACACAGCGAACGTGCTGTCACCCTCGCCCCGATGCTTCAGGAAGATCCCTCGATGGGATGTGACAGCGTCCCGAACGAGTTCGTCGTGGCGCTCGAGGGCCATCGCCATCGCGTCGGAGGACCGCTCCCAGAGCACGGTCGAGTCGACGACGTCCGTGAGGAGGAACGTCACGACGCCGGAGGGAAGGTCCGCTTCCCAGGCATCTAGGTCGACCGATGACACTCGCGCCCCCTGCACACTCGACGACGTGGCTACGACGTCAGATCCCTCCACAGCCTAGGGTCTGGGCAGGGACGGACGGCCGACGGCGAGCATCGATGCCCGGCTGAAGGCACGTTCGTGCAACAGCGCGCGAAGCTCAGTCGTGATGTTGCGACGGTCCTTCAAGTTCGTTGGTGCGCTCGCCCTCGTGTTGTCCGCATGGTTTGCCTTCATCGTCGTCGCCATGCGGACGAAGTCGCCGCGGCTGCTCGGGGTTGTGCGCCGATTCAACCGGTCGTTCACGAACAAACTCCAGCGACGATCCGCCGGTACGCCTGGTGCATATGCGTCCGTGATCCGGCACCGGGGCCGCCGCTCCGGCCGCGAGTACGAGACCCCCATCGTTCCCTTCGCCACCGACGGAGGTTTCGTGATCGTGCTCCCGTACGGTCCGGACACCGACTGGGTCAAGAACGTGCTCAGCGCGGGCTCTGCAGTGCTCGTCACGGGCGGTGCCACACATGATCTCGATTGCCCCGAGGTCGTCGCGCTCGAGGCTGTCTACGACGCCTTCCCGGCCAACGAACAGCGCACGCATCGCTTGTTCAACGTCACGCAATGCCTGCAGCTCAGGCGAGTCGACCAGGCCGGCGTGGTCACGACAAGCGATCGCTGAGCCGCAACTCGCACACCCGCGGTGTGACGCATGCGACACCGCGATGAGAACGAACTCCGCCGGACGTCCGATTGAATGCGGACACGGCCGCGTCGCCGCCCCGCCCCCGCCGTCGCAACACCGTCAAGGAGATCGTCGATGTTGACTCGCCTTGCCCGGACCTCGTTCCACCACCGTCGCGCTGTTGTCGGTTTGTGGGTGTTGGTCTTCGTGATCGCCATCGCGGCAGGATCCGCACTGGCCGGTGACTACGCCAAGTCGGGCCGGCTGCCGAACACCGACTCGCAGACTGCGTACGACCGGCTTGCACAGGACTTCCCCGCGCGCCACGGCGACGAGGGACAGATCGTGTTCGCAGACGTCCGGCAGAACCGTCCGGCCATCGATGCGTTCCTGGCCGAAGCGGCCACAGAGCCCGGTGTGATGGATGTCGCGCCGCTCCAGATCTCACCAGGGGGCGCTGTTGCGATCGCACCGATCACGATCGCGAACGACTCGGAGACCGATCCGGCGGCCGTTGCTCGTCATCTCAAGGACCTGGCGCGTCCGCTGTCGGACCAAGGAGTCGACGTTCAGTTCGGGGGACAGTGGTTCAACGATGTCGAGCTTCCCGCAAGCGAAGTCATCGGCGTGCTCGCAGCGATCGTCGTCCTTCTGATCGCGTTCGGTTCGCTGATCGCGATGGGTCTCCCGATCGTGACGGCTCTCATCGGAATCGGCGTCTCCGCCGCCGGTATCGGTGTGCTGGCCAACGTCCTGAGCACTCCTGACTTCGCACCTCAGGTCGCAGCGATGATCGGAATCGGCGTCGGCATCGACTACGCACTCTTCATCGTCACGCGATATCGCAACGCGCTGCATCGGACATCGTCACCGGAAGCGGCCGTGATCGAGGCGATGAACACGTCGGGCCGAGCGGTCGTGTTCGCAGGCGTCACGGTGATGATCTCGGTGCTCGGCATCCTCCTGATGGGTCTGCCGTTCCTCCACGGTCTCGCAGTGGGCACATCGCTCGCCGTGTTCATCGCGGTGCTGGCCGCGATCACACTTCTGCCGGCGCTTCTCGGTTTCGCAGGAACGTCGATCGACCGATTCCGGGTCGGTCGGCGCAAGCAGCGCACCGGCGAGACCATGTGGCATCGCTGGGCGCGCGTCGTGCAGCGTCGTCCGGGTGTCATCGCAGCGGCCGGGCTGGCTGTCTTGCTCACACTCGCCGTGCCTGCGCTCGGACTCCGACTGGGCGGTGCCGACGCGAGCACGGATCCGCCGTCGAGCACGACGCACCAGGCCTACGAGCTGATCGCAACGGGGTTCGGGCCGGGCGCCAATGGACCGATCCTGGTCGTGGCTGACGCCTCGACGCCCGGTGCGGTCGACGGCCTGCCGAAGCTCATCGACACGTTGCGCGCCACGCCCGGTGTCGCATCCGTGAGCGACGCGACACTGAACCCGTCGGGAACCGCCGCGCTTGCCACGGTCGTCCCGCAGGCCGGGCCGCAGGACGAGGCGACCCAACAGCTCGTCCATCACCTGCGCGACGACGTCGTGCCGCAAGCGACGGCAGGAACTGGGCTGTCCGTGACACTCGGCGGGCAGACCGCGAGCAACATCGACTTCGCCGACGTGATCGGCCAACGGCTGCCGATCTTTGTTGGCGCGGTGCTGACGCTGAGCTTCCTGCTCCTGCTCGTCGTCTTCCGCTCGCTGCTCGTTCCGCTCAAGGCCGTGATCATGAACCTGCTCTCGATCGGTGCGGCCTATGGCGTCATCGTCGCGATCTTCCAGTGGGGATGGGGCGCCGATCTGCTCAATGTGAGCGCGGCACCAATCGAGCCATGGGTCCCGATGATGCTCTTCGCCATCGTTTTCGGGCTCTCGATGGACTACGAGGTGTTCCTGCTGAGTGCGATCCGCGAGGAATACGACCGCACCGGCGACAACGGAACCGCGGTCGCGGAAGGGCTTGCCGGGACGGCCCGCGTCATCACGGCGGCGGCGCTGATCATGGTGTTCGTCTTCGGCAGCTTCGTGGTCGCTGACCTGCGCGCGCTGAAGCTCATCGGTCTGGGTCTTGCGGTCGCCGTGGCCATCGACGCCACGATCGTCCGAGTGGTGCTCGTGCCCGCAACGATGGAGTTGCTCGGCGACGCCAACTGGTGGCTCCCTCGCTGGCTGCAGCGGGTGGTGCCACGCGTGCGCATCGAAGAGGCGACTATCGAAGGCGAGAGCTCGTCTGACCCCGAGAAGGAGCTCGTCGGCGCGGGGCGGTGACCGTGCGCAGCGCCCCCCACACGGGACTGTCGGCCGGCGCAACGATGCGGAGGCAGTGGGATTCGTCGTCGACTTCCCACACCAATGCGCGTGCCTCGCCGAGTCCCGCGCAGTCTGGACTCACTTCACGGAGTTCGGTGATCGCACCGGTTGCGACTTCGTAGCGCTCGCGCTTCGGTCCCGTGATGAGGATGACTCGGTGCCTCGTGGCTCGCATCCATCCCGCGCCGACAGCGCCCTTCGAGTCGAGGACGTAGACGGGGCCTTGGCCGAGCTCTTCGTCGCCGGGTTGGTCATCGTCCGACTCGACCATGTCGCCCATGAGCTCCAGGAACATCTGCTCGAGGAGGCAGTCGTTGGCCAGCCGCGCCAGCCCTCCTCGCTCTGCCCGCGAGAGGAACTTCTGGCTTCGACGGAGTCGGCCCACGCTCTCCGAATCGGCCGCGACGCGACGCTCTTTAGGTGAGGTGTGTGCGCCCAGCTACTTCTGAGGTCGATGAGCGCGCAGACGTCGTCAGGTCTGACCGGTCAGCGGCGGCGAGATAGGTACTTCGCGTAGGCATCGGCCATCTCGCGCAGTTCGGGATCGGCCTGGAACCGCGGCTCGAACTTCTCCCACGCCTTTGCTCGTTTGGCAGGGAAGTACTCAGTCGGCCAGTAGCCCTCGTGCGGTCGGTAGTCCTTGAGCACGTTGCGGGCGACGGTGGCCTTGTGTACTTCGTCGACGCCGTCGGCGATCCCCATGGTCGGCGCGGCGGCGTACATCGCCTGGATCGGCGTGAGATCCGTCGTGCCCAGCGAGCCAAGGATGTGCAGTGCGTTGTAGGAGACCTCGCGCAGGACCTTCGCCATCGTGTACTTCACGGCGGCGATGTCCGTGCGGCACTCCTGCGTGCTGCTGTTGTCGATCTTCCACGCGGTCTCGAGCACGAACAGCCGCAGCATCCGGATCGAGGCGTAGGAGTCCGCGATCTTCTCCTGCACCATCTGGTGCTCGGCGATGATCTTCCCGTGCGACTCGCGGCTGAGTGCCCGCTCGCACATCATGTCGAAGGCGAGCTTGCACTGCGCGATCGTGCGCATCGCGTGGTGGATGCGGCCACCGCCGAGCCGGCGCTGCGCGAGCACCTTGGCGCCGTCCTCGGGGCCGAGCAGGTGATCGAGTGGGACGTGCACGTCCTTGTAGATGATGTGGTTGTGGTTGCGAGGCTCGGGCATGATCTCGACGCCCGGTGTCTCGCGAGGCACGACGAACATCCCGTTGGTGCACATCACGAAGAGGATGTCGGCGACGCGACCCGCGCTCGTGAACCACTTCTCGCCGTTGATGACCCACTCGTCGCCGTCACGGACGGCGTGCGTCTTGAACAGGTTCGGGTCTGAACCGCCCTGTGGCTCGGTCATCGAGTATGCGGACCACATCTCCTGGTTGAGCATCGGCGTCAGCCAACGCTCTTTCTGCTCCTCCGTGCCGTACGCCGCGAGCATCTCCATGTTCCCGGTGTCGGGCGCGGCGGCGCCGAACATCTGGGGGGCGGACGGATAACGCCCGAGGATCTCGTTCAGCAGCCCGAGCTTGAGCTGGCCGTAGCCGGGGCCGCCGAGCTCCTCGTCGAGGAAGATCGCCCAGAGATCCTGGTCCTTGACCTGGTCCTGCAGGCTCTTGACCAGCCCTCTGATCTTCGGCTCCTTCGATCGCACCGCGTACGGGAAGACGTACTCGAGCGGCTCGACCTCCTCCCGACAGAACTCCTCGACCCAGTCGAGCTTCTTCTGGAACTCCGGTTCGGTGGAGAAATCCCATGCCATGGGCCCGAGCTTATGGGGACTCGGCACACGTCGACGCATCCTGAACGACGGTTCAGTGCAATGTAGCTTTGCTTCAAAGGAGGGGAGATGGCCGAAGAGGGCGAGGTGCCGCGCGTCGCCGAGCGCATGTTCCCGTCGCCGATCGATCACGGCATCGCGCAGCCCGATCGCTCCGTGTGCAACGTGCGTTTCGGCACCACCGCGTACACGGGAGGCGCGGGAGGCGCGGGCGAGGCGTGGTACGAGGGCGGTGGAGCGATCGGCGAGAAGGCGGTGCAGCCGATCGTCGTCTACCCACCGACAGGCGGCGTCGCGACGCAAGGCGATCCGTTCGAGCCGGTCAAGATCGGCGTGCTCGTCGACATGGATCTCGGTCAGCTGCTCGCCGACTGGCTCGATCCGACGATCCTTGCCATCGAGGACGCGATGAACGAGGGCGTGTGGGGTCGGAGTCCGATCGAACTCGTCGTCGCCGACGCGCGCGGCCTCCCGCGCGAGAACTACCGCAAGGTGATCAAGGGCTACGAGTGGCTGGTCGACCAGGGATGCGTCGTGATCCTCGGTCCGCTCATCTCGGACAACAGCCTCACCTTGCAATCGACGGTCGACCGCACGGGCGTGCCCGTCATCGGATGGACCGGCGCTCACCAGTTCGCCAGCGACTACTGCTTCACCGTGGCCAACGGTGACATACCCACTGAAGGCGTCATGTGCGCCAACTGGCTCTACCAGAAGGGCTTCGAGAAGGTCGGACTGTTCTGGGAAGCAGGGTCGTCCGGGCGCGACTACGCGGACTACTTCAGGTACACCGCAATGCAACTCGGCATGACGATCACCCGCGAGGTGATGCTCGAGCCGAACCCGCGCGGCCTCGTCGACCATCTGCGAGCGATGCGAGAGATGGGGACGGAGGGCATCTACTACGGCGGCTACGGCTACTCGACGTTCCACTTCGCGGCGGCGTTCAAAGAGCTCGAGTGGGATCCGCCGCGTGTGATGGGCACCGCGTTCATGTTCTATTCGAACTCGAATGCGTGGGCGCAGGGACTCGAAGGCTGGCACGGGATCGACCAACTCGGTGAGGACGGTCGCAATCCCAACTACGAGGCGCTCATCGACCGGATGGACGCGAGGTTCGGCCGCCGTACCCGAAACGTCGTGGTCGCACTGTCGTATGACACGGCCCGCGCCGCGATCCACGGCATCGCAAACGCCAAGATCCCGATTCCGTCCGAGGTGAAGAACGGGCTCGAACGCATCCGTTGGATGCCGGCAACCAACGGCGGACCGGGCTGTTACGTCCAGTTCGGCCCGGGTGACCACAAGGGCTACAAGGGCGACTTCCTCACCTTCCGCGAGCTGCGGAACGGTGAGTTGCGCTTCGACGGCTACTACCGGCCGCAGTGGCCGGTCAATCGCACGACGACATCACCTGCAGAACGCCCTTGACGACGTCCGTGTGGATCCGCGAGCCGCAGCACACGCTCGTCGACCTGCTGCGATCACGGCTCGAGACCGAGGGCGAAGCTCCGTACCTGGACGTCACCGGCACGGCCCTGAGCGCGACGGACATCGCCGATCGAGCGGGGCGGATCGCCAGCGCGCTGCAGCAGATGGGTGTGCACAAGGGTGACCGCGTCGCGGCGCTGATCGACAACTCGCCCGAGGCGCTGGTCACGTGGTGGGGCGTGATCTGGTCGGGTGCCGTCGCCGTCCCGGTCAACACTGCGTACAAGGGTGAGTACCTGCGCCACCAACTCGCGGACTCGGGCTCGAAGGTCCTGCTGGTGCAAGGCGACCTTGCCGACCGCGCCGTGCGGGTCGTCCCGGAGGTCGAAGGCCTCGGCCATGTCGTGGTGATCGGCGACGGGCCGTCGGACTTCCCGACCGCGAAGTCGCACCCGTGGCGCACGATGTTCGACAACGACCCGACCGAACCAGTCGATGTCGCCCCGAGTGATCTGGGCACGTTCATCTACACCGGCGGCACCACCGGGCTGTCGAAGGGCTGCATGCTCAGCCACAACTACCACGCCGTGCTGACACGCCAGATCGGTACGTGCTGGGGGCGCGGACCGGACGACGTGGTGTGGACGCCACTGCCGTTGTTCCACTTCAACGCGCTCGTCACGGCCGTCATCGGCCCGCTCCTGTTCGGTGGCCGCGGCGCCATCGACCGGAAGTTCTCCGTCTCGAGCTTCTGGTCCGAGATGAACCGCACGGGCGCAACGATCACGTCGACGCTCGGGACCATGGCCTATCTGCTGGCTCATGACGTCGATCGCGCCGAGATGCCGAAGTCCGGAGCGACCGAAGCCAACACGTCGCTGCGACTCCTCGGCGCGGCACCGCTTCCTCAAGAAGTCGACCGATTGATCAAGTCGCGGTTCGGCATCGACACCTTCAGCGGCGCGTACGGACTGACGGAAGCGTCACTCGTCTCATGGCAGCCGCCCGGAGTGGTGAACAAGCCCAACGCGGCGGGCGTCATCAACAACGAGTACTTCGACGTCCGGATCTTCGACGACGAGGACAACGAACTGCCTCGCGAGACCGACGGTGAGATCGTCATCCGGCCGAAGCGGGCCCACGCGATGTTCGAGGGCTACTGGGGGCGAGCGGAGGCCACGGTCGAAGCGAGCCGCAACTGGTGGTTCCACACGGGAGACATCGGCCGCATCGACGACGACGACTTCTTGTTCTTCGTCGACCGGAAGGCGGACTACCTGCGTCGTCGCGGCGAGAACATCGCCAGCTTCGAGGTCGAGAGGATCTTGATGCGACAAGGCGAGCTGGCCGACGTCGTCGTCCACGCGGTGTTCAGCGAGCTCGGCGAGGACGATCTCAAGATCACCGCGACCAGGGCGCCCGGGTCGGAGCTCTCCGAAGCCGACCTGTTCCGGTGGTGCATCGACGAACTGCCGTACTTCGCGCTCCCGCGCTACATCGAGTTCCGCGACGAGTTGCCGCGCAGCCCGGTTGGCCGCGTGCTCAAGCGCGTGCTGCGCGAGGAAGGCGTCACGCCCACGACGTGGACCGTCGACGGCTCGGGCATCAGTTTCGAGAAGCGTTGACCGCATTCGTTCTGATCCACGGCGGCGGCACCACCGGCCGGTTCTGGGACAGGCTGCTCGACCACCTGCCCGGCCCAGCGCTTGCGCCCGATCTCCCTGGAAGGGGTGCCCATCCCCGTCCGATCGCGGAGCTCACCGTCGTCGGCGGATCCGCGTCCGTGCTGGAGGACGTCGCCGCGTGGGGGGTCGACGACGACCTCGTCGTCGTCGCTCATTCTTCAGGCGGTCTGTTCACACCGGGCGTCGTCGCCGGCCTACGCGACCGAGTCCGCGCTGTCGTGCTGAACGCCGCGTCGGTTCCGCCGGAGGGAGGTGGCGGCATCGAGTGCATGAAGGCGCGCCACCGCGAGGGGCTCGAGTTGGCCATGCAGATCTCCCGGGAGTCCGGCCAGCCCATCGACACGGGACAGCCCAAGACAGACCCGGAGGTCTACCGCGACGCGTACGGAGGACGGCCGCTCACCGATGACGAATGCGCGTTCGTGGCCGACCCCGCTCGATCGGTGACAGACAGCGTCGACGTGTACTTCCAGCCGGTGCACTGGTCACTCGTCGACGTTCCGGTCACCTATCTCGTGAACGACCACGACCGCCCGACGCCGCGTGAACTGCAACTCGAGATGGCCGGCCGCCTGCCCGGCCGCTCGACGATCCGCCATCTCGACTCGGGTCACGTCCCCGCCGTCACGATGCCAGACGTTCTCGCCGCCGAGATCGCGACGGCAGTCGCCCGCTGACGACCCCAACACACGAATGTTGGTGCGCCGTGGCCCCTATAGGGGCCACGGCGACCCGGAGTTCGCAGGGATTGGCGTTGGCGCCTCAGCTTCCTCGAGCGCGGAAGGCGCCCTCGAGGAAGTCGTGGAACTCGCCGACGGTCATGGAGCCCGCGCCGAGGTCGGTGCTCTGGAAGGCGGAGACCATCGCGCTGAAGAGACGGGCGACGACCGCCGGATCGCCAGGACGAATTGTGCCCTCGCCCTGGCCGGTGCGGAACATGTCGGCCTGGAGCTTCATCGCCTCGGCGTACCGATCCGCGACCAGTGCATCGAGCTTGGTCTCGAGGTCGCCGACGACGACGGGCGATGTGTGCAGGTAGAGCCGACCGAAGTTGGGGTGTCTGCGGAAGAAGTCCACCTGGTAGTCGGCGAGGGTGTGGAGTTGTTCGAGCGGCGGTCGAACTTCGGTCATCAGCTCGCGCATGCCGTCCATGAACTCGGCGCCCCGTCGCAAGTAGATCTGGACGAACAGATCGTCCTTGTGCTCGAAGAAGCTGTACACCGCGCCGACCGAGAACTCGGCCCGGTGGGCGATCTCCTTGATCGTGGCCTCGTGGTATCCCTTCGACGCGAACACCTCCTCGGCGGCGTCGAGGATCTGGGTGCGGCTGACCTCTTGGTGCCGGACTCGGCG
This sequence comes from Acidimicrobiales bacterium, assembly GCA_036257895.1. GTDB lineage: Bacteria > Actinomycetota > Acidimicrobiia > Acidimicrobiales > JACDCH01 > DATAES01. Next base: position 11,066 of record DATAES010000037.1, read on the forward strand.
CTCCTCGCGCTTGCCCATCTCCTTGGTCGCCGCCATCAAGCGGTTGCGCTTCGCGCGAGCTCGCTGAGGCTGATGGAGCTCTGCTCGCGGCGGCCGGTGTCCATCGACCGCACGCGCACGTCGTGGCCGGCCACCTCAGCACGCAGGGCGCCGACGGTGCACTGTGACTTGTCGCGATGAGCGAACGGATCGAACTGGTACCAGCGCATCGCGTTCTCGTGGGTGATCTTGTGGAGCTCCTCGTCCGGTACGCCGTACTGCGTCGCGACTCGATGCAGCTCCTCTGGAGCGTGGGGCCAGGACGAGTCGGAGTGCGGATAGTCCTGCTCCCAGCAGATGTTGTCGATGCCGATGTCGTTGCGGAGCTGGATGCCGACCGGATCGGCGATGAAGCAGGTGAGGATGTGACGCCGGAACACCTCGCTCGGTAGCTCGTCTCCGAAGTCCTGGTGCGTCCACAGGTGGTGCATGTCGTAGGTGCGATCGAGACGGTCGAGGAAGTACGGGATCCACCCGGTGCCGCCCTCGGACAGCGCGACCCGCAACGAGCGGTACTTCTTGAACACTCGCGACCACACCAGGTCAGCCGCGGCCATGCAGATGTTCATGGGCTGCAACGTGATCATCACGTCCATGGGCGCGTCCGGCGCGGTGACCGCGAGCTGTCCCGACGAACCGAGATGGACGTTGAGGATCGTGCCTGTCTCGACGAGCGCGTCCCACATCGGGTCCCAATGGTCGCTGTGGAAGCTCGGCAGACCGAGCGCCGCAGGATTCTCGGTGAAGGTCAGCGAATGGCAGCCCTTCGCCGCGACCCGCCGGACCTCTGCCGCCGTTGCCGCGGGATCCCACAACATCGGAAGCGCCATCGGGATGTGACGGCCCGGGTACGAACCGCACCAGTCCTCGATGTGCCAGTCGTTGTAGGCCCGCACGAGCGCGGCCGCGAGGTCCTTGTCGTCGACGCCGGCGAACACACGGCCCGAGAACGACGGAAACGACGGGAAGCACATGCACGCGAGGACGCCGCCGGCCGACATGTCCTTCACCCGCTCGTGGATGTCCCAACAGCCGCGTCGCATCTCGTCGAACGACGTCGGGTTGACGCCGTACTCCTCCCTCGGGCGCCCGGCCACGGCGTTGAGGCCGATGTTCGGGATCGATCCACCGTTGAACGACCAGACGTCGTCGCCGTGCGCATTGCGAACGACCTTGGGCGCCAGATCGGCGTACGTGGTCGGGAGCCGGCCTTCGAAGACGTGGGGCGGCTCGACGACGTGGTCGTCGACGCTGATCATGATCATGTCCTCGACGTTCACGATGAACCTCCGTCTCGCAGTGGGTCACGGTTCAGTCAAGTAAATCACCGTTCACTGCGCCCGAGTCGGGGGTGCGCGGACGCCCGCGGACTAGTGGATGGCGCGCCGCCGCATGGCGATGAGGGTGAGGAGCGAGCCGAGCCCGATGCAGGCGAGTGCGATCGCGAGCGTCTGACCCGCGTGGCTGCCGGTTCTGGCCAGCGCCTCGCCACCAGTTGCGACACCGCCAACCGCGGCTGTGGTCGTGGGCGCGGCCGTGGTCGTGGTCGTGGGCGCGGCAGTGGTGGTCGCTTCGATCCGCGCCATGGGACGGAGTCCCGTCCAACCGAGCTCACTGGCGAAGTCCCCTGTCGCCGGGTCAGTGATGAACGCCATGTCTTCGTCCACATCGGTGCCGATGGTCGGGTTGACCGTGGACGCACCGACGTTCAGAGAGTCGTACGGCCCCGGCGTGCCGATGGGTGCATAACCGCTCGTACTGGTGTTGGAGGCGATGCCCCAGATCAGCGTGTCCGGAAGGATGGTGCCCGCCGGGAACTCGAAGTCCACGACCACAGCGACGCCGGTCAGGCAGGCCGAACCGTCGAACCACCGTCCTGCATTCGGGCCGGTGCAGTTGGTTGGATCGGCGGAAGGACGCAACGGGATCGTGAACGTGTCGGTGAGCGTTGCGATGACCGAGCCTACCGTTGGCGCGGCGAGCGTGCCGGCCATGTTGTACAGCGTCATCGTCAGCGGATGGTCAAACGTCGCGCCGGCCGCTGTGACGCACGTCGGGCCTGTCCCGGACTCACATGCCTGCGACGAGAGCGCGACAGAGACCGTCGTCAACTCGCGCGGTCCCGGCGCCAACGTCACCAGATCGCCGAACTCGCTGACCTGTTCGCACGCGAAACACTGGCTGGGGCTCACGTTGCTGGGCAGGGTCGGGCCGATCGCGTCGTATACAACGACGGGTGCCGCTTGAGCGGCGGCGGAGCCGATCGTGCCCGACACCACGAGTCCGACAGCCGCGAGTGCGACGGGGAGGCGGAGTGCGCGACGCCGTTTCACCTTCAGCGTGCCGATCAACCGC
>DATAES010000038.1:0-2458 GCA_036257895.1 Acidimicrobiales bacterium
CCGTCGAACGGCAACGACACGTTGTTCGCGGACACCACCGCCGCATACGCGGCGCTCGACGCGAACACCAAGGCGCGGATCGCCGACCTTCGCGTCGTGCATGATCCTCGCGGTGGGAGCGTGCCGCTGCTGCCCGAGGAGACGCGCGGGGACAGCTCGTCGTCGGCTCTGCCGGTCGTCGATCACCCGTTGGTAACGCGCCATCCGGTCACCGGCCGGCCTGCACTGTTCGGATTCTCCGGGACGGCATCCGGCGTCGTCGGTTGGTCCGACGACGACGCCATCGAGTTGCTGTTGCGCTTGAAGCAGCACGTTCTCGACGAACGATTCCGCCAAGTGGCTCGTGCTGACGAGGGCTCGATCCTCGTATGGGACAACTACTCGGTCGTCCACTGCGCCACGCCCACGACGTACAGCGACGCCGATGGCGAACGCCGGATGCTCTACCGCATCAGCACGCGCGGGCTCCCGCCCGCACTGAAGCGAACCGTTCCAACGGAGTGAGTCGATCGACCATCGTCTGGATCAGCGGCGCGACCGAGGGTCTTGGCCTCGGCCTTGCCCGAACCTGTCCTTACGACGATGCCCGCATCATCAATCTGTCCCGACGGCCGCATCCGGACCTGGAGAGCGTTCGCTTCGATCTCACCGAGCCGAGTACGTGGGCGTCGGTCGCTGGCCACTTCGAAAACGAGCTCGCCGCGTTCAAAGGTGAACGGGCGATCTTCGTCCACAACGCCTACTACCCAGGCTCGGCCGGCTTCGTGGGTTAGGTCGATCCCGCGCTGATCCGGTCGGACGCCATCGGAAACGCGGCAGCGCCTCTGGTGCTGTCGGACGCGTTCGTGCGCGCCGTACAACCAGGCTACGAGTCCGGTCTCGTGCTGCTGTCCTCCGCGGCGGCTCGGATCCCGTTCGAGGGCCGAGCGGTGTATGCCGCGGCGAAGGCGGGCATCGAGCAGTTCCCTCGGGTGCTGCACCGCGAGCGCAGCCGGCGTGGGCGTGGGCCCTGGGTCGTGGCCGTGCGTCCCGGCTTCGTGGACTCCCCCTCCACGCGCGCCGAAGCGGCCCTCGACCCATCGACGTATCCCATCGCCGATGCCATCCGGCGTGGCCTCGAATCAGAGAAGCCGACAGCCCTGAGCACGCGGCGCGCCGGATCTGGGCCGCGCTCCCGCCTCCACCCGGCGAGACGCTGCTGCTGTTCGGCGAGGTACCGACGGGCACGCGCCCGGGTGGCGCGGACTGACCGCTACTTCCAGAGCTCGGCGACGGTCATGTGCGTGACCATCGATGTCGTGAACCCCGCGGTCATGCCACGATCCAGAGCGATCGTCGCGCCGGTGAGCAACCGAGCTTCGTCCGAGCACAACAGCGCAAGGACACCGCCGACCTCATCGGACGACTGGATCATCAACTTCGCGAGGGCGTCGGGCTCGGCCACCGTGCGCACGAAGTCGGGGCCGCGCATGTAGCGGGCCAAGCCGTCCTGGGTACGACTTGCAGTTCCGCCTTCGGCACCACCGAGCACTATCGCGTTGGCGCGGATGCCTTGGAGCAAATACTCGACGGCGATCGTGCGTGTGAGCTGCACGACGCCGGCCTTGGACACGTTGTACGGAGCCATGTGCGCGAGCGCTTCGATTGCGTTGATCGAAGCGATGTTCAACAGCACGCCGCCACCTTGTTCGAGCATGTGCGGTATCGCGTAGCGGCAACAGAACGCCGTGCCCTTGAGGTTGGTGTCCAGCACGCGGTCCCACTCGTCCTCGGAACAGGCGTGGAAGTCGCTGATCTCGCACTCGACACCAGCGGCGTTGACCACGATGTCGATCCGGCCATGGATGTCGATGGTCGCCTCAACGGACTCCTCACAGTCCGCCACTCGGCTCACGTCAGCTCGAACGAAGGTGAGTTCACCGCCTGCCGCTCGGACTTCTGCTTCGAGTTCCTTGCCCAGCTCTTCGCGCCTACCAGTGGCCACGACCTTGGTGCCTTGCGCCGCAAAGACAGCTGCAGTCGAGCGGCCGACCCCGGATGTCGCGCCGGTGACCAACGCAACCTTTCCCTCGATCATCGGTCCATAATAGGCAAATGATTAAGCGGGTTACGCCGGAGATGGTGGCCCCCGTCGTCAGAGGTGTGGATTCGCGCCACCCGCGATCGTCAACAGTTGCCCGGAGATGTTGCGGCTCTCCTCTGACACGAGGAACAGCACGCCATTGGCGATGTCATCCACGACGTTGGTGCGACCAAGTGGATTCGTCACCTTCTCGTCGGCGACGGTGCTGGGCAGGTCGACGTCGATGTCGCGTTCCGTGGCCCCCGGCGCGACTGCATTCACATTGATGTTGTACGGACCGAGCTGCGTAGCCGCGGATCGGGTGAATGCGACCACCGCAGCCTTGGCAGCCGCGTAGTGGGCATGCAGTGCTTCACCGGCCCAGCTCACCGACGC
>DATAES010000039.1:0-33947 GCA_036257895.1 Acidimicrobiales bacterium
GGCGACCCGGAGTTCGCAACTGGACGGGTCAGGCAGTGCGCCGTCCGTCAACGGCGCCCCAGATCGCGAGGATGATGACCGCGCCGAGGAACGAGCCGATCAATCCGCTCGGCCGGAGGTCGAGGCCGTCGCCGGCGAGCAGGCTGAAGATCAAGCCGCCGACGAACGACCCGAGCAGACCGGCGACCAGCGCACGGCCGTCGAGTCGTGTGCCACGACCGAGCAGCATGCTGGCGAGCCAGCCGCAGAGTGCACCGAAACCGATGATGGCGAGGATGAGCAACGTTGGCCTCCTGGTCGGTGGCGCACCCTACTGGCCCGCGACGCGGCTTACGCGGCAGCAAGTTCCCTGAGCAACGCACGAGTGCGCTCGCGAGAGGCGGCACGGTCGTCACCGACGGGGAAGGGCGCGGCCCACACGTCGGTGGCGCCCGCCTCGAAGAGCGCTTCGATCTGCGCGGTCACTGCTGGTTCGTCGCCGACGATTGCTGCGTCACCAGGTCCCGGCGCGTCGCCGATGTCGAGGATGCGCCGATAGTTGGGCAGCACGCCGTAGTTGGCGAAGGCCTTCGCCGCCGTGTCACGAGCCTCCGCAACATCGTCGTGGACGGCGACCGGGAGTCCGGCGACGATGCGAGGTGCCGGTCGCCCCACGACCGACGCCGCCGCGTTGATCTTCGGCGTCACGTGGCGCTCGATCGATCGGGCGTTGGCCATCCACAAGATGGTCCCATCGGTCAGCTGTCCGGCGACCCGGAGGAGTCTCGGGGCCAGTGCCGAGATCATGACGCTGACGGGCTGAGGCAGCGCGTTGACAGTCGGGATGTCCACACGGAAGTGCGCGCCGCGGTGGTTCACGCCTTCGCCGCGCAGCAGCGTGGTCAGCACCGTCAGGTACTCCTCGGTATGCGCACCGACCTCGTCGTACGAGAGTCCGTACGCGTCTTCGATCACGATCCGGTGCGACGGGCCCACGCCGATCGTGAGCCCGGGCCGGTTCATCGCTGCGGCGGTCGATGCGGCGCGGTTGGCTTGAAGGACTGGATGGCACGTGTACGTCTGCAACACGGCCGTGCCCAGCTCGATCGAACTCGTGGCGCGTCCGGCGAGTGCCATCGCGACGAGCGGATCGCCGAACACTGCGCTCGCGTACCAGAGGCTCGCGAAGCCGTCAGCCTCCGCTCTGACTGCTTGCTCGACGATGCGGTCGGCGGTCGCGCCGCCGCCTGGGAGTCCGAGGCGCATCCCGTGAACCTACTGGCGGCAGCTCACTGCGAGTCCTCCTGCTCCGCGTCGGTTGTCGAATTCTCTCGAAAGGTGCTGTAGCGCTTGATGGCTGTGTCGAGTGCGCGCTGGTCGACGCGGTCGAGCGGTTGCCGAATCCGCGTCTCGACCGTCCATCCCGACTTCCGGAGCACTGGGCGCCAGTGTCCGGCGAGCCGGCCGTCGAGCAACACGACGTGTGTGTACCCGTCGCGATAGCCCGGGACGGCAAAATCGACCTGCGCCGTCTGCAGCACGTCGCGACTCTCGCTGTAGGAGATGATCGCTTCGTCGTAGCACTGCACCAGATCGACGCGGTGACCCACTCGTGGAGCGGTCATCTCGCGGAACCAACACGTGCGGCCGTCGATCGATCGCGACGACAGATGTGTTGCCGCCATATCGATTCCGCGGCGAGCGTCCGCCGTGCTCAGCCCCGACCACCACACGAAGTCCCTCAGCGTGGCAGGACCGCGAGTCGAGAAGTAGCGACGGGTCAGCTTCGCGATCGCTTCGTCGTCGTTGATCGCCCGGCCGGGCGCGACTCGTTCGTCGAACGCCGCGTACGTGTGTTGCTTGCCCCGCATCGGGCCACTGCAGATCACGCCGGTCAACTCGGCATGCATGACGATGTACGCGAGACGCTGGCCGTCGACGGAAACGCGGTTGTGCTCGAGCGCGTCTGCCAAGTCCCTGCGCGTCTGAGGTTCGCCAGCCACCTTGTCGGCGATGAGGTCGTTTGCTTTCGACAGCGTTCGATCGTCGAGCCCCAGATCACCACGACGTCGCGCCGTGCGGGCGAGGATCCGAGGGCCGCTCAACGCCATGAGCCAGCGCAGGTCGGTGCGGGAGACGTAGTGCCATGTGGGTCGCAGCACATGCGTACGGAGGATGTGGCCCTCGTCGAAGGCGCGGTCGACCGAAGTCGCGTCCGCGCCGCCCGCCACCCGCTGGGCCACCGACCATCGCGCGAAGGCATGCTCTTGAGACTGCATGGCCGTGAGCTGCACAACGACGGCGTGCGGCGACGGCTGCTTCGGATCCCAGAGACCGAGGCCCCGCATCCGCGTGCGCGAGATCCGATCGGCGCCGTCCATTGTCTCGGTCAGGGCGTGAGGGTGACCTTGATGGCGCCCGTCGTCTTGTCGGACGCCGTCGCGAACGCAGCTGCCACGTCGTCGAGCGGGAATTGGTGTGTTGCCAGCGCGTCCAGTTCGTCGGTCCAGCGACCGGTGAGACGAGCGGCCGTAGCGAACTCCGGCTCCCGTTCACCGCCGCCGTAGCAGAACGATCCGAGGAGCGCGACCTCCTTCATCATCAGACGCTGCAGGTCGACCGGCATCGGCCGGTTGAACGTGCCCAGGAGGACGATTCGTCCGCCGCGTCCTACGACCCGAACGGCGTCGGCGATGGTGCCGGCTGCGCCTCCGACGCTCTCGACCACGACGTCGGGCCGATGCTCCTTTCCCCACGCGATCGCGTCGTCCTCGTGCAGCACGGTCACGCCGAGCCGGCCCGCCACTGCCCGCTGGTGCGGATAGCGCGCAGTGACAGCGACTTCGGCGGCGCGGTCGCGAGCGACCAGTGCGGCGCACAGACCGATCGCACCGGCGCCCAGCACCAGCACCTTGGAGTCGGGCGTCAGCCGAGCGAGCCCGATGCCGCGCACGGTGACGGCGAGCGGCTCGGTCAACGAGGCGACCACCGGGTCGACGCCGTCGGGAATCGGCGCCAGGTTTGCGAGCGGAGCATCGACGAACTCGGCGAGGCCACCGTTTCGACCGAGCCCGATTCCGGGACCGGCGCGGCCGCACAGGTTGCTACGTCCGCTCAGGCAGAAGGCGCACGTCCCGCAGGTGACGTTCGGCGACGCTGCGTAGCGCACGTCGGGCAGTCCGGAAGGGCCGTCGAGGATCGTGCCGACCAACTCGTGACCTGGCGCCGTGCCGATCGGACGAGGCAGTTCGCTGTGCCAGAAGTGCAGATCGGAGCCGCAGATCCCGCACGCTTCGACCCGCAACCGCACCCACCCCTGCTGAAGCGGCCCGGGCTCTTCGTCGACGATTTCGAGGCCGCTGTCGGACCACACCGCGCGCAACATGGAGGCCACGGTACGTCCTTGGAAACTCGACGGCCCACGAGACACGGAGGGACGCATGACGCAACGAATCGATGGCATCGATCTGAACGGTGCAGAACCTCGCATCAGAGCGGTGCTCGACGCGCAGGCAGCGAAGTGGGGAGCCCCGTTGGCCAACCACCTCGTCTATGCCCGCGTGCCCGAGATCTTCCGTGCCGTGCGCGGGATGTGGTCTGGGCTGTCGGCCGCGGAGCGCGTGGACGCGCGGTTGCATGCATTGCTCAACCGGCGCGTGGCGGCGTTGAACGGTTGCGAGTTCTGACAGGACCTCAACGCTGCAGTTGGCAGCGACTTGGGTATCGACGAGGACAAGGTCACGTGGGTCAATCGTTGGACGGAGCGGCCCGACCTGTTCGACGAACGCGAGCGGCTGGCGCTCGACTACGCGGACGCGATCACCCTGACGGATCGCGACGTGGGCGATGCACTGTTCGAGCGTCTGCGTGAGTTCTTCGACGACGATGCGATTGTCGAACTGACCGAACTGATCGCGTGGGAGAACGCGTCGAGCAAGTTCAATCGAGCACTTCGCATCGGTTCCCAGCATCTGTCTCACCCCTGACGTTTCGCGACCAGCCGATGTTCGGCAGGATGTAGCGATGAAGTACGCCGACGGCCCGACGGTCGAAGTGGACACACTCGTGGATGCGCCCATCGACCGAGTGTGGGAGCTGGTGACCGACATCGAGCTGCCCGCCAGGTTCTCATCCGAGTTCATCGGCGCAACGTGGCTCGACGACGGGCCCGCGTTGTCCGCCCGCTTCGTCGGGCGGAACCACCACACGGCACTCGGCGAGTGGGAGACGACCTCCACCGTCACGAGGTACGAGCGCGGCCGAGCGTTCGGATGGGACGTGTCGGATCCGGAGAACCCGTCGTCGAGCTGGTGGTTCGAGCTCGAGCAGGAAGCCGAGGGCGTCCGGCTGCGCCAGGGCGCCCGCATCGGGCCGGCGCCGTCCGGGCTCACCATCGCGATCACCTCGATGCCCGACAAGGAGGAGCGGATCATCGCCCGCCGGCTCGAGGAGTTCGAGCGCAACATGCGGGCGACGCTCGAAGGAATCAAGCAGCTTGCCGAGGCGGAGGGGTGACCCTTCGAGTCGGGGTCTGGGCGATGCCGTTCGACGCGCAGGGCGTCGACTTCGTCCACGAGGCAGAACGCATGGGTGCGGACTCGGTCTGGATACCCGAGTACTGGGCCTTCGACGCGCTCACGCCGCTCGCCTTCCTTGCGCCCTCGACGTCGACCATCCGACTCGCGAGCGGGATCGTCCAGTTGGGCGCGCGCACTCCGGCCATGCTCGCGATGTCGGCGCTGTCGCTCCAGGCTCTGTCCGGGGGACGCTTCGTCCTCGGGATCGGTACCAGCGGCCCGCAAGTGATGGAGGGTTGGCACGGCGTCCGGTTCGACCGTCCGGTCCGCCGCACCCGCGAGACCATTGAAATCATCAGGGCGATCACTGCCGGCGAACGACTCGACTACCACGGCGAGGTCTACACGCTTCCGCTCCCGGACGGGGAGGGGCGCAGCATCCGCACCGCCGCACCACCGGCGCACGTCCCCATCTACGTCGCTTCGCTCGGACCGGCGAACCTGCGCTTGACGGGCGAGCTCGCCGACGGGTGGATCGGCAACTCGTTCTTCCCGGAGACCGCCGATGTCTTCCTAGAACCGATCCGACAGGGCGCGGCCGCCGCGGGAAGAGCGCTCACGGATCTCGACCTCACGGTTTCCGTCAGCGTCGAGTTCACAGATGACGTCGAAGAGGCCGGCCGCCGGCACGCGGAGGGCTATGCCTTCACGTTCGGCGCGATGGGATCAGCCACGCGCAACTTCTACAACGACGCGTTCGCGCGTCAGGGTTATGGCGACGACGTCCATGAAGTCCAGCGACTCTGGCTCGCCGGCGATCGCGATGGCGCACGTGAGCGAGTACCAATCGCCATCGGTCTCGGCACCAACCTGATCGGAACCGACGACATGGTGCGTGAACGGCTGCGGCTCTACCGCGATGCCGGCATCACGACGTTGCGCGTCGGACTCTCCACCGGTCCCGGTCCCGGCGGCGAGGTGATCGATGTTCAGCTCGACCGCCTGGGCCGGCTCCTCGATCTGGTGCGCGAGGTTTAGCGCTCGGATCCCGCGCGAGCCGACGACCGGCTCGGCCGGTCGACGAACTTGGCCAGCAACGGGGACACGATCGCGGTGACGAGCACGAAGGCGGCAGAGACCGACGAGAGATCACCGCCGTCAACGAGCCGGGCTCCGAGGCTTGCGATCACGATGGAGAACTCGCCACGGGCTGCGAGCGCCGCGCCGGCACGCCGTTGGCCACGCTGGCCGACACCGATCCGCTTCGTCGCGAGACGCGCGGTCAGGAATTTGGTTGCGACCGCGACCACCGTCAGCGCGAGCGCGGGCCAAGCGACGCTGACGAGATCGGAAGGCAGCAGTTGGAAGGAGAAGAACAGGAAGAACGTCGCGGCGAACAGGTCGCGCAATGGCGCGACGAGCGCGCCCGCACGGTGCTGGACGGGCCCGGAGAGCGCCAGCCCGACCAGGAACGCGCCGATCGCCGCGGACACGTGCACCTGCTCGGCGAGCCCGCCGACGAGCAGCGTCAGCCCGAACACTGACAGCAACAACGCCTCGTCGGATCCACCGCTCAACGCTCGGCTCAGGTGATCGCCGAACCGGAGTGCGAGCGCGAGGATCACGGCCACCGCGCACAACGCGCCGAGCACACTCAGTGCGGTCGGGCCGAATGCCTGCTTGGCGACGAGAGCGCCGACGACCGGCAGGTAGACCGCCATCGCCAGGTCCTCGATCACGAGGAGATTGAGGACCGCGGGTGTCTCGCGATTCGCCATCCAGTCGAAGTCGTTGATCAGCTTCGAGACGACGCCCGATGAGCTGACCCACGTCGCGCCGCCGAGCAGGATCGCGGCGACCACCTCCCAGCCGAGGAGCAGTCCACACGCGAAGCCAGGAAGGAAGTTCAGCACCGCGTCGGCGATGCCGGTGACCGCGCCGGAACGAAGTCCCGCCTTCAACTCGTCGCCGGTGTATTCGAGGCCGAGCGTGAGCAACAGCAACAACACACCGATGTCGGACGCCCGCGAGATGAAGTCCTCGCTCACGTCGAACGTCACGAACCCGCCGTCGCCCACCGCGAGCCCGGCCAGCAGGTACAGGGGCACCGGCGGGATACCGAGACGATCTGCGAGCCGCGCGAGCAAGGCCAGACCGATGGCCACGACGCCGAGCTCGATGAAGGCGAGCGGGGTGTTGCCCGTCGTGGCCGCCAGGACCGAGATCACGATGCAAGCAGTGAGCGAAGCTGTGCGAGTCCTTCCGGTGTGCCGACGGCCACGGCGACGTCCCCTGCCTCGATCACGAGGTCCGGGCCGGGTGCTGGGATCGTCTGCTGATCGCGCAGGATGGCGACGATCGACGTACCCGTTCGGCTTCGGTACCCGCCTTCCGCGATCGTCGAACCGGCAGCAGTCGAGCCCTGGGTCACGGTGACCCAGTCGAGGGCGAGTCCTTCGACGCGTTGCATCGCGCTCGCGGACGCGGCGACTTGGGGCACGCCGAGGATGCTTGCCAGCGTCGCCGCATCATCGCTGTCGAGTTCGAGGATCGTTCGGCACGTGTCCGCATCGTGCCGGTCGTAGAGGGAAAGATCCTGCCGTCCGCCGCGGTGTGCGACAACCGCTATGCGCTCGCCGCGTGCCGACGTGAACTCGTAGCGAACACCGACGCCGGGCAGCTGCACCTCCGTGATCTTGCGCATCGACGCTCCTCATGTTCTTCGAGTCACACAGTCGAATCTTGCACCGTAGGCGGAGTGCGGGGCGGATCACTCCGAAAGGAAGGTGAGAGCTCGCACAACGTTGGCGTCGATCGATCTCGTGCTGTCGAGCACGAGTCGTTGCTGCGTCCACGGTTCGAACTCCGCCCGCCACCGAAGCACGTCGTCCCAGGATGGTTCGACCAGCGGATCGAGCGGGCGCTTGCGCGCCGCCAGCCGTCGTCGATGGATCGCCTCGTCCGTGCAGACGACCTCGATCGCTTTCACGACTGCCGCTGTCGTTACAGCTGCCGACCGCCAGAGGTCGCGACCCACCTCGAGGTAGTTGGCCGCGTCGGCGATGACCGTCATGCCGAGCTCGAGCTGCAGCTGCGCCATCGCGGCGCCGGCTTTGTATGCGGCGAGCCCTGTCTCGAACGATTTCGGTATTCCGGAGCGCACGATCGCCGCTTCGATCGGGTCCACGGAGATCACCGGGGCGTGCAGTCGAAGGGCGAGCGCATTCGCGATCGCTGACTTCCCGACCCCTGGCAGTCCGCTCATCATCACGAGCACGGACCGGAGTCTGCTCGATCAGATGACGTCGTCGGCCGAGTCGCCGAGCAGGTAACGCGGGCCCGTGCCGAGCGCGGCGGCGCCGTCCTCGGGGTTGTAGAGCGAACACGCTCGGAGCGATAGGCAGCCGCACCCGATGCACGACGACAGTTGGTCCCGCAGTGACATGAGCACCGAGATCTGCTCGTCGAGCCGCGGTCGCCATGCACGGGACAAGCGCGCCCAATCCTTCGCGGTGGGTGTGCGCTGGTCGGGCAAGGTGCTCAACGCGGACCGCACTTCGTCGAGCGTCAGGCCCACGCGCTGCGCGACCCGGATGAATGCGAGTCGCCTGAGCACATCGCGCTCGTAGCGTCGCTGACCGCCGTCGCTGCGCGTCGCGTGCACGAGTCCCTGGCTCTCGTAGAACCGAAGGGCGGAGGACGAGATGCCGCTGCGGGTAGCCACCTCGCCGATCGAGAGAGTCTCGTCCATCACCGCCGAGAAGGACACCACAGTTCATGCTTGACTTCAAGTGAACTTGAGGTTCTACCCTCCCTCACATGTCCGCCACCGACACCTCGACAGCCGCGACCGACGCCGACCTGATCGCCAACTGCGCCGCAGTGATCGACGTTCCGAAGGCGGCGCCGCCGGACTCGTTCATGCTCCACGCGCCGCTCGAGTTGCTGGCGCGTGCCATCCTCCTCGAGCGGGTGCCGTCCGAGACCCGTCCGGCGGCGCGTGAGCGGCTGCAATGGTTGGCCGACACCTACGCCGCGGCCGGCCCGGGCATGGATCCCTTCCCTCCACCGGCCGACCTGGACATCGACGACACGGTGTCGAGCCTCGCCGCGGCGGGACATGCGCCGATCCTGTTGAGCCTGCGTCCTCGGGTGAGTGCCGTTCCAGACAGCTTCGGCGCCCGCCTCGTCGCCACCGAAGTCGCCCGCCACCCCGACTGGAAGCTCACGTGGCCTCGAGTTCGGCGAAGCGAGGGACCGTCCTCGGGCGACCTCGCCGATCGCCTCGCGGCTCCGCGATCACCCGGTGACCCTGGCAGTGACTTCATCTATCCGACGATGCACCTCACCGAGACAAGCGGACTTGCCGCGGAGGTGCTCGAACGACCATTGCGGGGAATGTCGGTCGACGACGCGCGACGCATCCTGTTGCGAACCGCGGCGCAGTCGATGCTGCAGGACAACCGGGATGCCGCGCCGTACGGGTGGACCCATTGCCTGACGATGCCGCAAGCCGTGCTGGTCGCCGCCGATCACGGCGCAGACCCGGACGTCGCGGTCGCCGTCGCGGCCATCTACGTGCTCGGGTTCCGGGCCACCCAGGGCCGTGTGCGACTCGATCCGTCGTGGACGCCGTCACGGGACAGCACCGCCGGCCGCGTGTGGCATGCGAGGGAGGACGAAGTGCCGATGTTCGTCGACGAGCTCGTCGCCTATGGGGCGGTCCATTCCGATGCGCATGTCGCCAAGTACACCCTCGCCTGCCTCGACGCCGCCGACGGCGATCCGGAGGAACGGCACTTGTATCTCGCGGCTGCGGCTCACCTTCACGACTACTGGAGGGGCCAATCAGACTCGTAGTGCGGGTCGCCGTGGCCCCCTGGGGGGCCACGGCGCACCAACATTCTGGAGTTCCCCGGCCACGCAGGCCGGTTGGTCCGCTCCTCCGCTGGCGCTCCGTCGCTCGCATCTCGCGACGCGATCAGAGTGGGGGTTCAGCGTTCGGTGATGACGTGTGCGGTGTCGACGCCGAGACGTCCGACGACTCGAAGCGCGAGTTGTCGCCGTTCGGCAGGGGTCATGGAAGCGGTGTCGACCAGCGTCTCGGTGAGCCGGGTGATGGCGTCGACGGTGCCGGCGTCGGTGAACCGGCCGTCGTCGGCTGACTTCGTGCGCGGCGCGCTGATCCCGAGCTCGGCCACGACATAGGCGCCCTGCCACGTGAGCGTCTGGGTCATCATCCGTCGCGCGTGCTCGCCGCCGGTTGTGCCGGCGCTGATGACCCCCACGGGCTTGCGGTACATCGTCGCGGAACCGACCAGCCAATCGAGCGCGTTCTTGACGACCCCGGACAGTCCGCCCGCGTACTCCGGCGCAGCAATCAACACCGCGTCGGCCGCGTCGATCCTCCGCCGGAATTCATCGATGGCCTCGATCGGGTCCTCGCCTCGGTCGGAGTCGAACGCCGGGATCTCGGCGAGCCGTTCGAAGTCGTCGACGGCCACGCCGCGCGCGACCGCAGCACCCGACGCGACCTCCAGCGCGGCACGGTTCGCCGAGCGTTGTTGCAGGCTCCCACACACGATGAGCAGCTTCACGTCACGACTCCTCAGGCGAGGCGCCGGCGCAGCGTCGCCAGCGTGGCGAATGCAAAGGTGAATGCAAACACGATCAACGCCGCCGTGCCGATGGCCAGGCTGCCGTCGAACGCGGTCCTGCCTGCACCTGCCGGCACCGCCGCGAGTCCGAGAACATCACCGACGGACTCGAACGCCCATCGGGCGGGCGTGACGATGCTGATCGCTCGGCCCACGCCGGCCATGTCGGCGACAGCTTGGATCGCGCCGGCGAACAACACGGCGGGGAAGCACACCATGGGCAAAGCGATCGTGGCGTGCGACACGTCAGTGACCAACGCCGATATCAGCAGTCCCATCAGGACGGCCACGACGGCGTCGAGCAGGATCGCCGCAGCGAGAGACGCGAACGTGCTCGTCGACATCGACGGGAGGCGGTCGAGCCCGCGCAGCACGACGAGCATGACGATGTCGACGGCGAAGAGGATCGGGACCAGAACGGTCACCTTCGATGCGAGATACGGACCGGTGCGGACGCCGGCGAAGTGCTCGCGGCGCGCGATCGGCACCTCGGTACAGATCTGGAGCAGTCCGTAGGTGAGCCCGAAGAAGAACCCCGCGAACGCCAGCCAGTACGCCACCATCACCGGTTGATTCGAAGCAACCGCCACGTCGAAGGCGCCGGGTGTGAACAACACGGCGAACATCGCGATGACGAGGGCGGGGGCGCCGAGCATGATCGCGATCGTCAAGGGATTGTGGGTGAGCAGCGCGGCGTTGCGTCGTGTCAGCACTCGCCATTGCTCGAATCCGGTCGTCGGCCGGACATCGAGATGGTGGGCGAAGGGTGACTCGGCGGGCGAACTCACGCCGGCTGGTGGCAATGGCGCCACGCTCGGGAGGCCGAGATGGCGCAACGCGCCGTCCTGATCGCCCCAATAGACGAGACGTCCGTCTTTTGCGAGCACTGTCACCGCGTCAGCCGAGGCGAGATCCTGCATGTTGTGGGTCGACAGCACGACGGTGCATCCACCGTCGGTGAGCGTGCGCAGCGTCCGCATGAGCGCGGCCGCGGTCACGGGATCGAGGCCCGCGGTCGGTTCGTCGAGCACGAGCA
This sequence comes from Acidimicrobiales bacterium, assembly GCA_036257895.1. Classification (GTDB taxonomy): domain Bacteria; phylum Actinomycetota; class Acidimicrobiia; order Acidimicrobiales; family JACDCH01; genus DATAES01. Next base: position 11,190 of record DATAES010000039.1, read on the forward strand.
AGCGCGGCCGGGCGAGAAGCTCGACCGCGATGCTGGCGCGCTTGCGCTGACCGCCACTCAGCGATCCGACCGGAACCGACGCTTGTTGGTCGAGATCGAGGTCGGCGAGCACGGTGCTGACGACGTCGTCGTGGTCGGTGCCGCGCGGAAGTCGGAGGCGAGCGGCGTACCGGAGCGTGTCGCGGAGGGGAAGCTCGCGATGGATGATGTCGTCCTGCGGGACGAAACCAACCTGTGAGCGGACCCGGTCGGACTCGTCACGGATGTCGGCACCGTCGAGCCGGACGGAGCCGGCGGAGACAGCGCGGATACCGGCGATCGATTCGAGCAGCGTCGACTTGCCGCCGCCACTCGGCCCGACCACCGCGACGAGCTCTCCCGGCTCGATCACGAACGACATGCGGTCCAGCACCCTGCGGTTGCCTCGAACGGCAGCGACCTCGTGGGCCACCAGTTGCGCACCCCGCACTGCATCCATCGTTTCGGCGTAGAGCATTGAACTCACCACGTTCCTTTTCGTTCGGCACCGCCCTGGCGCTTCGAGTGGGAACCTAGGAAGGCGACCTTCCGGGCTTCTTCCTCGCCGAACGTGCTCGAGGGAAGGCCCAGGGAAGGCCATGGCGAATCTTGGCGAACCCGACGAAAACCGGTCAGCTGGTGACCGCTTTCCAGGCGGATGAGAGGCGGACCGAGACCGCGCCGAATGTTGGTGCGCCGTGGCCCCTATAGGGGCCACGGCGACCCCGAGTTCAGGTGCGGGCGGACGCCGCAGCCGTGGCGCTGTCGGCGAACACCGGCGGCACGCCGGCGAGCGCCAGCTCGGCGACGTCTTCGGCTGCAGCCGCGGCGCTTTCCAGCGCGCCGTGCTGCTCGATGTGGCGGGGGAGGAAGCGCCAGACCAGCGCTGCCGCGCACGCCGCGAGGCAGGCGCCTGCGAACGCAGCGAGGTGGATGCCGTCGACGAACGCCTGGTCGGCCGCGGACACGACGCGGCCGGCGACGTCGCTGGGGAGGTGGGATGCCGCTTGCAGCGCGGCGCTCAACGACGTGCGCGCCGCCGCCTGATCTGCGGGAGCGAGGGGTGCGATCGCGTCACTGATACTGGAGCCGTATCGCGACGCGGCGATGCTTCCGAGCACGGCTACGCCGAGGGCGGCACCAAGCTCGCGTGACGCGTCGTTCATCGCGGAGCCCGCTCCGGCGCGCCGCGGTGGAACGGCGGACATGATGGCCGCCGTCATCGGCGACATCGTGAGTGCGATACCGCTCACGAGGAACATCACGCACATCAGCACGTAGAGGTACGGCGTGGCGACGCCGATGAACGAGAACGCCAGGAACCCAATCGACACGAGGCCCATGCCGAGTGCAACCGTGCGATTCGTACCGATGCGGTCGACGATCCGAGGCGTCAGCGGAGAGACGATCATCATGATCGGGGCCATGGGCAGGAACCGGAGTGCGGCGGAAAGCGGGCTGTAGCCGAGCACGAGCTGGAAGTACTGCGTGATGAGGAACATCACGCCGAACATCGACAGGAACACGAGCACCATGCCGCCGGTCGCGGTGCTGAACGCCGGATTCCGGAAGTACGACATGTCGAGCATCGGCTGGGGGACGCGCTTCTCCCAGAACACGAACACCGTGAGCACGACGATGCTGACCGCGAACGCCACCAGCGTCGACGTGCTCGTCCATCCCTTGTCGGGCGCTTCGATCAGGCCGTACACGAGCGATGAGATCCCCACGATGGACAGACCCGCACCCACGAGATCGAGCTTGGCTTGCTCGGGATCTCGCGACTTCGGGACGAGGAACACGCCGAGCACGAGGGCGGCCAGGATGATCGGGACGTTGACGAGGAAGACCGATCCGAACCAGAAGTGGCCGAGCAGCCAGCCGCTCGCGACGGGGCCGATGACACCGGCACCGCCGGTCACGCCCGCCCAGATGGCGATGGCCTTGGCCCGTTCCTCGGGCCCGAAGACGTTGACGAGGATCGACAGCGTCGACGGCATGATGAACGCCGCGCATGCGCCCATCAGCGCTCGGCACGCGATCAGCTGCCACATCTCTGTCGAGGCGGACGCGAGAGCGGCGCTGCACAGGAAGCCGAGCAGGCCGAGTTGCAGGGCACCCTTGCGCCCGAACCGATCGCCGACGGCGCCGGCGGTGAACAGCAATCCGGCGAACACCAACGAGTACGCGGCGACTACCCATTGGAGCTGTGACGTCGTGGCGTCGAGGTCGCGGGACAGCGTCGGGATGGTCACGTTGAGGCTCGAGTTGCCCACGAAGACGATCAGCAGGCTGAGGCACAGCACGCCGAGCGTCCACCACCGATGCGCGTAGAGCTTCTCGGCGTCCGTCATGCGTCCGAGTATGGACGCGAGCGAGCCATGGCACAAGATGGCAGATGTCACACTCTGACATCTTGCTTCGGGCGCGAGAATGGGGCCCGTGACGGGGCTCCGGGAGCGAAAGAAGGAAAAGACCCGCGACGCGCTCGTGGCCTCGGCGATGCGCCAGTTCGCACGGCGGGGCTTCGATCACGTCACCGTCGAAGAGATCGCAGCGTCGTGTGAGGTCTCGCCTCGGACGTTCTTCCGGTACTTCGCGTCGAAAGAGGACGTTCTCTTCGCGGACAGCGACGCTCGATGCGAGCGCCTGCTCGAAGCGCTCGCCGAGCAGGAAGCCAGCACATCACCGTTCCAGGCGCTCGAAGCCGCGGTGACGCTCCTCGTGCCGGACTATGCCGAGCAGCGCGAGTTGCTGCGGTCCCGGCACAGCATCGTCACGACGACACCGTCGCTGCGCACCCGGGCAGCCGAGCGGCAGCAGGGCTGGGAGACCAACATCATCCAGCAACTCCGCTCATCGGGCCGGGCGCGGGATCTGAGTGACTTCGATCTCCAACTCCTCGTCGCCGGCACGACCACGGCCCTGCGGGTTGCCGTGGAGGCATGGATCGCGGCGGACGGTTCGGACGATCTGAGCGACCTGTTGGGCCACGCCTTCCAGCGGCTTCGTGCCGGGCTCGACACGCCGTCGACGCGACAGCGGTAGCTCAACGCGCCGACAGCGCGACGACGCCGGCGGCGCGGAACGACTCGGTGCGCCACCACTCGCGGAACCGCGAAGGTCCGGCGTGCTCGATCAGCGGTGTGGTCTGTGACGCGTGCGCACGAAGTGCCGCGATCTTCCGGTCGAGCACGTCGTCGCGCAGGCTCGTGCTCGTCGCGAGATCGACGTGCTCCGTGCACGGCGGGGCGGGTTGATCGATCCAGAGGCCGATCTCGTCGTTCAACTTGCCCCACGTACGGTGGAAGTCGGGCGTGAGCGTCGCGTACCAGAGCTCGGCGTGCGATCCGGTGGTGGTCCACGCGTGGGTGGTCCACTCGCTGACGGCCCGATGGTCGGGATGTCCCGTCATGCCCTCGGGGCCGAACGTGACGATGAGATCGGGATCGACGTCGACGATGTGCTCGGCGACGACGTCGGAGCCGTCGACGTCCGCGCAGTGCCCGTCTTCGTACCCGAGCAGGCGCGATTCGTGGACACCGACGGCAGCGAGGCTGTCGCGCAGCTCCGTACGTCGCAGTGCCGCCAGCTTCCGCGGTGGCCACGTCTGCGGGTCGCTCGTGCCGTGCTCGCCGAGCGTGGCGGTGAGGACGACGACGCGGTCACCACGCTGGCGGAACTCAGCCATCAAGCCGGCCGACAGGTAGGCCTCGTCGTCGGGGTGCGCCCAGACACCGAGCAGCGTGCGGCCGGTCATGCGACGGATTCCGGTTCGAGCGCGGCGAGCATTTCGACCTCGTTCGTCATCGTCGAGCTCAGTTGCACCTGGAGATTCGCCATCTCTGCGCCGTCCCATTGGTGACTGGCGATGCGGTCGACGACGTCGAAGCAGGGAATGCTCAGCCGGTCGCGCGTCGATTCGTACTGCTCGAGGGCAGCGTCGACCGATGCGGCGTCGCCGTGCGCGTCGAGCACGGCGTGGGCGAGCAGTTCGGCATCGCGCAGCGCGTCGGTGAGCCCGTGGACGCTGACGGGATCTTGGAAGTAGCCCGCCTCGCCCACCAGGGCCCACCCCGGGCCCTGCGATCGCCGTATGAATCCGCGATGCCCGTGCCAGACCCGCGTCTCGAGCGGCTCTGTTGCGTCCTGCAAGCGCGCCGCGAGTGCGGGCGCTCCTTCGTGGACGATGTCACGGATCACCCGGATGCCGCCGTCGCCGATGCGGTTCGGAGACGCGCTGGCGAACACGAACACCTCGTCATCGTTGGTCGGGATGAACCCCGAACAAGCATCGGGCTCGAACACCCACTCGAACCCATCGACCGGGAGATCCGACCAGTAGCCGTAGGTCATCGCCCCGACGTGTCGACCCAGCCGCGTGTCGCCTGCGCCAGCGCAGCGGGCGATCGTGGAGTCGAGGCCGTCCGCGCCGATCACGAGCGTCGCCTCCAGTTCCGTCACGCCACCGCCTGAAACCGTCGCACGCACACCGCCCACGCGGTTGCGCTTCGTGACCAGGTCCACGACCGAGAGGTCTTGGCGCACCTCGGCGCCAGCCTTCTCGGCGGCGTGCAGCAAGAGGGGCTCGATGACCTTCGCTCGCGGGGCGTACAGCGCATCCACGCCGTTCGACGGCCTCAATGTGATGACGGTCACCTCGTTGGCGTAGCGGAGCGTCGTCCGCTTCACCGCGGGTGTCGCCGCCGCAACGATGTCTTCGAGCAGACCCCACCGTGACAGCTGCAACACCCCACCCCGCAGCAGCGCATGGGTGGGCGGCGGATGCGCATCACCACTGCGGTCGTCGATGACCAGGGTGTCGAGCCCGCCGCGAGCGAGGAGCATGGCGGTCGCCGCTCCGGCCGCGCTCGCCCCGACGACGATGACATCGTGCGCTTCGCCGCCGTGGGATGGGGGCGCAAGGTCGTTTGGGCGCATCAGAACCGTTCTCCTGGCTGGGCCGCTTCGCCTGCGGCCGGGAGCCGACACGAACGTACGAAGCCCACCTTCCCCGTCCCTTCCCCCTGCGGGAGACGCGAGGAAGGTCCCGGGAAGGCGCTTGAGGACGAATTGCGGCCATGACGGATTGCGCCACCGCCGACATCACCAGCGATGACACGCGCGTCGCGTCCGCGGCCCGCGAGGGCGTGTTCACGATGCTCCCGATGATCATCGGCTACATGCCCTTTGCGCTGGTGATCGGCTCGACCGCCGCCGATCACGGGGCACCGGTCGCCGGTTGGGCCGGGAGCTGGCTCATCTTCGGCGGCAGCGCACACCTCGCGGCTCTCCGAACGCTCGACGAGGCCGGCGCGCTGACCGCGATCCTCACGGCCCTGCTCATCCACGCCCGCCTCGTCGTCTACAGCACGTCGCTGGCACGGCAGTGGTCGGGACAGCCGCGTTGGTTCCGCACCACGGCCGCGGCCCTCATCATCGATCCCACGTGGGCCGTGGCAGACCGGCACGCGGATCAATGCCCTGATCTGCGGGCACAGCGTCGCTTCTTCGTTGCCGCGGCGTTGACGCTGGGCATCGGCTGGTCGAGCGCGATGGCCGCCGGTGTGTTGCTGGGCACGCGCCTCGAGTCAGTCGATCTGCAGATCGCCGTGCCTCTGTGCCTCCTCGGGTTGATCGGCAGCGGCCTTGGCGGCGGTGGGACGCGACCCGTGATCGTGGTCGCGGCATTGACGGCCTTCCTCACGGCCGGCTGGCCGTCCGGAACGGGCCTGCTCGCCGCCGTCGCAGCCGGCTGTGCCGCCGGGATGGTGAACGACCGGAGGATCGGGACATGACCTGGGTGGTGATCCTCGCCGTCGGGCTCGGCAGCTATGCCTTCCGGGTCGGTCCGCAGCTCCTGTTCGAGCGGACGTCGTTGTCGCCCCGCGGCGACCAACTCGTTCGCCACGCGGGGACCGCGGCCCTCACCGCGCTCATTGTCCTGTCGACCAAGCAGAGCGCGTCCGGGAATGCGCCCGTCCCGACGGTGTTGGCTGTCGCCGTGGCGGCCGTTCTTGCTGCTCGTGGGGGATCGATGCTCCGTCTGCTCCTGTGCGGGGGAGCCGTCTACGCTCTTTCGACCGTGATCATCGGGCTCGCCGCCTCTTGACGGACGAGACGTGACGAACGGGACATGACGAACGAGACGACACGGGGCGGTCGGACAGTGTCAGCAGTCGACATCGCGTTGCTGGGTCGATTCGCAGTTGCGGTCGATGGCGTCCCGGTCCCCGACGCGAGTTGGACGCGGCGGCATGCGGCTGCGCTCGTCAAGGTCCTCGCGATGGCGTCCGGTCGACGCCTCCACCGCGAGCAGATCATCGATCTGTTGTGGCCGGACGACACGCTCGATGAGGCTGCCCCGAAGCTGCACAAGGCAGCACACTTCGCGAGGCGCGCGCTCGACACACCGAATTCGCTGGTCCTGCGGGGCGAGAGCGTCTTGCTGCTTCCCGATACCGACACGACAGTGGACGTGCTGCGGTTCGAGGAGCGCGCCCGTCGAGCGCTCGCCGATGAGGACATCGTCGCCGCTCGCGACGCTCTTGCGCTGTACGCCGGTGAGTTGCTCCCGCAGGACCGCTACGAGCCCTGGGCGGAAGAGCGCCGTGAGCAGCTCAGGCTCAAGTATCTCGACCTGCTTCGGCTCGACGGCCAGTGGGAGACGCTCGTCGAGCTCGATGAAGGCGATGAGCTCGCGCACCTCGAGCTCATGCGGCGCCATGCCGCCAACGGTGATCGTCACGCCGCGCTGCGCCAGTTCGAACGGTTGGATCGCGCGCTGTGCCGTGAGCTCGGTGTGGCGCCCGGCCGCGAGGCGTTGGCGCTGCGCGACCGATTGCTCGCCGAGCACGATGTCGTCGCGCCGCGAGACGATGCGTTGGTCGGCCGCCAGCGCGAGCTGTCGATCATCGACGGCGCGTTGCTCGACGCGGCAGCCGGCAGGAGTCGTGCGGTGATCGTCGTCGGTCCCGCCGGCGCGGGGAAGAGCTCGCTCCTGACCGCGATGAGCGATCGGGCGAAGGAGCTCAACGTGCGGGTCGGGCACGGCACGTCAGCTCCCGTCGAAGGCGCGTGGCCGTACGCGCCGGTGGTCGAAGCTCTCGCGGATTTGTGCCGGCGTCATCCGACTCTGCTCGACGGGCTCCCCGACCGTCATCGCGAGGAGATCGACCGTGCTCTCGCCGGCGCGGAGTTGTCCTGGACAGGTGGCAGCTCGCATCAGCGGTTGTTCGTCGCCGCGGCTGAGCTCGTTCGCCTCGCGTCGGCGACCAACGGTCTGTTGCTGACCATCGACGACGTCCATGACGCTGACGACGCCAGCCTCCGCCTGCTGCACTACATCGCGCGTTCCGCTCGCGACCAGCGCGTGTGCATCGTGCTGGCGCATCGACCTGCTCCGAGCAACGCCGCGCTGGCGGAGACACGCGACAGCTTGATCGGACGGCACGGCGCCGTCGAGCTCGAGCTGGGCCCGCTCGACGACGAACAGATCGCGGTGCTCGTCCGCCGTCAGGTGGAGGAGCCGACGCCCGAACTGGTCGAGCAGATCGCAGCGCTCGGGCGAGGCCTTCCGTTCGCGGTCAACGAGTTGGCTCGCCGCGCGGCCAAAGAGCCACGTTGGGTTCACGGTCTCGACGCGAACATGATCGGCGGCATCGCACCCGCGACCCGCGAGGCCCTTCAGCGCGTCGCGGTCGTGGGCTCGTCGTTCGACACCGATGAGTTCGTCGCGCTCTCCGGCATGCAGGAAGACGACGCATTCGATCTGCTCGACGATGCGCTCGCAGCGCGCGTCGTGGAGCCTGCGAGCGCCGGCTACCGGTTCCGTCACACGCTCGTGCGCGAGGCGCTGCTCGAGGACGTACCTCCCCATCGCCGTCGACGCATCCACCGCGACGCCGCCAATCGCCTCATCGACCTCCACGCGTCGCCGGCACGCATCGGCCATCACCTGCTCCAGTCCGGCGCCGAGTCGGAAGCGGTTCCCTATGTCCTGCGGGCCGCGGAGACCGAGGCGGCGGTGGGTGCCTATCGCGACGCGCTCGCGTTGGTCGACACGGTGCGATCCGTCGTGACCGGCGCGCCGCGGGCTGCGGCGCTGATGCTGCGGGGCGATCTGCTCAATGCCATTGGCGACCCGACGGCGGCCTCGGTGTATCGAGAGGCGCTGGAAGGCGCGGACCCTCGCACGGCCAGGGAGCTGCGAGTTCGGCTGGCGCGGACATCCCTGATGTCGGGTGATCTCGAAACCGCGGCCGTGGCGCTCGACGGCCTGGATCCCGACGGCGGCGACGACGACGCCGACATCCTCCTGTCTCGGGGGAAGTACGCCTTCTTCACGTCCGACTTCGATCTGGCGCAGGCGGCGAGCGACGAAGCGCAGCGACTCATCCTCGCCGGCGAACGCAACTGGCAAGTGTTGGACCTCGTCGCGTTGCAAGCGATGCTCGCGCATCGATCGGGCAGCTGGTTCGACCGCATGCGCACCGAGATCCGCCAGACGCGGGAGAACCCGGAGATCGCACACGCCATCTTCGACGGCTACCTGTGTCCTGCCGAGTACCTCCTGTATGGCCAGACTCCCTACGCCGAGGTCATCAGCGTCGCCCGTGACCTCCAGGCCACTGCCAGGCGTAGCGGCGCGCTTCGGGCGGACGCGTTTGCTTCCGCGCTCATCGGCGAAGCGGCGCTGCTGTCCGGCGACCTCGATGTGGCGGCTGTCGAGCTGACCGAGGCGAGCGACCTGCACCGCGATCTCGGGTCGACCGCCGGGGAGGCGCACTCGTTGCAGCGGCTGGCCGAAGTGCGCGTGGCCGAAGGTGACCTGTCGAGCGCGATGCAACTCCTCCAACGCGCGCTCCCGCTGGCGCGGTCGTCGATCATCGCCAAGCACCTGCTGCACCGCATCTTCGGCACGATGATCCTCGCCAGCGCTGATCCGCTCGAAGCCCGCGCCGTCGTCGATCGCGCCGAGTCGACTCTCGGCTGGGACGACTTCTGCAACTTCTGCTCGATCATGCTCTCCGTTCCGGCCTCGATCGCATGCGTGCGCGCCGGCGATCTCGAGGGCGCGCATCGACACCTGGCCATCGCCGAGCAGTCGGCACTGTTGTGGCAGGGCACTTCATGGGAGGCGGCGGTCGCCGAGGCACAGGCCGAGATCGCGGCCGCCACTGGCGATCCGGACACTGCGCTGAAGCGGCTGGAGTCCGCCGCGGAGCAGTTCGACCGGGCCGGTCAACCGCTCGACGCAGAGCGTTGCCGCCGCGCCGTGGCCGCATTCGCGGTGTGATCCTCTGCCTTTGAGCGCGTCGTCGCGCTCAAAGGCAGCACCTGGATCAGCGCTGTCAGCTCGGCGGGCAGAACAGCTCGAGCGCGATGTTGTCCGGATCGCGGAACGAGAGTCCCGAGCCGTAGCCGGCATCCTTGATCCCGCCGTGGGTGATGCCCAGCTCGTCGAGGCGGGCCACCCACTTCTCGAGCTCGCCGCGGTTCTCGACACCGAACGCGATGTGGTCGAGGCCGGGACGGCGCTCGTTGAACGCCTCCGTGCTGACCAGATCCGGAAAGCCGTGCAGCCCGAGCAGCGTGTTACCGACCGAGTACACGATGTGACGGAACGGCCCGGTGTCCTCGTCGAGGACGGGCTCGGCGCCGAGAACCTTGGTGTACCAGGCCTCGCTGACGCCGAGATCCGACACGGTTACGGCGACATGGGTGATGGATGGGATGGTTGCTGCTTCCGCCACTGGGTTCTCCTCTTGCTCGTAGTGATTGCTGTCGAGTCGGAGGCTACGGATCGACCCTTCCCGCGATCTTCCCTCCGGCTTCTCGACCCGGCGTCCGAGCGATCCGCCAGGCCTTCACGCCGCGCTCAGCACTCGAGGTCGTTCTGGATGGCGTCGACCACGGCCTGGACGTCCGACTTCGTCGTGTCGAGCGAGCTCCGGAGGTCACCGGGGTTCTGTGCGTCGGAAAACGAGCTCACGTCGCTCTTCACCTTGTCGATCTGAGGCTGGAGACGCTGTCGCTGTTCCTGGGTCAGCTTGTTGATCGAGTCGACCAACTCGTCGAACGTGGACCGAACGTTGTCGGCGTCGCTTCTGGCCTCGCCGAGATTGAGCGAGCGCAGATCGTCGACCACTTTCGAGACGGCGCCGCTGAAGTCAGACCGCGCGTCGCAAACCTGTTCGGACGCGCTCTTGCTGTTGGTGCTGCAGGCCGCGACGCCCGACCCGACGAAGAACGAGATCAGCGCCGTATGAACGAAGACCGACCTGAGGATTCTCATTCCGCGCTCCGCACCACGAGACGACCGCGGCGGCGAACCGTATCGCGGGTTGCGCAGGCTCCTATGTCGGCGGCGTGACGAGGGGACGAACGGTCGTCCAGAACAGCTCGAGCTGGCGAGTCTCGTCCGCGACGGGCCAGATGAACACGCGTTGCACACCGGCGCGGGCGAAGTCGCTCAGTTTCTCGGCGAAGGCCTCGGCCGGGCCGATCGGCAGCCGTTCACGGAGCTCGGCTTCGGGTCGATGGATCCGAGGGACGATCCGCTCGGTCATCACCCGGTCAGCCTCGGCGCGGCTGTCCGTGATGTAGCACCACATGGTCGCCAGCGAGTTCGGGAACGTGGCGGGATCCTTGCCGTGCGCGGGCAACAGCTCGCGCAACCTCGTCCAGGCCTCCTCGAAGTTCGCAGGCGTCGTGTTGTATGCGGACGCAAGCCATCCGTCGGCGAGGCGTGCGGTCCGTCGGAGTCCCGCACCGGAGCCCCAGCTGCCGATCCAGATGGGCGGCCCCGCAGCGCTGATGGGACGCGGCTCGAGGTCGAGCCCTTCGGTCGTGTAAAAGCGCCCCCGGAACGGCTCCGCGCCTGCTTGCCACAGCGAGCGCAACGCCAGGACGGATTCGTCCAGGCGCGCCCACCGCTCGTCGAAGTCGACGCCGACGGCGAGGAAGTCCAACGGTGACGAGCCCGGCCCGACCGCCACCACGACACGGCCGTCGCTCAGACGATCGATGGCACCCAGCGTCTTGGCCAGCGGTACGGGCCCGCGCACCACCGACAACGCAACCGTCGTGGCGAGAGTCATGTCGCCCGAGTGTCCGATCACCGTCGCGAGCGCGGTCGGTCCGTCCAGCCACGGCACCGAGAACACGAGATGGTCGTTGGCCGACACGGCGTCGAATCCGAGCGCCGCGGCCGTGCTGACGTACTCGGTCAAGTGGTCGAGCGTGAACGGATGGCCGCCGAAGTCCATCAGCGGCAGATGCGCCCCGAACTCCATCAAGCGATCCCTCGCGAACTCCGGGTCGATTGCGGGGTCATGGCACCACAATCGCACCAACACTCACGCCGGGGCGGATCCTCAGTCGTCGAGCGCGGCGAGATCGAGCTGTCGCAGGCGTTCCGGGTCGGCCAGCACGTCGAGTTCGACGATCTTGCCGCCCGCCACGGTGACGCCCATGACCGCGAAAGGCTTGTCGTCGGGCATGGTCACAAGGCCGATGGCGCCGTTGACCAGGACCACTCGGCCGTACTCGGCGAACCGGGCGAAGGCGAAGGCCCGCTCGGCGACAGCTCGGGCGCCCCGGACTTCCTGGAGCGCGCCCGCCCCCACGGCGCCCCGATCGGCTCGGAGCACGACGTCCGGATCGAGCACCGCGACGAGCGCCTCGAAGTCGCCTGCTCGAGCCGCAGCGAGGAACGCGTCGACCACCTCCCGTTGTCGCGACAAGTCCGTGTCGGGCAGGGTCGTCGACCCCTGTACCCGTCGTCGGGCGCGGCTGGCGAGCTGGCGTGCCGCCGCCGGTGACCGGTCGACGATCGGTGCGATGTCCTCGAACGGCACTGCGAACATGTCGTGGAGCACGAACGCCAACCGTTCCGCCGGCGTGAGCGTCTCGAGAACGACCAGCAGCGCGAGACCGACCGAGTCGGCCAGCAACGCCTGGTGTTCGGGATCGACCCCGTTCTCGTTGCTCACAATGGGGTCGGGAACGTGGATACCGAGCGGGTCTTCGCGCCGCGACTGACGAGCGCGCAGCATGTTGAGACAGACACGTGCCGTTACGGTGGTCAGCCAGCCGGCAAGGTTCTCGATTTCTGCAGTGTTGGTGCGACTGAGTCTGAACCAGGTCTCCTGCACCGCGTCGTCGGCTTCAGTGAGTGAGCCGAGCATCTTGTACGCGACGCTGCGCAAGTGGGTGCGGTTAGCGTCGAACCGCTCGGCCAACCAGGTGTTTTCGTCCATCGTCACATTCCTTCGCTGCGATCGGTCATACCCATGACCCACGAAGTTCGATCGATGTGACAACAGGAGGAAGTCGGATGTCGCTCACTGCACTCTCCCGCTGGTGCTACCGCCGTCGGCGCATGGTGGTCGCCCTTTGGGTTGTCGCATTCGTCGTCCTGAACATCGTCGGTGGCGCCGTCGGCGACGCGTACAGCGACAACTTCAGCGGCGGGAAGTCGGACTCCGTCCAGGCGTTCGATCTCTTGAAGGAACGCTTTCCGCAACGCGCCGGTGACACGACCGACATCGTCTTCACCGCTGACCAGGGCGTCGACGATCCGCAAGTGAAAGCCGCGATGGAGGCGCTGTTCGCCGACGTCGGTCCGGGCAAGGTGGCTCACGTGGTCACGCTCGACTCGCCCTACGAGGTGCCGGGTCGGATCAGCGACAACGGAACGATCGCCTACGCCACGGTGACGTTCGACCAGCAGGCAGGCGACATGCCGGCCGCCACGGCACAGCCGTTGATCGACGCCGCGAAGCAGGTCGACGTGCCGGGGCTGAAGGTCGAGCTGAGCGGCCCGGTCGTCGCCCGTGCCCTCGAGCCGCCCATGGGTTCGACGGAGGCGGTCGGCCTGCTGGCCGCGATCATCATCTTGTTCATCGCATTCGGCTCGTTGCTCGCCATGAGCTTGCCGATCATCGCCGCGATCGCGGGCGTCGGCATCGGTTTGGTGTTCGTGACGTTGCTCAGTCACTTCGTGACCGTGCCCTCGTTCGCGCCGTACGTCGCGCTGATGATCGGCCTCGGTGTCGGCATCGACTACGCGCTGTTCATCGTCGTGCGCTATCGCAGTGGCTTGCACGACGGCCTCGATCCCGAGAACGCCAACGTCCTCGCGCTCACGACAGCCGGGCGCGCCGTGCTGTTCGCCGGCTGCACGGTGATCATCTCGCTGCTCGGCATGTTCATCATGGGCATCGACTTCATCTACGGGCTGTCGATCGGCGCGGTGCTGGCGGTGCTCATGACGATGCTCGCCTCGGTCACGTTGGTGCCGGCGATCATGGGCTTCGCCGGCACGAAGCTCGCCTCGAAGAAACGGAAGCAGAAGCATCATCGCGAGACCGCGGCATACCGGTGGAGCCGCCAGATCCAGAAGCGACCCGTCCTCATGGCCCTCGTGAGCCTCGGGATCCTGTTGTTCCTGGCCATTCCGATGTTCTCCATCCGTCTCGGCGTGGCCGATCAAGGCAACGACCCGACGTCGCTCACGACCCGACGGGCGTACGACCTGCTGGCGAGCGGCTTCGGCCCGGGATCCAACGGGCCGATCCTGCTCGCGTCGGACCTCAGCGGCTCGACCACGATCGACCGCGTCAACGAGTTCGCAGACGTCGCTCGCGCCGACCCCGATGTCGCGTTCGTCGCGCCCGTCCAAGTCAACGACGCCGGCAACGCGGCGGTGGTGGCGGTGATCCCCAAGGGCGCGCCACAGGACCGCTCGACGGAGACGCTCGTGCACCGGCTGCGCAGCGAAATCGATCGGGCGGGGCTCGACACCAATGTCGGCAGCGTCACCGCCATCGCCATCGACGCCGCTGATCATGTCGGGGAGCGCCTGCCGTGGATGGTCGCAGCTGTGATCATCCTGTCGTTCCTGCTGTTGCTCGCGGTGTTCCGGTCGGTGCTCGTCGCGATCAAGGCCGGTGTCATGAACCTGCTGTCGATCGGCGCGGCCTACGGCGTCATCGTCGCCATCTTCCAGTGGGGCTGGTTGAGCGACGTCGTCGGCATCGGGCGACCGGGACCCATCGAGTTCTGGGTGCCGATGCTGCTGTTCACGGTGCTGTTCGGCTTGTCGATGGACTACGAGGTGTTCCTGCTCTCGCGCGTGCGTGAGGAGTACCTCGTCAGCGGGGACAACGCGACCGCCGTGGCCGACGGGTTGGCGTCGACCGCGCGAGTGATCACCGCGGCCGCCGCGATCATGATCGCGGTGTTCATGTCCTTCGTGCTCGGTGACCTTCGCGTGCTCAAGTTGCTCGGACTCGGACTCGCAGTGGCGATCTTCATCGACGCGACCATCGTGCGCATGGTGCTCGTGCCGTCGACGATGGAACTTCTCGGCAAGGCCAACTGGTGGATCCCACGCTGGCTAGATCGCATCGTTCCGCGCATCAGCGTCGAGGCTCCACCCGATCTCCGGCCCGCTGCCGCAACCGCTGCGGCCACGGACGAAGAGGAACTGGTCCGGTCCTGACCCGTTGCGAATGTTGGTGCGCCGTGGCCCCTCTGGGGGCCACGGCGACCCGGAGTTCGGGCCTGGAGAGGCGGAACGTCACTCGCTGGCGATCGCAGCGAGGATGTCGAGCCGCGCCGCGCGACGGGCGGGCCGGATGCCCGCAAGGGTTCCGGCGAGGGCGCCGATGACGAGGAAGACGACGAGCTGTTTCGGCGACACGGAGAAGACGGTGATCGTTCCGCTCGACGATGCTTCGACGAGCCCCCACCCGAGGAACGTTCCGAGCAGGATGCCGCCGAGCGTTCCAAAGGTCGCAATGATCACGGACTCCCAGCGCACCATCGATCGGGCCTGACGACTGGTCTGCCCGACCGCTCGCAGCAACCCCAGCTCTCGGCGTCGCTCGTGGATCGACAGCGACAACGTGTTGGCGATGCTCATCAGCGCGATGAGGATCGCGAGCGCCAGCATCACGTAGATGAGGCCGAGCACTGTGTCGACCCCTTCGGTGGCGGACGTCCGGTACTCGGGGAGGGTCTGTACTCGCGGGTTCCCGAAGGCCTTTGCCAGGTCCGCGAGTTGCGAACGCACCGCGGTCGCGTCCGCGCCACCGTCGAGCTTCACGAGCACCTGGCGATCGATGGCTTGGACAGCATGGGGCGTCCACGCCGCCGGCGCGAGTAGGTAGTTGCCCACGATCGACCGGTGGTCGTACGCGGCGGCGATCGTCAACGGCGCGGTGCTCCCGTCCGGATACGTGATCGTGACCGTGCTGCCCGGCTGCCAGTCGTTCGCGTCGGCGGTGTCATCGGAGACAGCGATGGTCGAGGCGTCGAGCGCGCTGATGTCGCCGTGGGTGACGTCGAGGTCGAGGACGTCATCGAGCGTCGCGGGATCGGCGACCGTGATCGCATGCGTGCTCCCGTCGATCAACGCATTGCCGCCGCGTACACCCGTCGCGGAGTGAACGCCTGGCACGGCGGCGATGGCTCGGGCGAGCTCGGGTCCGAAGCCGCTCGCGCCGGTCTGGCCGCCGTAGCCAGGCGTGTCGACGATGACGTCGGCGGTGAGCGTGTCGTCGATGCCCTTCGCGGCGGACGCCTTCAGCGAATCGCCGAACACCGTGAACAGCGCGACCACGCTCACGCCAACCATGAGGGCGGACGCAGTTGCAGCCGTGCGACGCGGATGGCGCATCGCGTTCTGGCGGGCCAGGTCGCCGGTGAGCCCGCGCGCCAGGGCGATGGGCCGACCGAGCACGACGGTGGCCGGGCGGGCGGCGACCGGACCGAGCACGACTGCACCGATCAGGCACGCCACCGCGCCGAGCGCGACGAGACCGCCGCCTGCACCGGCGACGGCGCCGATGACTGCTGCTGCGCCGAGTCCCACGATGGCGACGCCGATCAGTGTGCGCCGGCGGGTGACGACCGGCGGTTCGACTTCGAGGTCACGCAGCGCTGCCACCGGCGGTATGCGCGAGCCGCGTACCGACGGCACCACACCGGCAACGACGGTCGCGACGACACCGGCGACCAGCGCGAGAACGGTGCTTGCGGGCTTGAACACCAGACCGCCCGCTGGTAGCGCGAAACCGAACGAGTCGAAGACGGCCTTGAGCAGCCCGGCCAGACCGACGCCTGCCACCCAGCCGGCTGCCGAGCCGACCACTCCGACGGTCAGCGTCTCGACCGCGCTCGTGGTGATGATCTGGCGGCGGGTCGCGCCGAGCGCGCGCAGGAGCGCAGCTTCGCGGCTGCGTTGCGTCACGAGGATCGAGAACGTGTTGAAGATGCTGAACGCGGCGACGAGCAGGGCGATCACGGCGAAGGCGACGAGTCCGTTGCGGACGACACCGAGGAAGCCGCTGTCGATCTGGGCAAAGTTCTCGGCGGCCAGCTGGGTCCCGGTGATCGCCTGGACGTTCGACGGCAGGACGGAGCTGATGCGACTCGCCAGCTCCTCGGGTGGGACGCCCGGTTCGGCCTCGACCCGAAGCTCGGTGAGGCGGTCCGGGTTGACGGTCAAGTGCTGTTGCGCGGCATCGAGCGTCAGTCCCGTGAACGTGCTGGGTCCGAACCCGTCGGCCGAACCGAACGCGGTGATGCCGACGATGCGGACCTGCATCGCCTGCGGTGTGAACAGCGTGGTCGTCTCGCCGAGTTGCAGGTTGCCCGTCTTCGCGGCGCCGCGGTTGATGACGACCTCGTCATCCGCCGCGGGGGCGCGGCCCTCGACGAGGTGATACGGGTTCAGCGACGCAACGTCGACCCAGTTGGCGGCACGCGTCGGCGGACCGGCGCCGCCGATCCTGTCGCCGTTCCGGCCGAGCAACTGGCCGTACCCCTCGATGTAGGGAACGACCGCGGCTACGCCGTCGACGCGTTGGACCTGGTCGATCAGTGACGCGTCCACGGTGGCGCGGTTGCTCTGTCCTTGGGCGTCGCTCACCTTCGTCGCGCTACGGACGACGACGTCGGTGCTGCCATTGGCCTGTGTGAACAATGAATCGAAGTTGGCGCTCAACGTGTCGCCGAGCAGCAAGGTGCCGGACAGGAACGCGACACCGAACACGACCGCGAGCACGGCGCCGACGAGACGGCGCTTGTGCGACCACACGCTCTTGACGCAGATCCCGAGCATGCCTCAACCCTCCAGATGCTTCATGTGATCGAGGACGGCCGGCGCGCTCGGACCGGGGAGCACGTCGACGATGCGACCGTCGACGAGGAACACAGCCGTGTCCGCGTAGCTCGCCGCGACCGGATCGTGGGTGACCATCACGATGGTCTGGCCGAGCGCGCGGGCCGCCTGCTTCAGGAAACCGAGGATCTCCGCGCCGGCGCGCGAGTCGACGTTGCCCGTCGGTTCGTCGGCGAAGATGATCGCCGGCCGGTTGGCGAGCGCTCGCGCGAGAGCGACTCGTTGCTGCTGGCCACCGGACAGTTCCGACGGGCGGTGCGTCAGCCGATCTCGGATGCCGACCGTGTCGATGACGGTGTCCATCCATTCGCGATCGGGCTTCGTGGAAGCCAGCGTCATCGGAAGCGTGATGTTCTCGAGCGCGGTGAGCATGGGGACGAGGTTGAAGGATTGGAACACGAACCCCACGCGCTCGCGACGCAGCAACGTGAGCTCGCGATCATTGAGCGAGCCGAGATCGACGTCGCCGATGAAAGCCTGTCCCGATGTCAGGGTGTCGAGCCCGGCGAGGCAGTGCATCAAGGTCGATTTGCCCGACCCGGATGGACCCATGATCGCGGTGAATCCGCCGTCCGCGAATTCGATGTCGACGTCGTCGATCGCGGTGACTCCCGCGTTCGTCGTGCCATACCGCTTGGTCGCATGCGAGGCTCGTGCCGCGACTCTGGTCGTGGTGGTGACGGTCATGCCTTCGATCGTGAAGGTCGAAGGGCCTCGAGTCGTCAGCCCCGTGCTGGCTTCGCAGCTACGACGAGCGCGGTAGCGCTCAGTTGGCCCAACCGGGCCGAACCAGGCCCGACTGGTAGGCGAACACCACGAGCTGCGCCCGGTCGCGCGCGCCGAGTTTGCTCATCGCGCGGTTCACGTGCGTCTTCGCGGTCGCGGGACTGAGGAACAGGCGCTCCGCGATGTCCTCGTTGGACAGACCTTCCGCCACCAGCGCGGTCACTTCGCGCTCCCGGTTCGTGAGCTCCATGAGCTGACGTGGCGGTGGCGGTTGCGCACGGGTCGCGAACTCACCGATGAGTTGCCGCGTGACCTTCGGCGACAGCAACGCGTCACCGGCCGCGACGACCCTTATGGCGCGGAGGAGCTCGACCGGTTCTGTGTCCTTGACGAGGAACCCGCTGGCGCCATGTCGCACGGCCTCGAAGATGTACTCGTCGAGTGCGAACGTCGTCAGGATGACGATGCGCACCGAGCCGAGCTTCGGGTCGTGCGCGATCTGCTTCGTGGCCTCGAGTCCGTCGAGCCGGGGCATGCGGATGTCCAGCAGCACGATGTCGGGGACGAGGTCACGTGCCAGCGCGACCGCCTCGGCGCCGTCGCTCGCCTCGCCGACGACCTCGATGTCGTCCTCGCCGTCGAGCAGGGAGGCAAAGCCGGCGCGAACGAGTGCCTGGTCATCGGCCAGCAGCACGCGGATCACGCTCGATCGCCCAACGGGAACCACGCCCGCACGCGGAAACCGCCCCCCGCTCGCGGCGCCGCAGTCAGCGTGCCGCCCAGCGCGATGGCGCGCTCTCGCATCCCGGTGATGCCGTTGCCGGGGACGACGACGTCGGACGGCGTCCCGTCGTCGTCGACCTCGAGCACCAGGTCGTCGGGTCGGTACGCGACGCGGACGGTCGCCGTCGTCGTGCTCGCGTGGCGGGCCACATTGGTCAGCGCCTCCTGCGCGACGCGGTACGCCGCGAGGTCCACGGCCGCAGGGAGCGGGCGAGGTTGCCCCTCGATCGCGACGTCCGCCGTGACGCCTGCTCGCTCGGCGCGAGCAACGAGCTCGTCGAGACGGCTGAGCGTGGGTGCTGGTGCGCGCGGTGCCTCCTCGTCGACGTGGCGGAGTGCGCCGAGGACAGACCGCAGCTCGACCAAAGTCTCCTGGCTCACCCGCTTGATGGTCGTCAGCGCTTGACGCGCCGGATCATCGGCGCCGTCCAGCCGATGGAGTGTCGTCGCGGCCTGGACGTTGATGAGTGAGATGTTGTGTGCGATCACGTCGTGCAGTTCGCGTGCTATCCGAAGCCGTTCGTCGCTGACACGACGCCGGGTCTCCTCCTCGAGGAGCTGCGCGGCCTCGGCCGTCCGTTCCTGGCGAATCCGAACGAGCTCGCATCCGCCGTACAGAACGAGTAGCCACGCCGCCAGCGCGCCGGCCGCGCCGACGCTCGGACCGTCGTCGCGTCCGAGCACGGGCGCCAGCCAGAGGAACGAGACGTAGCCACCGACGAGGACCGCGATGGCGACCCCCCGACGCCCCGCCATCACGACGGTCGCCAGCGCGACGATCATGGCGAGGAACACCGGGCCCCGGCCGTACCCGATCACCCAGTACAGCAGGACGGTGGCGGACGAGACGAGCAGCACCGTGACCGGATACCGCCGCCGGAACAGCAGTGCCACGGGTCCCGCGGCGAGCAGGACGAACGCGAGTACGTCGAAGGACCGGCGTTCCGGCTGATGCCTCGACGCGAGGTACGTCACGCCGATCTGCACGATCCCCACTCCGAGCGCCAGCGCGGCATCAGCGGCCCGGCGTCGAGAAGCAGCCGTCACCAGTGCCACGGTAGGTCCGAGATCGACGGATCGTCGTCCCCCTGCCGCGGACACTTGCCATACCGCAACTGCGGTAGTGAGGATGGCGGCATGAAGCTCAGCGCGCGCAACCAACTGCCCGGCACGGTCGTGGAGGTCACGCCCGGTGCCGTGACCACAGCTGTCAAGGTCTCGCTCGCCGGCGGCGACGTCGTCACGTCGTCGATCACCACGGAAGCAGCGGACGAGCTCGGCCTCGCCACGGGTAGCACGGTCACGGTGATCGTCAAGGCGAGCGACGTGATCCTCGCCGTGGAATGAGTGCGACGTTGACGGACGAAGCGAAGGCGGCGCTGACCGCGGGGCGGCTGGGCCATCTCGTCACCATCAATCCGGACGGGAGTCCTCAGGTCAGCGTCGTATGGATCGGCATCGAGAACGACGAGATCGTGGTCGGTCACCTCGCACGAGGTCGCAAGCTCACCAACATCGAACGTGACCCGCGCGTCGCGCTGTCAGTCGAGGCCGACGGTCGTACCGACATCGGACTCACTCACCATGTCATCGTGCAGGGCACCGCGCGCATCACCGAGAGCGGAGGGCGGGAGTTGTTGCAGCGGCTCGCGCACACCTATCTCGGTTCGGACGTCAAGTTCCCGCCGTTCGACGATCCGCCACCCGGACGGGTGATCCGCATCAGCGTCGACAAGATCGGCGGCGTGGGCCCGTGGGCCGACGCGCAGTGATGAACGAAGACGCTCCGCTGCCTGCGGGCAAATTCTCTGTCTGGCTGGACGGGATGCAAGCCGCGCTTCGTGGCGAGGGTGACGCTGACGTTCCGTGCAACGGCTGCACGGCGTGCTGCACCTCGTCGCAGTTCGTCCACATCATGACCGACGAAACCGACACGCTCGCCCACATCCCGGCGAAACTCGTGTTCCGCGCCCCCGGGCTGCCGCTCGGCAACGTGGTGCTGGGTCACGACGACAACGGCCATTGTCCGATGTTGATCGACGGCGGGTGTTCCATCTACGAACACCGCCCGCGCGCCTGCCGCACCTACGACTGCCGAATCTTCGCGGCAACGGGCATCGACGTCGACCATGACGACGAGACCAAGGTCGAAATCGCCCGGCGCGTCAGACGATGGAGGTTCGACCTCTCCGGCGACGCCGATCGGTCGTCGCGCGAGGCGGTACTCGCCGCGGTGGGCTTGATGTCGGAACAAGACGCGAGTGCGACCGCACGCGCCGTGCTCGCCATCCGGCGAGTCGACGACGTGGGCGACGGCGGGAGGTCACCCGGGCCCCAACCGCAACGGGCACAGTAGGGCGCGTCGGCAACTACGTTCGTGCGATGCCCGGAACCGTGCGGCTCGAGATGGACGGCAAGGTCGCCACGATCACGAATGACAACCCCGACAAGCACAACGCGTTCGACGACGACATGGACGCGCAGCTCTTCGACATCCTCGACCAGTTGAAGCAGTCGGACGACGTTCGGGTCATCATCTGGCGAGGGGAGGGGAAGTCCTTCTCGTCGGGTCGCGATGTCGGATCGATCGGCACGATGCAGGTGCCGATGTCGCATCACGACCTGATGCGCCGCGGTCATCGCGGCATCCAACAGTTGTGGGACCTCGACGCCGCGGTGATCGTGGCGTGCAAGGGATGGGTGATGGGCGGTTCGTTCCAGCGGGCGTTGCTGTGCGACATCCGGGTCGCGGCGGAGGGTACGAGGTTCCGGCTGCCGGAGACGACGTACGGCGTCATCCCCGACA
Organism: Acidimicrobiales bacterium; assembly: GCA_036257895.1. Lineage (GTDB taxonomy): Bacteria > Actinomycetota > Acidimicrobiia > Acidimicrobiales > JACDCH01 > DATAES01. Next base: position 32,717 of record DATAES010000039.1, read on the forward strand.
CGGGTGGCGTCGCGGTGCTGCACGAGATGTGCGGACCCGGCCTGGTGAGCGACATGGTCCTCACGGGGAGAGTGCTGTCGGCGGAGGAGGCGCTCGGCCACGGCATCGTGAGCCGAGTCGTCCCAGGAGCAGAGCTCGACACCACCGTGCGCGAGATGGCCGAGCAGATCGCGGCTGCGCCGGCGGTGACGATCAAGATGGCGCGCGAAGTGATCCGTCACCTCGCGCTGCCGCAGATCCGATCGTCGATGGCGGACGAGCTGATCTACCAGACCTTCATCAACAAGAGCGATGACATGGCTGAGCTGCGCGCGGCACGCACCGAGGAGCGAGCGCCGCGCTACACGGGAAGTTAGGACGCACGCATGACGGAGATGATCGGCCTTCCTGCGCCGCCACCGGTCGGCACGAGCGCTTTGTCGCCCGGCACGTTCGACGGCGTGACGGTCTTCGTGACCGGCGGCGGCACCGGCCTCGGCAAGGCGATCGCTACCGAGTTCGCGCGCGCGGGCGCGTCGATCGTGATCGCCAGCCGAAAGGACGAGCATCTCGACGCGGGCCGCGCCGCGATCGAGGCCGTCGGTGCTGAGGTCGTCGCGGTTCCGTGCGACATTCGGGATCCCGACAGCATCGTCCGAGCCTTCGACGCCGCGGAAGCGACGTTCGCGCTCCCGGGGGTGTTGGTGAACAACGCCGCGGCCAACTTTCCGGTGCCGAGTGAGGACATGTCACCCAACGCGTGGCGGACCGTCGTCGACATAACGCTCAACGGCACCTTCCTGTGCTCGCGCGAGTTCGGCCGCCGGCATCTCGCGGCAGGCACGCCTGGTTCGATCATCAACGTCGGCGCGTCATATGCGTGGACGGGCGGTCCCGGCTTTGCGCATTCCGCGGCAGCCAAGGCCGGAGTCAAGAACCTCACCGAATCGCTTGCGGTCGAGTGGGGACCGTACGGGATCCAGGTGAACGGCCTCGTCCCCGGACTGTTCCCGCACGAGGACATGACCGACGACATCAAGGGCAACCTCGACCGAACGAGCGAGAAGGACGCGTGCCAGCCGGCCATGCGCGTCGGACAGCGACAGGAACTCGGTTGGGCCGCCACCTTCCTCGCTTCGCCGTACGCCCGCTTCATCTCGGGGCACACACTGGTCGTGGACGGCGCCAACTGGCAGCGACGCACGTTGACCAACCCGCCGGTCGTGACGGTGCGCGAGCAGATGGGCAAAGG
>DATAES010000040.1:0-2352 GCA_036257895.1 Acidimicrobiales bacterium
CGAGCGAGCCAAGGTGCTCCCTTCGGTGTTCGATCAGTGGCGCCGGACTCGACCCGGGTCGGTCGACCGCAACGAAGGCAAGTGGAAGGGCTACTTGCTCGACCGTGAACGCAACCGTCGCGGCGCGTCCCCACTGTTCACCGTCGTCCACGAGGACAACACCGGTACCGCCGACGGCTATGCGTGGTATCGGATCCGTCAAGGCAAGGAAGAAGGGCCGAACACCATCGTGGTTCGCGAAGTGATCGCGAGTGATGCGGAGGTCGAGGCCGCACTATGGCGATTTCTGCTCGATCTCGATCTCGCGGAAACGCTCGAAGCGGAGGCACAGCCGCTCGACAGCATCCTGCCGTGGCGCTTGCGCGACCATCGCGCGTATCGGGTCTCGTTCGTCGGCGACTTCCTGTGGACGCGCGTCCTCGACACTCCCGCCGCGCTGACCGCGCGGCGGTATGCAACCTCGGGATCGCTCGTCATCGACGTCGTCGACGAGTTCCGCCCTACGGGTGCCGCCGGGGGACGGTTCCGCCTCGACGCGTCGCCCGACGGCGCGACATGCGAGCCGGTGGATCGCTCCGTCGATGCCGACATCAGCGTGACGGCTGCGGGACTCGGCAGCGCCTACCTCGGCGGCGTGCCGTGGTCGACGTTGGCGGCGGGCGGACGAGCGAGTGGCTCGCGGGACGCCCTCCACACCGCCGACCTGCTGTTCTCCTCCACCCCACTGCCGTTCTGCAACACCGGCTTCTGACCCGACCCATTGCGTTTGTGCGGTGATAACGCGCGCAAATCACGCGTTATCACCGGCAGAACGGGGGAGGTCGGCGCTTACGGCATAGCCTCGGCGCCGATGGCCGAGAACGACAGCAACCCCATGAAGCCGCGCAGCTACGAGGTCACCGAAGGCGCCGAACGGGCGCCGGCACGTGCCATGTTGCGGGCGATCGGCATGACGGACGACGACTGGGGCAAGTCACAAGTGGGTGTGTGCTCGTCCTGGAACGAGGTCACGCCGTGCAACATGCCGCTCGACCGGCTGGCGAAGCGCTCGAAGGAGGGTGTGCGCGACGCAGGGGGGTACCCGATCGAGTTCAACACGATCGCGATCTCGGACGGGATCTCGATGGGACACGAAGGAATGCGCGCCTCGCTCGTGTCGCGGGAGGTCATCGCCGACTCGGTCGAGACGGTGATGCACGCGGAGCGGCTCGACGCGTTGATCACGTTCGCGGGCTGCGACAAGAGCCTGCCGGGGATGCTGATGGCGGCGGCACGGCTCAACCTTCCATCGGTCTTCCTCTACGGCGGATCGATCCTGCCGGGCGAGTACAAGGGCCAAGCGCTCGACATCGTCAGCGTCTTCGAAGCAGTCGGCGCTCATGCCGCGGGAACGATGTCCGACGAGGACCTGCGCGGCATCGAGTGCAACGCGTGCCCGAGCGAAGGCAGCTGCGCAGGCATGTTCACGGCGAACACGATGGCGTCCGTCGCCGAGGCGCTCGGGATGTCGCTGCCCGGATCATCGTCGGCGCCCGCGCCCGACAGCCGGCGCGACGACTTCGCCTACGAGTCGGGCAAGGCCGTCATGCGTCTGCTCGAGCTCGGCATCCGTCCCCGCCAGATCATGACGAAGGAAGCCTTCGAGAACGCCATCGCGATCGTGATGGCGCTCGGCGGTTCGACGAACGCGGTGCTTCATCTGCTGGCGATCGCGAATGAAGCGCGTGTCGAGCTCGAGCTCGACGACTTCAACAAGGTGGCGGCACGCGTCCCGCACATCGCGGACATGAAGCCGCACGGTCGCTTCCACATGGTCGACCTCGATCGCGTCGGCGGTGTGCCGGTCGTGCTGCGTCATCTGCTCGACGCGGGACTCCTGCACGGAGACTGCCTCACCGTCACGGGGAAGACACTGGCCGAGAACATCGCCGATCTCGACCCACCCGAACCGGATGGGGAGGTCGTCCTCGACCTGAGCCGGCCGCTGCACCAGCGCGGAGGCATCGCCGTCATCGACGGCTCGCTCGCTCCGAAGGGCGCGGTCGTCAAGGTTGCCGGGATCGACTTCGACCGCTTCGAGGGTCCGGCCCGCGTCTTCGACGGTGAGGACGGCGCCATGGACGCCATCCTCGCCGGCTCCATCGAACCGGGCGAGGTCGTCGTGATCCGGTACGAGGGGCCGAAAGGGGGGCCGGGTATGCGTGAGATGCTCGCGGTGACCGGCGCGATGAAGGGTGCAGGGCGCGGCGGCGACTGCGCGCTCGTCACCGACGGACGGTTCTCGGGCGGCACCCACGGCTTCTGTGTCGGCCACGTCGCGCCCGAGGCCGTCGACGGAGGACCGATCGCGTT
>DATAES010000041.1:0-15196 GCA_036257895.1 Acidimicrobiales bacterium
CGACGGCTGTGCAATGTCTCGACCGGCTTCACGACGGCCTCCGCCAACTGGCGAACCGGGTCATCCCGGACGGTCGGCTGTACGACGAGGCCCACCAATTGCGGGTGACCATCCCGACGATGGACTGGGGCGCCTATGTCCATCTCGCGTTCGATGAGATCCGCCTCGCCGGTGCAGGCTCTCCGCAGGTAGCTCGTCGGATGGCCGCTGCACTCGACGATCTGCTCGTCGTCGCGCCCGCCGACCGGCGCCCGCCACTCGAGCAACAACGGGAACTGCTCCGGGAGGTGATCCGCGACGCTGGACTGGCCCGGGCGGACGCCAACTTCGCCAGGATGCCTGACAATCAAGGGATCGGCGTCGCGGCATCCGCGCGCGCGACTCGCGCACCTGCTAGCGACAGCGTGGGCGCGACGTCGGGTACGCCGGCCGTCCAGAGTCATCCAAGAAGCTGACTCATCGCCCTCTGTGTCCGACGAACTCCCGCCGGCCGCTCACAGGTGCGACCCCGACGTAGATACGTGCGCCCCCTGGGATTCGAACCCAGAACCTGCGGATTAAGAGTCCGTTGCTCTGCCGTTGAGCTAGAGGCGCGAAGGCGGCGATGGTAGCGACCATCGCCTTTGGGGTGACCGAGGGGACTTGAACCCCCGACCTCCAGGGCCACAACCTGGCGCTCTAACCGAGCTGAGCTACGGCCACCATGTGGGAGGGGACAGTCTAGGCAACGGCCGTCGGCCGCTCCGAACCCCTTCTGCCGACCAAGATCGATCCCCCATGTACTGGAGAACGACGACCGAACCCGGTTCAGGCGAGGGCGATGCAGCGAACAGGCGGCAGATCCTTGGCGGCGAGGGTCCATGTCGCACCCTCGTCCTCAGACAGGTAGACCTCGCCGGCTTGTGTCCCGATGGCAGCGACCTGATCGCTCGCCGCCAGTTGGAACGTGTCGATGTTGAACGGGAACCAGTCGGGCAGTCCGTCTCGGCATCGCTCGAACGGTCCGTCGCTGTCGGCAGGACGACGATACACGGCGCCCCGTTCAGTTCTGGGGCCCGTCGATGCAGTCAGCAACACGAAGTCGCCCGCGAGCGCAACGGCACGCGAGTAGGTGGCGTGCAGTCCGTCCGTGATCCACGTGAATGTGCGTCCATTGTCGGTGCTCGACCCGAAGCCGACTGCGGCTGCTACCAACACACGCGAACCGGACGTCGCGGCGAGTACCTGATGCGTGTCGTTGTCGACGGGGACGACCTCGGTCCATGAATTCGCATCGCCGCGCCAAACACCGCCGACGTGCACGTTGACCAACGCGACACCGTCCGAGGTCACCGTCAACGAGCGCGTGTCGGGGGGTGCGCCCCACGGCGTGTACCAGGTGTCGCGGGTAGGGATTTGGTCGAACGAGTCAACCGGTTTCGTGAAGCCGCGCAAGTCGATCTCGAAGAGGTGCGCTTGTTCGGTTCCGACGAGCGCGCCGTCGCCATAGGGGACGACACACTGCCCGCTCAGCGGGGCCGTGGTCGTGGTGATGCCGCTGGCGAGCGAGACGACCTCGACGCCATCGACGATCGCCCAATCACCGGCAATCGAAGATGTCTCCGTCGAGGTGACCTGCGCAACCCCCGCATCGGTGAGGCGGAACAGTCCTTCTGAAGTGCCTGCGAGAACTTCCACCGCCCCAGTATGCGCTGCGACCTGCGAGACTCCACGGGTGAGCATCGCCCCGCCTGCAAGCGCCACCAGACATGCGGTGGTCGAGTTCGACGAACTGCTCGGACCCGACGGCGCGGCCGCCATTGTCGACCTGTGTGCGCGGTTCGGCCGGTACGGCATGTACAGCCAGGAACACGTCGAGTCCGAGATCGGGAAGGGCCTGTCGCAACGACACGACGCTGCCTCCAACTTCGTGCGCACAGGCGGTCGCTACGCCCGAGACGAACCGAAGGCGGTACTGGCGGCGCGTACGAACTACTTCCGCGAGGAGTACGCGTACGGTCAGCAACTCCTGATCGACGGCATCGAGCCCTACCTGTTCCACGAAGGATTCGCGGAGGCCGCGCGCGCGGTCCACGGACGTCCGGTCATCGAGCCGGCGATCGTGTTTGCCAATCTGATGGTGCCGGGCCAAGAGCTCGCCGTGCACACCGATGTACCGGAGTTCCGCGGTTGCAATCGGAAGGTGATGCCGCAGTGGTTGCTCGTGGCGATGCACCACTCGGGTTTGTTCGACGACTGGCGGATGCCGATCGCTACCGGCGTTGCGTGGTTCCACGACTGTGATGGCGGCGAGTTCTGCTACTACCCGGGCGGTGCCGCGCGGCCGTCGATCGCGAAACAAGTGCAGTTCGACACGGCCTTGTTGTTCGATGCCGACAGCGTTTTCCACGGCGTCGACCGCATCGCGGCAGACGGTGCAGGCGTAGAGATCGCACCGTTGCGACCGGGTATGACGCTGGACCACGCTGGCGACGATCATTGGGTCGTGCACGACATGGAAGGCAGCGACCGCGTCGTCGCCGAGTACCGCTGGAACGACCTGCGGTTCAGCGTGTCGTGGAAGGCCTACTGCTTCGAGGACGAGCACGAGCAACGCACGTGGCGCGAGCACGCCGACGACCTGACCCTCGATGTCGTCGTCGGTCGACTCGTCGAGGACCTTCGCCAACGAGGACGGATCGAAGGTGACGTCCCCGGCAACCCTGACCTCGGCCTCCTCATCATCGACGAGTACATCAAGTTCCCCGCGCCGGCTGCCTGACTTCCATCCCCGCAGCGCGATAGCAGTCGTCGATCACGCGCATCGTCGCGATCGAATCGTCGGGCCCGGTAAGGATCGGCTCATCCCGCAGCACCGCGCCCACGAAGGCACGCAACTGGTACTCGTACGTCGGCGTGCGGCTGAAGCGCTCACGGCGACGCCCGTTCGGGCCACGTACCACCATCCAGTGGAAGTAGTGCGGTGCGTAAGGATTCAGCACGCGGATCTCGCCGAGGCTGCCGCGCACTCGTGCACCGAGCGCGAGTATCCGCGCCGACAGCATTGCCGCGGTGATACGACCCGTTGCGTCGTCGGGGAGTCTCATGTCTGCGCGCATCCAGCGATCGACGCCGGCTGATCGTTCGCGAGCATCGGCGGACACGACTTCGGGCTCAGTTCCCGCCAGCGATCGCATCAGATGGATCGTGTAGCAGCCGACGTCCATCGTCGATCCGCCGGCCAGGTCACGTTGCCAGCGGATGTCGCCCTGCGGGAGGAGGGGCGTGCACATCCAGGTTTCGATGTGTTCGATGGAACCGAGCTCGCCGCTGCGCACCAACTCCACCAACCGAATCGCAAGCGGGTGGTACCGATAGTGGAACGCCTCCATCACGACGAGGCCGGAGCGCCGCGCGACCGCTGCCACCTCTTCCGCCTCGGCGGCGTTGGCAGTGAACGGCTTCTCGCACAGGACGTGTTTGCCTGCCTCGAGCGCGGCGATCGTCCATCGGCCATGCAGCCCGTTGGGGAGTGGGTTGTAGATGGCATCCACATCCGGGTCTTCGACCAGCGACGAGTAGCTCTTGTGCACATGAGGGATGCGGTGCTTCGTAGCGAAGGCTTGTGCTCGAGACGGATCGCGCGCTGCGATTGCGACGACCTCCGCGTCGTCGACAGCGCGGGCGGGTCGCACGATCGCCGGGGGCGCGATCTTGGCTGCGCCGAGCACACCGATTCGAAGGGGTGGCACCGCGCCACGATACGAACCGCTACTGCAGGTACGTCGACCCGAACTCCTCGATGAACGCACTGGTCGCTGCATGGTCGTGTGTCGAGCCTGAAAGCATCACCCAGGTGACGCCGGCCGCTTCGAGCTCGGCGAAGGACTCGCGATGACGATCGGCATCCTTGGCCGGGGCCGCGCCGAGCGAGCGGTCCGCATACGGAAAGACGAGGTCGAGCTCGACGCCCCGAGCAGCGGCGGCTTCTTGCATCGGCTTCATCAGCGCCACCACTTCGTCGAGGCCGCGCACGATCGGTGACCGTGTGGTCTTCGCGACCTCGGGCGGCACGAGCAATGGCATCCAGCCCTGCGCGCGCTCTGCGACCCGTGTTCGAGTGACCTTGGCGTTGCCCCCGATCCAGATCGGGATGGGTTGTTGGGCGGGAAGCGGTCGGCCGATGCACTCGACCGCCTCGAAGTGTCGGCCCTTGTAGCTGAACGGCTCGCCGCTCCAGTGCAGCGGCATCACGTCGAGCGCCTCGTCGAACAGCTCATTGCGCTCCTCGATGTCGACACCGAGCGCGCGGAACTCGCCCTTCAAGTAGCCGGTGCCGACGCCGAGGATGAAGCGTCCGCCGGACAGCTTGTCCACGGTGGCTGCCGTCTTCGCCAACAGCAGGGGATTGCGGTAGGGCAAGACGGATAGGTAGGTGAGCAATTTCATCGACGACGTGACGGCCGCGACGTAGGACAGCGCCACGAACGGGTCGAGGCTTTGATGTCCGCCCGATGCCAGCCATCGCGCGCCCGGCGACGGGTGCTCGGTGAACGCGAACCCGCCGAATCCCGCAGCTTCCGCGGTGCGCGCGACGTCCGCGATCGGTCCTGCGTCGAGCATGTCGCGGTCGGTGCCGTTGGTCTCGGGGTAGGCGTACATGAAGCGCATGGCGGCCCGACCCTAAACGCTGCTTCGCTACAGGAAGGTGAACGTGCGGGTGCGCTCGCCTTGGAGGAGGCGGCCGAACTGCATCCCCGGGAAGTGCGCGGCAGCAACCACCGGTTGGCCGCTGTCGGCCTCGCGCATCCAGGCTTCCCGCGTGCGGCGAGCCAGCGCGGGGTCGACATCACCGAGGGCCTGCCACTCGAGGTCGATCAGCTCAACAGGACAGTGGACGACGTCGCCGAGCAGCAGACACCGGTCGGTGCCCGAAGAAAGGATGATCACCGAACTCCCTGGTGTGTGACCGGGTGCGCTCCGCACATCGATGCCGGCTGCGATCGTTTGGTCACCGGAGAAGGGAGCGATCCGTTCGCGAATCGGCGCGAGGCGTTCGGGAGGCGAGATGCTCGCGCCCATGAACTTGCCGGTCTGTATCTCGGGAAGGTCGGGCGCGAAGAAGTACTCCAGATCGGCGGCGTGACATCGGTAAGTCGCGTTCGGGAACACGACATCACTGCGAGCGTCGGTAGCCCATCCGACGTGATCGAAGTGCAGGTGCGTGAACACGACATCGGTGATGTCGGTCGGATCGGTGCCGTTCGCCCGCAAGTTGTCGAGCAGGCGGCCGAACCCCTCGATCGGTGTCGGCTCACCGAGGCCGGCATCGATCAGGATCTTCCGGTCGCCGGACTCGACGAGGAAGCCGCCCATCGGCAACGGCAGCAGCCCGTCGTCGGTGAGCAGGTCGCGGTGCGGAGCCCAGTCCTCAGCCGTCGTCGTCGGAAACAGGAACTCGGCGGGAACGTCGACCGAGCCGTCGATGATCGCAGTCACCCGCATGTCGCCCACGTTCACCGCGTCGCAGTTTGTCAGCTGACACTCAATGGGCGTGTGAGCTGACCCACCTGCCAGTCGTTGAGCGCACACGCCTCATGACAGAGCGTGCGATCATCGCTGTTCGAAGCCGATGCCCCCGTAGCTCAGTGGATAGAGCAGCCGCCTTCTAAGCGGACGGTCGCAGGTTCGATCCCTGCCGGGGGCGCCTTGCCTACCTGCTGGTCAGGGCCATAAACCTGGCCCGTGTCCGCGGACGAGCTCTCCGAAACGCTGGTTTCGCTGAACATACGCCGAACATGTGTATCGGTCAGTGGCGGTCGACGACGGAACACGGCGGTCACACAGTGGACCCGCAGCGCTTGCGGCCTCCCGAAACGACGCGTCGAGCCGGGCAGCCAACGCCTCCTCGAGCGACGGGAATAGGTGTCCGTAGCGGTCAGCGGTCACTTGGATCGTGAACGCCCTCCAGGGCTCCCATTGATCCTCGCTTTGGCTGCGTTACGAACATGTCCACGACGAACGTGTCCACATGAAGGCCTGGCTACCGGCGACGACTCGAGATAACGGCGCTTGGAGGACGCGGTGCTTCGGCTGTGGCCGCGCATTATCGGGCGCGGCTTACCCGACGGTCTCGCCTTGCACTTCACCGGCTAACGCCAACTCGGGCGACGCTGGCTGGACGCGAGTGTGCGTCGGCTATGCCCGGAGGCTTGATCCTGACTGGTGGTCTTGCGGGCGCGCCACCCCCACCTGATCGGCGACGAGCAGGGAGGCCAAGAGCGCGGTCATGACTCCTGCCGCCAGCAGCCCGCTGGCCTCGGCGCCCAACGGGACGCAGGCGAGCAGAACGACAGCGGCCGCCGGCCGAGTCCAGGGCTGACGGCGGCCGACGCGTGCGCTGAACGCCACCAATCCGAGCAGATAGAGCGCTGGTCCGCCGAGTACGACCAGCGCCCCGGCCGAGCCCAGTTTGTCGCTCGGGTGGGCAATCACCAGCTCGTCACCGACCGCGGCGAGAAGGATTCCGGCGACAATCGGCAGGTGCAGATAGGTGTAGGCGTCGCGGCCCACCCGCCCGGGCGCTTCGTCGGCCGCCATCCGTCGCAGCGCGGATGTCGCCACCTGGCCGAAGTAGAGCCACCACATCGCCACCGACGACAAGAAGGCGAAGCCGAGGGCGACGACGACCGACGACGTCAGTCCGACGTCGGTGGCGGTGGCCCCGGTGAGGACGATGCTCTCCCCCAACACGATGATCACGAACAGCTGGAAGCGTTCAGCGAAATGGCCGGCGTCGATCTCCCACTCGGTCATCGGCGTGGGCCCCCACCGGGGGAGCCAGTACCGCAACAGCGGAGCCGCCAGGTCGATGCCCAACGCCGTCAACCACAGTGCCCAACGCACGCCATCGTCAGCCAGCGCCCCGCCGATCCACAGCGGCGCCGACAGGACACTCCACGTCAGGATTTGCTGGAAGTTGCGGTTGAACCGGCCCGGAGGGGTGACGGCGACGACGAAGCCGTTGCGCCCGAGCTGCAGCAGGCAGTAGCTGGCGGCGAACAGCAGGCCATGATCGCCGAAGCCCTCGGGGATGGCCACCGCCATCAACAAGCTGGCGAGCATGACGAACACCAGCGCCAGCCGCACCGCCGGCACCTCGGGGTCGAACCAGTTGGCCATCCACGTCGTGTAGTTCCAGGCCCAATAGACGGCGACGAGCAGGAAGGCGGTCTCGGCGGCACCTGGCCACGTGAGGTCGGTGAGGAGGTGATGCGACAGCTGCGTGATGGCGAGGACGTAGACAAGATCGAAGAACAGCTCGAAGTACGTCGCCCGTCGCTCGTGCTCTCCCCGGCGCATGAAGCGGATGTCGGGCACGACCGACGCTGCCGGCTTGCGATCGGCTGGCATCCGCCAAGTATGTAGCCCCGTTCGCCTTTCCTCCGGCAACTGGTTGCCGAAGGCAATCGTCACGCTGTCAAGGGCTCAAGCCGACCCATTAGCAACGGAACCAAGTCGACCATCCCCATCGGCACCTACCTCGTCATCTCCACTCGAGAGCACATGCTCGGGCCAGGGTGCCGCGTGACCAGGACCGGCGAGTTCTGTCATGGCCTGATCACGGTCGTGATCGGTGTGCCGCGGCGAACCGCGAGCGTGACCGGTGTGCGTTCGGCGATGTCGGCCAGACGATCGCGTTCTTCCGTCGGAAGATCGGCGGGCAGCGTGATGGTTCGGTCGATTGATGCTTCGTCGTTGTCGGCGACGTTGTAACGGACATCAACCTCGATGGCGGTGAGTGTCCAGCCTTTGTGTTCGGCGTACATGCGCAGCGTCGTCGCCGTGCACGCGGCCAGGCCGCTCAACAGCAGGCCGAAGGGCGTCGGACCGGTGTCCCCACCGCCCGTGGCCGCGGGCTCATCGGCCACCAGCTGGTGGGCGCCGGTGCGCACGTCGACCCGCCACTGCGGATCCGTTGCACCAGTCGCCGCACTGGCGTGCGCGACGTGCCGTGTCGTCGTCATCCGGCCCGACCGCGTGAAGGCGCCGACGGAAGGTCGTCGACGTCGAGAGCCCAGGCGGGCCGCGCGAGCGATTCGACACGGCCTGTCTGCGTCGCCGGGAACCCGTCGACATCGACGGCGTCGCCGAACTGCGAGCGCTGCTTCACGACGGCGCCGGCGCGCACGACGCAGCCGGCGCCGACGACGCTCCCGTCACACACGATCGCCCCGGGTTCGACGACTGTCCCGGCGCCGATGTGACAGCCATGGATCATCGATCCTGGCCCGATGGTCGCGCCGTCGTCGATGATGAGCTGGTTGTCCGGCAACAAGTGCAGGACCGTGTTCTCCAGGATCTGCACGTCGTTGCCGATGCGCACCGGGCCATGCGAATCGCCGATGATCTTGACGCCCGCGCCGATGATCGTGCGTTCGCCGATCACGACATCGCCGGTGATCTCCGCAGTGGGGAACAGTACGGCGGTGTTGGCGATGGTCGGCAGGATGCCGCGGTAGTCGTAGAGCTGGCCCATGGCGAGACCCTCCAGTCGCGGTCCGATCTCGTTGACCGTATGGGGTGGAAGCGAGAGGTCACCGGCCCGCAGACCGCGCAGCCGCTCGAGGTCGGCATCGGAAACAGCGCGGATCACGCGCGCCGGCCGGCCCACGGCGACGACGTCGTCGGGCAGTGTCATGCCGGTTGGGACGAGTGCCCCCTCCCCGAGGAAGACGCGGTCACCGAGGACGGCGCCGGGCATCAGTATCGACGCGTTGCCGATCTCGCAGAGGTCGCCGACCCTGGCACCAACAACGAGACAGCGATGACCGAAGGTCGTGCGGCGACCGATGATCACCGGCATCGCGGGTGTACCGATCACGACCGCGTTCTCGATCACCGCCGAACCGGTGCCGATCCGCACCGCCGACCCGCGGGCACGGATGACCGCACCCTCGGAGAGCTGCGCCCCGTCGCCCAATCGAGGGGTGCCGATGACGACCGCTGATGACGCGAACAGGGGAGAGGTCGCGATGGTCTCGGTGGGTGCGCTCTTGCTCATGGGTGCTCGAAGGAGGGCGCGCCGTCCACTTCGAATGCGAGGTCGTCCACGTAGCAGTACCACCAGTCCTCGCCTGGCTCATAGGACTGGATGAGTGCATGCTCGGTGTTGCGGAAGTGGGCGGTGGCGTGTCGGTTGGGGGAGTTGTCGCAACAGCCGACGTGGCCGCAGGACATGCACATGCGTAGGTGCACCCATCGGCCGCCGATGCGCAGGCAGTCCTCGCAGCCCTCGCTGCTCGGTGCGACATCGGCGATCTGATCGAGGTGCGTGCAGTCCGCGCTCATGAGGCTGAGTAGAGCACGCTCACGCGAAGTCGCGTGGCGCGAGCTGGTCGGCCGGAACTATGCCGAGGCGTCCCGCTTGGTAGTCCTCGACAGCTTGGATGATCTCCGCCCGGGTGTTCATCACGAAGGGCCCGTAGTGAGCGATCGGCGCGCGGATCGGGAGTCCTCCGAGTACGAGCACGTCGAGCGGCTCCGCATGGTGGTCGGCGGCGGTGACCACGAGATGGTCACCCGGGCCAAACACAACCAGCTGGCCATCCTCCACCGGTCGCTGCTCGGAGCCGACGGTGCCGCGGCCGGTGAGCACGTAGGCGAACGCGGTGAACGTGGAATCCCACGGCATCGAGATCTGCGCGCCCGGTGCCAGCGTCACGTGGGCATAGGTGATCGGCGTGTGCGTCGCTCCCGGACCGCTGAAGCCGGCGATGTCGCCCGCGATCACTCGGATCAGGGCACCCCCGTCGTCAGAGGTGAGGAGGCGGAGCGCATCCTTGGTGATGGATTGGTAGCGCGGTGGCGTCATCTTCAGCGCCGCGGGAAGGTTGACCCACAGCTGTACTGCGTGCGCCGGGCCGCCGGTGCGATACATCTGCTCGGTGGGCAGTTCGTCGTGGAGGATGCCGCCGCCAGCGGTCATCCACTGCGTGTCCCCTTCGCGGATCACGCCGCCGCCGCCGTTGGTGTCGTGGTGCGCGATCTCGCCGTCGAGGATGTAGCTCACGGTCTCGAAGCCGCGATGGGGGTGCCAGGGCGCGCCCTTGGCTTCGTTGGGCTGGTTCACTTGCGGGCCGAGATGGTCGAGCAGCAAGAACGGATCGGCTTCGGCCATCGAAAGCTCGCCGGGGAACGGCCGGCGGATGACGAATCCGGCGCCTTCTGTCTGGCGGTGGGCGGTGACGATCTTGCTCACGGGCCGCGACCGAGAAGTGATCGGATCGGGTCGAGGGATTCGGGGCAACACGAGTGGATCTTCAACGGTGATTGCAGGCATGGTGGCTCCTTACGCGACTGCGGCGTGGCTCGGCGCGACGGCTTGGACGGCGAGCTCGATGCGGGCGGTCTTGCCGACGAGCAGTCCGCCGGTCTCGAGCGCCATGTTCCAGGTCAGGCCGAAGTCCTCGCGGTTGACCTCGGTGGCCGCGCTGAAGCCGATGCGTTCGTCACCGATCGGAGAGACGTCGGCGCCGTCGAAGTCCACTTGCAGGATCACCGACCGGGTCGTGCCGTGCACGGTCAGGTCGCCGGCCACCTCCCAGGTGGCATTCGGAAGGGCGCGGACGAGCGTCGACCGGAACGTGATGGTCGGGTACTGGTCGACATCGAAGAAGTCGGCACTGCGGAGGTGATTGTCGCGGTCACTGTTGCCGGTGCTGACGCTGTCGGTGCCGATCTCGACTTCGACGTGTGAGTCTTCGGGGTTCTCGGTGATGGTGATGCGGCCCTTCACATCGCTGAAGCGGCCGCGGACCTTGGTGATCATCATGTGTCGCCCGACGAACTCGACCGAGGTGTGGGCACCGTCGATCTCGTAGACGCCCGCGACGGGGACCTCGCGGTCGTCGTGGGTACGGAGCACACTGACTGTTCGTTCCGGCATGGCAACTCCTCTCGGATCAACTTGAACCTTCAAGTCAATCCCGCTGCAACGTATTCCCGATCACTTGAACGGTCAACTGAGCGCCTGGTCTCGTACTATCGGCCGATGGCAACCAAGAAGGCGTCGTCCGCGTCCGCGCCACGCTGGCTGACCCACGACCAGGAGACGGCGTGGAGATCGGTGGCGTCGATGGTCCACAAGCTGCGGTGGGCCCTTGAATGTCAGCTCGAACGAGACTCGGAGCTGAGCTTCATCGAGTACTACGCCTTGGCGCGCCTGTCAGAGGAGCCTCGCCGCCGTCTCCGCATGAGTGACCTGGCCATGGTCACCAACGCGTCCCTGTCGCGCCTGTCCCACCTCATCAAGCGACTCGAGTCGACGGGCTACGTGCGCCGCGAGCCCGATCCAACGGACGGCCGGTACACGATCGCGATCCTCACCAGCGCCGGCTACAGGAAGCTCGTCGCCGCCGCGCCCGCGCACGTCGACGCCGTCCGGGAACTCGTCATCGACGAGTTCACTGCCCGCGAACTCGACCAGCTTCGCAAGCTCTGCGACCGCGTCGCCGCCCGCGTCGATGCGTCCACGTGGAAGCAAGAGCTCACCTAGGGCGGCGCGGTTCCCCAGGTAGACGGGTCCGCGCGAGGTTCGAGAATCGCGCCGCTACTCACCACCCGCCGCTCATGAACGTCCGAGCTGAGTTCGCCCCACACGGAGGGGGGTGAGTGCCCCTCGGTCAGACGACTACGTGACGTTGCAGGCAGGCTCGGGTCCCCGCTTCCCGCCTGGCGCGCCGGTGGGGTCGTAGCGTTGCGTGGGTTCTGCGGGAGGGAAGCGGTGACCACAGCGTCTGAGCGAACAGTAGAAGCGCCAGCGCAGATTCCCATCGCCGTCGCACCGGACATCGACGAGTTCCCGCGGACGGGCTATGTGCGGAGCCCGTCGGACCTCGTGCGCTTGGTTGGTGCGCTGATCCTCTTGGTCATCGTCTACCTGGTGACGGCTGTCTACCGCGATGGTGTCGCCAGCATTCAAGCTGGCTTCCTCGACGTGGTCAGCTCGTTCCCGCGGGGCATCCGCGCCGCGCTCGTCGGTCTCACGCAGGTCGTGGCGGTGGTTGCGCCGATCAGTCTGGCTGTGGTTCTTCTGGTGCGCCGGCGACTGCGACTGTTGTTCGGGATCATTGCCGCGGCGCTGGTGGCCATCGCGCTCACAACATTCGTTGGGTCAGTCGTCTTGGACAATGCGCACCCGGTGTCGTGGCAAGTCGAGCAGAGGACGCAGAGCTGGCTGGCGCACACGTCGTTCCCGACCGCGGCGTACATGGCTGCGCTGGCGGCAGTGGTCACCGTGGCTGGCGGCTGGGTGTCACGTCGATGGCGGCGTGCGCTGTGGATCGTCGTGCTCTTGATTGCGCTGTTACGAGTTGGTACCAGCGGGATCGTGGCCCTCGACCTGCTGTTCGCGATCACGGCGGGGATCGCGGCGGGTGCCGCGGTGCTGCTTGCCATCGGCGGCCCGGATCGCAGCCCGCGAGGAGTCGATGTCGCGGACGGGTTGGCTGCCGCGGGACTACCGGTGACCGACTTGAGGGAGTTTCCGAGCCGGCGATCGGTGAGCCTCGAGTACCGAGCAACCACCGCGGACGGTCCGGAACTCCACGTGACCGTGCACGACGAAGAGGACCGCCGCCGAGACGTCCTGTTCCGCCTGTACCAGGTGCTCCGTCTTCGGGGTGTCGGTGCGGAGCGGAACGTGTTCACGTCCTTGCGTCAAGACGTCGAACACGATGTGTTCATGTCGATGTGGGCAGCACGCGCTGGCGTGCGTGTACCCGATGTCAAGGCCCTCCGCGCTGTTGGTTCCGGCAGCATCATGGAGGCGAGCGACTGGATTGACGGTCGATGGCTGGACTCGCTCGCCGCATCGGACGTGACTGACGAGATGTTGCTGTCGTTCTGGACCAGCGTCGGCGTGCTCCATGACCGCCACATCGATCACCGGGCGCTGCGCGCCGACAACGCGCTCACCGACGCCCACGGCGACATCTGGCTGACTGGGTTCCAGGATGCCGAAGTCGACGGTCCCCCCGCGCACCGAGCTCAGGACGTTGCCGAGGCGCTCGTGTCGATGACCTTGCTCACCTCATCCGACCGCGCGGTCTCGACCGCGACAACAGCACTCGGAGGCGATCGACTCGCCGAGGCATTGCCCCAACTCCAGCCCTTGGCCCTCAGTCGGGACACACAGCATCGCCTTCGCCACAGCCGCAAGCTGCTCGACGAGCTGCGATCCAAAGTGTCCGAAGCGACCGGTACCAAAGAGGTCGAACTAGCGCACCTCGAGCGCGTCCGGCCCCGAACGGTTGTCACCGTCCTCGCCGCCTTTGTCGCGATGTGGGTGCTGCTCCCGAGGCTGGCGAACGCCGGCGACACGGTTGACGCTCTGCGCGAGGTCGACCCGCTGTACGTGCTTGCCATGCTGCCGCTCACGTTGTTGCTGTACGTGTTCTCGACACTCCAACTGATGGGTGCCTGCGCTGAGCACCTGCCGTTCGGCGCGACCTACCGATGCCAGATGGCGGCCGCCTTCATGAACCGAGTCACACCCAACAACGTGGGCGGCATGGGTGTGAACGCTCGCTACCTGCAAAGAGCAGGAATCGATGCGGCGGCGGCCGCGGCCGCGGTTGGCGTCAGCACGGTTGCGGACCAGATCCTCACCGCGCTGTTGATCCTGCTCTTCGTCGTGTGGGCTGGGAGAGGTACGAACAACTTCTCGTTCTCGTTCGCGGATGCCAGCACTCTGCTCGTCGTCGTGGCTGTCGTGTTCGCAGTGCTCGGCTTGGTGATGGTGTCAGCCCGCGGCCGGAAGTTCTTGCGCGAGAAGGTGCTGCCATTCTTCAAGGGCGTTCGTCACAGTCTCGTCGAGGTGGCCAAGAGCCCCAGTCGGTTGTTGTTGATCTTCGGGGGATCCCTCGGGCACACCGCCACGGACTTCACCGCGCTGGTTGTTGCGCTCGGCGCTTTCGGGCCACTGCCGTCGATCGGATCGCTCGGAGCCGTCTATTTCGGCGCGTCGGCCGTCGGCAGCGCGTCGCCCACGCCGGGCGGAGTAGGAGCCATCGAGGCGGCCATGATCGCCGGCCTCACCGGAATCGGCGTCGACGTCGCGGTGGCGACACCGGCCGTGTTGATCTACAGGCTCATCACCTACTGGGCCGTCATGCTTCCCGGCTGGATCTCACTCGGGGTGATGAAGAAGCACGGCGAGGTCTGACGGCCTTCGGGCCTTCAGTGAGCGAGGGCTGGGCATCGCTCGGGATCTGGCTGGAGTGGTGGGCCGTCGACCGAGCAGTAGACGCGTCGTGCGGAGCGCTCGCAACGAACGTGCGACCTGAGCCCGAGGAGGGCCAGGGGAGACGCGGCCGCGGCGATGAACGCTGCGACGACCATCGAGATCCGGAACGCATCGGTCACTTCGGCCGCGCCGACGGCCGTGGACAGCCCCGACACGGCGGGTATCACGGCAACGGATGCGAGGTTCGCAGTGCGTGCGACGGCGTTGTTGACACCTGACGCGATGCTGACGCGATCGGGGCTCACCGATCCCATGACCGTCGCCGTGAGCGGGGCGACGAACACCGTGAGACCGAGGCCGAAGACGAGGGCGCCGGGCAGCACGTCGGTGACCCATGTTGTGTCAGGACCGATGCGCGACAGGAGAAGCAGACCAACTGCTACCAGTAACGGACCGACCGTGAGCTGTAGCCGCGGTCCGATGCGTTGTGCGAGGTCGCCCGACCTGGCCGAGAACAGCAGCATGAGGACAGTTGCGGGCAGGAGCGCGGTACCGGCTTCGAGCGCGGACCATCCGGCCGCCACTTGGAGCTCGTACGCGATGAGGAAGAACGACACACCGATCGTCGCGTACAACAAGACCGTCATCAGGTTCGTCACCGTGAACGCTCGACTCTGGAACAAGGCGGGCGGCACGAGCGGGTCGTGCGCGTGCAGCATGCGGTGGACGAACGCGGCTCCGCCCGCGATCGCGACTGCGGCAGCGACCAGAACCACAGGATCGGTCCATCCTCGCGGCCCGCCCTCGGTGAGCGCCCACGTGGCCGCGCCCAGCGTCAAACATCGCGTAGAACGCCTTCGCCCGGTCGACGTCGGAGAGTGGGATCACCACCGCTTCGAGCTTCATCGTGCCCGACCGTCGCGCGGCACCCCGGGCGCGTCAACGGGGCGCGGCATAGCCTTGCCGCGT
>DATAES010000042.1:0-14281 GCA_036257895.1 Acidimicrobiales bacterium
CCCCAACCGCGGTCGGCCACAAGGTCCGGGCCGAAGCGACGCTCGAACGAGTCGAAGGCCGCCGCCTCACGTTCTCGGTGTCGGTGCGGGACGAGCGCGGCCTCGTGGCCGTGGGCAAGGTCACCCGCGTCCTCGTGGACGTCGAGCGCTTCCTCGAGAAGTGCCGTTGAGCCGCTTCCCGTCCGTTCTGGCGTCAACCGGTGCGCATATCGGTACTCATTGACGCCAGAACGTCGGAAGCTATGCCATCCGCGACGGGGCGGTGCGGCCGTCGACGGTCACTTGGCGCTCGCTGATCAGCCATCGTCCGGTGGCGTCGTCGCGGCGAAAGGTGTCGCGGTACGTGCCCCAGTGGTCGGGACCGATCTCGGTCACCACGAAGAAGTAGGACGACGACGTCGCTGTGCCCGCGGTGACGTCGGCTTCGATGTCGATGCTCGACACGTGATGGCGGACGATCGCCTTCGTCGATGCGGCCGCCAACTTTTGACCTGCGACCGCGAATCGCGCGGCGACCGCGTCGCGCCCCTCCGAGCGATCCGAGCCACGGACGTCGAGCACACCGTCGGCCGTGAAGCACGCCGCCGCCTCGTCGAACCGGCCGCGGTCGACCGCATGCGCGTAGGCGGCGATCGTGTGCCGAACCTGTTCGCGCGCCGCCAGTTCGTCCGGCCTCACCCGAGGTTCGACGTCCTGGGGTATTGATCGGTGGGATCGGTGAGCACGTTCACGACGTACGGCGCGCCTGCCGCGAGGCCGCGGTCGAGCGCCGAGCCGAGGTCCTTCGGCGAGGACACGACCTCGCCCGCGCCGCCGAGTGCCTTCACGACCTCGTCGTACCGGCAGCCAGCCTGGAGGTCGGCGGCGACGTCGTACCCGTAGATCGCCTGCATCGGATGTTTCTCGAGACCCCAAATCCCGTTGTTGCCGACGACGATCAGTACCGGCAGGTTGTGCCGCACCAGTGAATCGGCGTCCATCAACGAGAACCCTGCGGCACCGTCGCCGAGCATCACGACCACTTGGCGGTCGGGATGCGCGATGCGCGCCGCGATCGCGTACCCCATGCCCGTGCCCAGACAGCCGTAAGGGCCGGGATCGAGCCAGCACCCGGGCTCGTACGATTCGACGTACTTACCGGCGTACGACACGAAGTCGCCGCCATCGCACACGACCACCGCGTCGCGGTCGAGTCTGCGCCGGAGCTCGCCGTAGACGCGTGTCGGTTTGATCGGATCGCTGTCAGCCTCCAGTCCCGCCATTTCCGCCGCGGCGGTGGCCGACTCGGCGTCGCGAAGACGGGCTATCCACGGTTCGTGGTCGGCGACGGAGCCGGACCAGTCGGCGAACGCGCGCAGGATCGTCCAGAGATCGCCTGCCGGCGACGCAGCCGCAGTTACATGGGTGGCCCGCTCGGAAGGATTGTCGACGACGTGGACGACCGCCGCGTCGCCGTACGAACCGAACGACAGACGGAAGTCGAGTGGCGCGCCGACTACGACGACCACGTCCGCGTCGGTCTTGAGCAATCCACGCGTGCGCGAGAAGGCGAGTTCGTGATCCGCCGGAAGGCACCCGCGCCCGAGCCCGTTCGCGAACACGGGCACTCGCAAGGTCTCGACCGCGGAGCGCAGCGCGGGCCACGCACTCGCGAAGTACACGTCGGTGCCGGCGATCAGGGCGGGACGTTCCGCGTTGGCGATCAACGCCGCCGCCCGCTGCACCTCGTCCGGATCCGGCTCGACGGTCGCCGGCGGCGTGCCGTCGGGAACTGGACCGGTGCCTTGGCGGAACACGACGTCGAGCGGGAAGTCACAGAACACCGGACCCCGATGTGGTGTCATCGCTTCGCGCACCAACTCGTCGACGAGCACGCCGATCCCGCTCACATCGGTCGCCGTCGTCGACCGCTTCGTGATCGGAGCGAGCACCGGAACGTGGTCGAACTCCTGCAATGAGCCTGCACCCCATCGGTTCTGCGGCGCCCGACCGCCGAGCACGACGAGTGGCGAGCCGTTGAAGTGTGCAGTCGTCACCGCTGAGACGCCGTTGGTCACACCAGGTCCCGCCGTGAGTACGGCGACACCGGGACGGCGAGTCAGCTTGGCAGTCGCCTCGGCCGCGAACGTCGCGGTCTGCTCGTGGCGCACGTCGATGATGCGCCAGTCGCCCGTCGTGCCTTTCACGGCCGCGTCGTAGAACGGAAAGATGTGACCGCCCGACAGCGTGAACAGCTCACTGATGTCGTAGTTGGCGAGCGCAGCGAGCGCGAGCTCGCCGCCGTGACCGGAGACCTCCGTCACGTTGGTTCCTCGCCGTTCGGCAGCGATCCGAGGAAATCCGTCAACGCCTTCCACCACGCGTCGGTGTTCTCGAATTGCGGGCTGTGCCCGGCATCGGGGATGACGGCGAGCTCTGCTCCCGGGATCGCTTCGGCCATGTTGCGCGACTGTCCGAGCAGTGGCGCGTCCTGTTCGCCGACGAGCACAAGGGTCGGGATCGACAGCGCTCGCAGCCCGTCGAGCCGATCGGTCGCGTCGACCATCGCCGTCAACATCCCCCCGTAGGCGGCATCGGCGGTGGCGCGCAGCTTGCGATCTCCGAACTCGGCGTAGCCCTCGCGCTCCACGAGCAGTCGTTCGTGCGCAGGGGTGGAGAGCGGCTGTTCACGATCCGCCATCAGGTCGGCCAGCCCGTCGATGCCGCGGTCTTCGACGATCGACACCACCTTCATCGCCTGTTCCCGATCGATGAACGACAGACGACCGTGGCCAGTGTCCATGAGCACCAGCCCCAGCAGTCGATCGGGCGCCTGCATGGCGACGACCTGCGCGACCATGCCGCCCATCGAATGGCCGAGCAGCACGAAGCGCGAGCGCGGCCCCCACCGGTCATCGGCGAGCGCGAGTGCGTCCGCGGCAAGCAGATCGAACGAGTACGAGGACTTGTCGTCCGGCTTCTCACTCGCGCCGTGGCCGCGGTTGTCGATGGCGACGGCGTGCCAGCCGAGGTCGGCAAGGGGATCGAGCCAGTCGGTGAAGTCCTCCTTCGCGCCCGTGAACCCGTGCACGAGGAGGAGCGGCCGGCCACCGCCTCCCGACTCGGCGATCTGCATGCGCAGGCCGGTACTGAGCTGGACGTCGACGACCTTCATGGGCGACGTTCTAGTCGCCGTGAAGGATCAGCCGCCGGGAGAGTGGGGTAGCTGGGCCAGCTTGGCCGTGACGTCCGTGACCTGGTCGGGCGGGGGTGGGTTGATCCCCATGTCGGCGCCGAAGTCGAACAGGTCGACGGTGAGGGTCGCCTTGGCCGCGGTCGACCCCGAGCTGTCGGGCACCGAGAAGTCGAATGCGATCTCGCGCACCAGGCCGTTGTCGTCCACGAACACGTCGGCGGGCATCTCGGCATCGAGCAGCGTGTTCGCCTGGTCGCCCAACTGATCGATGGCGCGTTGCAAGCGATCGCGCCCTTCACCGGACGCGCTGTCGAGAGCGTCTCGCAGCTTGATCGTCGCATGCAGATGGGTCGTGTCGACCCCACGGATCGGTTCGCGACCCATGTCGGTGACCTCGCCGCCGGCGCCGTGCAGGAAATCGAGGAAGGCCGAAGGATCGGCGACCTCGAACGTCGACGCACCCGTGCTCGCCGGGACGCTCATCCACTGCGTCTGGACACCGACCAACCGGGCGAACAATGGAAAGTCGAGGTAGACGACGTCGCCCGTGGCAATGACGTTCGCGGTCGATCCGAGCGGTGACGTGGCCGATTTCGACGAGTTGGTCGACGGCGCGTGCACGGTCGCCGCGAACAACGACGACAGATCGAGAGACATCGAGAACAAATGGCGTTCTGCGTCGAACGCACCGGTGGCGCCGAAGTGCGTCTGCTGACCATTGGCCACGGTGTCGATCGACATGTCGACGTGGCCCGTCTTCGCCGCAGCAGTGTGCGTCGCAGCATCCACCAGGCCCGCCGGTGTTGCCACCACTGCGACGTTCTGTCCGCTGCCTCCGCTGCCGCATGCGGTGAGCACGATCGCCGCCGCGACAACCACCCATCCCGTCTTGTGACGCATGACTCCTCGAGTTCGTAGGCATTTCGGGGCCTGAGGTGGCCGAGAATCCGCCAGGCCTCCCGTAGAATCGGGCGGTTCCGGATACCAAGGTAGCGAAGGGCTCTCGAATCTTCGGCTCACCTACAGTGGCAATGCGATGGAAAGGGGCGTGGTGGGACAGGCGACCTTCCAGCATGAGGGAGCGCTGACCGAGCGCCCCACTGCCGCGCCGCGCCGCTGGTGGGTTCTCGTCGTGCGCCTCTCGATCAGCGTCGCCATGCTCGGCGTGCTCTTGTGGCGCGTGCCGAAGTTCAGCGCGGACGAACTGTTGCCCGACTGGAATAGAGATACCGCCTTGTTCCTGGCGCTCGCCGCCGCGCTCACGCTCGCTGGCATCGTGTTGTCGACCCTGCGCTGGCGCACCGTGCTCAACGCCCTCGGGCAGGACGCAAAGCTGCGACGGCTCCTCTCCTACAACCTCGCGGGACTGTTCGTGTCGAACGTGCTGCCGACCACGATCGGCGGTGACGCCCTGCGCGTGTCGCGCCTCTCAAAGGAGAACGGCGAGTCGGCAGCATCGTTCGCGTCCGTGGTACTCGAGCGGTTGACCGGCTGGCTCGTGCTTCCCGTGATCACGCTCGTCGGCCTGCTCGTCAACCCCGGACTCCGTCATCTGGGCAACGCCACCCGTGTCGCGGTGGCGCTGTCGATCGGCACGCTCGTGGCTCTGGGCGTGGTCCTGCTGGGCGTCGCCAGCCACCGCTTCGGTTCCAAGGTGGCGGGCAGCGGCGGTTGGCGACGATTCGCGGCCGCGGTGCACCTCGGCATTGCCCGTCTGCGGCGCCACCCGGTGGCCGCGTTCAACGTGCTCGTGGTGGGGTTCGCGTACCAACTCGTCCTCGTGCTCGCGGCGCTGATGGCGGCGAAAGCCGTAGGGATGAGCGTCGCTGTCGGGCCCACCGCGTTGCTGGCGTTCTTCCCGGCGGTGCTCATCGCGCAGGTTCTGCCGATCTCGATCTCGGGCCTCGGGGTGCGTGAAGGTGCGTTCGTGTTGTTCCTCACACCACTCGGCGTTCCGACGCAACAGGCGATCGCGCTCGGACTGCTGCTGTACCTGCTGAATGTCGCGGTAAGCCTGCTCGGCGCGCCCGCCTTCGCCGTCGGTGGTCGTGGGCCGCGCACCATCACTGCGTGAGCGACGTCGCTGCGCCAGCTGAAGCTGTACGCAGGCGACGGCCCGTCTATCGCGAAGTCATCTACATCGCCGTGGTGTACCTCGTGTACTCCACGGTCCGGAACCACTTCGGATCCGCTGGTGGCCCACCGGGCCACGCGAACGGGATCGCCTACGGCCACGCATTGGACGTGGTCGACCTCGAACGCAACCTGCGGTTGTTCTTCGAGCAACGACTGCAGTCCTGGTACCTCGACCTACCAGGGCACGGATTCATCCAGTTCTGGAACGTCTACTACGGCACTGCGCACTTCGTCGTCACGGCAGGCGCGCTGGTGTGGTTGTACCTGCGCGATCCGGCGCGGTACCCGCGCTGGCGCAACACGCTCGCGTTCAGCACCCTCATCGCACTCATCGGCTTCGCCGCGTTCTCGTTGATGCCGCCGCGCCTGCTCGACAAGCCGGTGCAGGAGTACGGCCCGCCCCCGTCGATGGTGAGCGAACATTTCGGGTTCGTCGACACGCTGCAGGAGTACCCGACCTTCTGGTCGTTCGACTCCGGCGGTCTCAAGACGCTGTCGAACCAATACGCCGCGATGCCGAGCCTGCACACGGCATGGGCGGTGTGGGTGATGCTCGTGCTGCTGCCGTTCGTACGTCGAGGATGGTTGCGCGCCGTCATCGTGGCGTACCCGATAGCGACGTTCCTCTGCATCGTCGTGACTGCCAACCACTACTGGCTCGATGCGCTGATAGGCGTCGCGACGCTCGGGATCGGCTATCTCATCGCCAGCCGGGTCACGGACTGGTGGGATGCGCGACATCCGTCGGCGCCGGCTCCACCTGCGTCGGAACAGATCGCACCGGACGACCGTGATATCCCGTCCGAGCGACGACCCGCTCCAGACGGTCGGGCCATCGGCTGATCCGGACTTCGGCGCTCTTCGTCGGGTCACGACCCGGCTCCATCCGAACCCACGCCACCGGCGCGTCGTCGGTTGCGATCGTGCCGGCCCGTTCGATCGCATGCTGGACACGTACACGCGTCTCCGGTGTGAGGTACTGCCACACGATCGAGTGGTACACGACCGTCACCACGCCGGGCCGACGCTCCGCGAGCCGCGCCTCGACCCAGTCGCCCGCATCAGCCCGCTCGACCGACACCGGAACGGACGCAGCCAGCGCGAGCGCCGCATCGAGCGCGGCGAAGCGCTCGAGCTGGTCGGGCCACAGGAACGACCGCAGCGTCAACGCACCATCCGCGCTCGTCGCATCGATCGGACCGCGATCGCAGCCGGCCCGTTCGACGACGACGGCATCGATGTCGATGTGCGGCAGCGGATCGACATAGACGCCGTCGAACCGAAGTGGCGACGCTGGGTCTCCCCAAACCTCCCCGTCGGCGCCGCCCTCGTAGCGGTAGCGGTCCCAGCGGAGGTTGAGGCCGGCACTCGCGCCCAGCTCGAGCACGCGCAGCGGCAGCTCGGTCGAGCCGGCGACAGCCAGGAAGCCGAGGAGCAGCGCCGCGCATCGACCGACCTCGTTGGTCTGCACACCGTGGGTCAGTGATTCCACGAGCTCGTCGTGGTGCTCAGCGACGGTCTGGAGAAAGCGCTCGGCCGCGTCGCCCGGATGGTCTGGATCGAACTTGCCTCCGGCGGACGGATAGCAGACGGCGAGATCCGGGGCCCTGCCGTCGAGGACGATGCGATGCACGCCACCGAGGAAACGCAGCGGCATCGCTTCGAAGATGGGATCGACGTCTGCCGGCGCCTTCGCCAGGACGTCGGCGCACGTTCCGTCACGCTCGACGTCGTCGTAGGTCACGCCGAGCAAGAACTTGTACATCGGACTCGTCGCCCGGCCGTCGCGCTGGAAGCGCAACGACGCGCGGCTGTCTTCGCCGACTCTCGACACCTCCGCAACCCTATTGTCGGCACATGCCCGAGCGAGATGTGACACTCACCACCTCCGACGGTCCGATGCGGGCGTATGAGGCCACACCGGTTCGTGAGTCACCGCCGAGCGCCGTGATCGTCATCCCCGAAGCCTTCGGTTTGAACGACCACATCGAGAGCATCACCGAGCGCATCGCCGAAGCGGACCACATCGGTCTCGGGCTCGACATCTTCCACCGGTCCGGAGGCGGCACCGCCCCGTACGACGACTTCGCCAAGGTGCTGCCGCTCTTCGAGGGTTTGACCGACGACGGACTGCTGACGGACATCGATGCCGCCCGCGCCCATCTGCACGACGCGGGCATCGAGGACGATCACATCGGCGTCGTCGGGTTCTGCTTCGGCGGTCGCGCGACGTTCCTCGCCGCAGCGCGCCGCGCCTTGGGCGCCTGCGTCGGCTTCTACGGCGGCGGAATCGTGACCGCGCGCTTCCCCCAGTTCCCCCCACTGATCGACGAGTCACCCGAGTTGCAGACACCGTGGCTCGGGTTGTTCGGTGACGCCGACGAGTCCATCCCCGTCGCCGACGTCGAGCGTCTGCGCTCGACGCTCGACGAGCAGGCAGCCGTGTCGCACGAAGTGGTCCGCTACCCCGGCGCGCAACACGGCTTCAACTGCGACCAGCGGCCTTCGTACGACACAGCTGCCGCTGCCGATGGGTGGCAGCGGACGCTGGACTGGTTCAGGACGCATCTGAACTGACCCGTCAGCGTTGCATGGTCCTTGCAGCGCGGCACCGGCTACCGTGTCGCCCAGATGCTCCTCGACTCCGTGAACAGCCCCGCGGACCTCCGGAGGCTGTCCTATCCAGAGCTCGACCAACTCTCGGTCGAGATCCGCGAGTTCATCGTCGAAGCGGTGAACCGATCAGGCGGCCATCTCGGATCGAACCTGGGTGCGGTCGAGTTGACGCTCGCCTTGCACCGGGTGTTCGACTCCCCGCGCGACATCATCCTGTGGGACACCGGCCACCAGGCCTACGTACACAAGATCGTCACCGGGCGACGCGAGGACTTCGCAGGCTTGCGTCAAGCAGGCGGGTTGTCCGGCTATCCCAGCCGGGCCGAGTCCGAGCACGACTGGATCGAGAACAGTCACGCTTCGACGATCATCAGCTACGCCTACGGTCTCGTCACTGCGGTCGAGGCCAACCCCGACAGCCACGGCGATCGCCGCGTCGTTGCTGTCATCGGCGACGGCTCCATGACCGGCGGCATGGCCTTCGAGGGCTTGAACAACCTCGGCCACTCGGGGCGTAACGCAATCCTCGTCCTCAACGACAACGGTCGTTCGTACGCACCTACGGTCTCGAAGCTCACCGAGAGCGTCGCCCGCCTGCGGGTGAGCCCGAGGTACATGCGCCAGCGCGCCAGGCTCGACCGCGCGTTGCACGAGATGCCGCTGCTGGGCGACCGGATGGAGCGCGGCCTGCAGGCCGCCGTCGCGGCTGTGCGCGCGTACTTCGAGCCGCGGGCGTTCTTCGAAGACCTCGGCGTCCGCTACACCGGGCCCTTCGACGGACACGATGTAAGTGGTCTCGAAAGCGCGCTCCGTGATGCCGCGGAGTACGAAGGCCCGATCGTCGTGCACGTGATGACCCAGAAGGGCCGGGGGTACGCGCCGGCGGAGAA
This sequence comes from Acidimicrobiales bacterium, assembly GCA_036257895.1. Classification (GTDB taxonomy): domain Bacteria; phylum Actinomycetota; class Acidimicrobiia; order Acidimicrobiales; family JACDCH01; genus DATAES01. The sequence continues at coordinate 8,818 of DATAES010000042.1, forward strand.
CGACCCCATCAAGCGTCTCCACGACATGGGCGAAGCGAAGCCCGGTTCCTACACCGCTGCCTTCACCGAGGCACTGATCAAGGCCGGCGAGGAGCACCCCGAGCTGGTGGCGATCACCGCAGCAATGCCCGACTCGACCGGACTGCTCCCCTTCGGCGAGCGGTTCCCTGGACGGCTGATCGATGTGGGCATCGCCGAGCAGCACGCCGTCACAGCCGCGGCGGGCATGGCGATGGGCGGCCTACGTCCGGTCGTCGCGGTGTACTCCACGTTTCTCACGCGCGCCATCGACCAGGTGGTGTACGACGTCGGCCTGCACGCGCAGCCGGTCATCTTCTGCCTCGACCGAGCCGGCATCACGGGTGACGACGGACCGTCGGCTCACGGCGTTCTCGACATCGCGCTCCTGTCGAGGGTGCCGGGCATGACGATCCTGGCTCCGTCGTCGTACCAGGAGCTCGGCCAGATGCTGCGGGACGCGCTCGACATCGTCGACGGGCCGGTCGCCATCCGGTGGCCGAAGACCGCGGCTCGCAACGTGCCCGACGACGAGGTCGGCTCCGGACTCGACGCCCGTAAGGTCCGGTCCGGCTCGGACATCTGCATCCTGTCGGTGGGCAAGATGCTCGACGCGGTCGATGCGGCGGCGGAGGCGCTCGAAGCGTCGGGTGTGTCGGTCACCGTGTGGGACGCACGGGTGCTGAAGCCACTCGACCCGCGAATGATCGTCGACGCAGCCCGCCATCGCCTCGTGATCACCGTCGAGGACGGCATTCGTGACGGAGGCGCGGGCGCCGCGATGGCCGATGCCATCGCCGCCGACACGCTCGGCGACGGCCGTATCGGCCCACCCGTCCGAGTCCTCGGCACGCCGTGCGCGTTCATCCCCCAGGGAAAACCCGACACGATCCTGCGCGAACTCGGCCTCGACGCGGACGGCATCACCGCGGAGGCCAATCGCCTCCTGGCATTGATCCGCCCCAGCTGAGCATTCGTCTGTCGAGATAGAGCGACGAGGCCCGGACCAGCGGTCCGGGCCTTCCCCCCTTGCGTCGCCCCCAGCGAGGCAAGTCACGGTCTGGTCAGAGTAGCAATGGGTGTGCCATCTGTCACCACGCGTGTTTGGCAGTTGGTGTCAACCGTGGCGATCAGCCCGGTTCTGCGCCCACGATCGACACGAAGCTGACGCACTGTCCCGGCGCACCGCCGAGGTTGTGGGTCAGGCCCAGCGTGCGACCCTGGTCGACGGTCTCGATAGTTCGCTCGGCAGGCGCCTCCTTGCGCAACTGGAGCCAGCACTCGAACAGCATCCGCAGACCCGACGCGCCGATCGGATGCCCGAACGACTTCAGGCCCCCATCCGGGTTGACGGGCAGATCGCCCAACAGGTCGAAGGACCCGTCGAGGACGTCCTTCCACGCATGGCCCCGCGCGGAGAATCCGAGATCCTCCATCAGCACCAGCTCGGTCGGCGTGAAGCAGTCGTGCACTTCGGCCATCGCCAGCTCGGACCGCGGGTCGGTCACGCCCGCCTGTTGGTACGCGTCCTCGCCAGAGCGGACCACCTCCGTGAAGGTCGTGTAGTCATAACTCGGATCGATCGGACCAGCCGCAGGCCCCGCCGCGAACGACAGCGCCTTCACGTAGAGCGGCTTGTCGGTGTACTTGGCGGCGTCCTCGGCGCGGACGACGATCGCAGCCGCGGACCCATCGGACACGCCCGAGCAGTCGAAGATGCCGAGCTGTCCGGCGATGAGCGGTGACCCGCAGATGACTTCCTTCGGCACTTCGTTGCGGAACTGCGCCCTCGGGTTGCGCGCGCCGTTGAAGTGGTTCTTCCACGCGATGCGGGTGAGAACGTCTTTCATCTCCTCTTCGGACACGCCGAACTTCTCGCAGTACGCGGGGGCGAGCAGGGAGAACATGGCAGGCGCGGTGAGCGCCACGTTCGTGCCGTCACTGGGCGGTGCCGAGCCCACGAGTCCCGAGAACCCGGAGTCCTTCAACTTCTCGACGCCGACCGCCATCACGATGTCGTACGCGCCCGACGCCACGGCGTAACACGCATTGCGGAACGCCTCCGACCCGGTCGCACACATGTTCTCGATGCGCGTCACAGGCTTGTAGTCGAGTTTCAGCGGCCGCGACAGCGTGAGCCCGGCATAGCCGGAGCCCATCGTGCCCAGCCAGTACGCGTCGATGTCGTCCTTGGTGAGCCCGGTGGAGGTGAACGCCTCCTGCGTCGAGTCGATGAGGAGATCGTCGGTCGACTTGTCCCAACGCTCACCGAAGGGCGTGCAGCCCATGCCGACGATCGCAACGCGGTCCTTGATGCCATGCGAACCCATGTGTCACGCACCTCCTGAGGAACGGATCGGGCGGGCTTTCCAGAAGTAATTGTGGATCGACTTGGCGGTGACCACGCGCCGGAACGTCAACTCCACGCGCTGGCCGATCGCGACCGTGTCGGGATCGACGTCGGTCAGCTCACACGTGTACCGGCCACCGCCGTCGAAGTCGAGCACGGCGGCAACCGTCGGCGGCGACAGGGAGTACGCCAGCCGGTCGATGGTGTACGTCGCGATCGTGGCGCGTGCACCCGACAGCGGAACGGGTGCCATCTGGTCGACTGCGTCGCACTTGCCGCACACACGTGCCGGTGGCAGGTGGATGAAGTCGCACTCGGTGCAGCGGCTTCCCACGAAGGCGAACTTCCACGCCTCGGTGCGATGCGCGGGTGGGCCGTAGTACGCCTCCGGGTCGGGCCGCCGTGGTGGCTCGCGGTCGAGAAACCCGCGCCAAGTGAGGAAGGACTGGTACGGCAGGTCGTCGCGACCCGACTCGATCTGTGCGCTGACGGTGCTCGCGGCGCGGTCGCGGTACCTCGTGATCGCGTCGGTGACGCGGAGCACGACGACCGATGCGCCGTCCGCCAGTTGAACGAGCATCACGAGGTCGCCCGGGTCGGCCCGGTCAAGAACGTCTGCCAGCGCGATGCCGAGATGCGCCGTACCCGTATTGCCGATGGTCGCGCCCAAGTCCGGCGAGTAGGTCGAGGGCTGGGCGCCGATGCGCTTCGCCACCGACCGGGCGGCACGAGCATGAACGCCGGTCACGACGACGTGGTCGACCTCGTCCACCGTCACGCCGGCGCCCTTCAACGCATCCTCGATCGCCTGGTCGGCGAGTGGTACGTAGACCTGCTCGCCGAACCGCTCCTCCCACACGTGCGACGCCGGCTCTCCGGGCAGGCGCCACCGGTCGAGGAATTCGTCCGTGGCACAGGCGAAGGTGACCAGTTCGGCGATGACCTCGTCGTGGTCCGTCCACAAGAAGGCAGCGCTGCCGTCACCGCCGTCACGCTCGTCGGCGCCGCCGGGAAGGCCAGTGCGCACATCCGCAGTCACCGCCAGAACTGCGTATGACGCGGCATTGCCGAGCGCCATCGGGATCAGCCCCGACCGCACGGCACCGCCCACGTCACCGGTCATCACCGACGGGTCGAGACCGAGCGCGGCGTGGATGGCGTTGGCGTTCGTCTTGTCGAGATACGCCGGCGACGCGGTCGAGAACAGGACGACGGCCGGCGTCGCCCCTGCCGGGGCGGAACGCATCGCCAGGCGAGCCGCCTCCACGCCCATCGACGTCGAGTCTTCGTCGTACGACGCGACGGCGCGAGTACCGCTGCCTCCAGCCGAACCCAGCGCGGCGCCGATCGCGGTTCGTTGGAGTCGCCAGTACGGGACGTACGCGCCATACGCCACGATCCCTCGGGCCACGAGTCCCCCCTTGGTCGACCACCCGGTATCGAGGGCAACGTACGTCACTTTCTCCTGGCCGAGCCAACGGAGGCTACGGCTGGTACGGCGGCGCCTCACCCCAGCCCCAGCGCGGCACCGGCGCGTGCTCGACCACGCTCGCGCCTTGCTGCGAGTTGCCGAGGGCGATCCTCGTACCCCACTCGAGGTAGGCAATGAGGGCGGAGCGGAACTCAGGATCGTCCGGCATGCCGGCATCGTCGGCGGCCCGACTCATCAGCATTGCGAATCGGAACCGCTGCTCGGGTGTGATGCCGAGACCGAGATGTTTGCCGACCATTCGTTCGTAGCCACCGAGCTCTTCGGTGTACTCGGCAGGTCCGCCGAACACTTCGCTCCACCACGCGACAACGTGGCGGCGGTGCTCCTCGTGGACGCCGCCGGGGAAGAAGGGCGAGAGCAGCTCGTCCTGCTCGACCCGGTCGTAGAACGCGTTGATCATCCGATCGAACGCGTCGCGCCCTCCTGCCCATTCGTAGAGCGTCGGATGGTCGGCCATGGCGGGCACGGTACCGACGAATGACTCCGGATTACGGTGCGTCGCCGATGGCCGACGAAGCTGTGCTCGATCCCGAACAACGGATCATCGACCCGCACCACCACTTGTGGCCGGACGGCGGACCGCTCTCATACGGCGTCGAGCAACTACTGGCTGACGCCGGGAGCGGACACCGGGTCGAGCGGACGGTGTTCGTCGAGTGCCGAGCCGCCTACCGCACCGATGGTCCGGCCGAGTACGCCCCGGTCGGTGAGACCGAGTTCGTGGCAGCCGCCGCAGAAGCAAGCGGCGGACTGATCGGCGGGATCGTCGCTCACGCCGACCTCCGGTTGCCAAACCTCGATGACGTGCTGGATGCGCATGTCGAAGCGGGCCGGGGACTGTTCCGCGGAATCCGGCACGCACTCGCTCGCAGTGAGCCGTCAGACGGCCTCAGCATCCCGGGTCGCGCCCCCATCGGCCTGTTCGCGGACTCTGCTTTCCGGGCCGGGGTCACCCGGCTCGGCGCCCGCGGCCTCACCTACGACTGCTGGCACTTCCACTTCCAGAACCGGGAGTTCCTCGAACTCGCGCGCGCCGTGCCGGACACGACGATGGTCCTCGACCACTTCGGCACGCCGCTCGGGGTCGGTCCCTACGCCGGTCATCGCGAAGCCATCTTCGAGGACTGGAGGCGCGACATCGCCGAGATCGCCCGCTGCGACAACGTGATCGCCAAGCTCGGTGGACTCGCCATGCCAGACAACGGCTTCGGCTGGAATGCAAGCGACAGTCCGCCGACCTCGGACGAGTTCGCCGCCGCCCAGGGCCCGTACTACTTGCACACGCTCGAGTGCTTCGGCGCCGACCGGTGCATGTTCGAGTCGAACTTCCCTGTCGACCGGATGTCGCTGTCCTATCGCGTGCTGGTCAACGGGGTGAAGAAGATCGTGCAGGACGCATCCGACGACGAGCGGGCTGCGATCTTCGCCGGGACAGCGACTCGGGTGTACCGACTCGACTGATCAGTAGTACGGGTTCTCGCCGACCGAATGGTCGGTGGTGTCGACAACCTCGGTGATCTCGGGAATCGCGGAGAGGATCGCTGACTCGATTCCCTCCCGGAGTGTCATCGCCGACATCGCGCAGCCCTGGCAACCGCCGCCCA
>DATAES010000043.1:0-17409 GCA_036257895.1 Acidimicrobiales bacterium
CAAGGTCGTCGGGAAGGATGTCGCCCCGTTGCCGTTGACCCGTGGCTACCTGTCGTTCGAGCACGCACAGTACGCCGCGGCCAAGTTCAACTCGACCGACACCATGACGTACCACTGGCACGCGCTCGGGTTCGACGGACCCGTGCTTCCGACCGACCGAGGCTACGAAGTCCTCGACGCACGGCAGAAGCGCTCCAATGGGAGCATCAATCTCGGCTACCAGACCCCGACGCCGATCTTCACGCTGCCGAACGTCAATCTCACCGGCGTCGCAAAGGCATACCTGACCTATGACGTCTACTGGTTCAGCTCGCCGAAGACCCTGGTCGCCAACATCAACGGCGTCGACCGCGCCGCATCCGATCCCAACCCGGACTGGCAGAAGTTCGGCTCCTATCAGTGGCGATACATCGTGCAACCGATCGCACTGTCGGACCTGCGAGCCGGAAACAACACCGTGACGATCAAGAACACCGGCTGCCAGGACCAGTGCCCGACGGTCGCCAACATCGACCTCGAACTCGTCCTCAAGTGACGTAGGTGAGGCCGGCGGTCACCGGATCATGCACATGCGGTGATGGCCGGGGCTTGTCTGGGCGCGCAAGGGACGTATCAAGCGGTCATCCGGGATGCTCTGCGAAGAATCGGTCAACGTCACGTCGCGCGCCCCGTCCTGGGGCTGTTGTTCACGGTCGCGCTCCTCGGCGTCCTGAACTCGTGTACGCCGCCGCCCGCACCCACGACGGCCCCGTCGCTGCCGACCACGACGGCGATGCCCCCGATGTCAATGCCCCCCATGTCGATGCCCCCGATGTCGATGCCCGCGATGTCGATGCCAATGGAAGGCATGGGGATGCCCGATGTCTGCCAATTGGCGCAGCTGGCGTTCTGCGACACCTTCCAGACCATCGTGGGCGGTGGCCGTGCAGGCGATCTCGACCCCGCGAAGTGGAGCTTCACCCGGGCCACCCAGGCCAACAATCCGGGCGCAGGGATCGTCAACAACTACCTGCCCTTCAACGCCGAGTTCTGCAGGGAGCGTCAGGTCCGGCTCGCGCCCAGCGACTCGTTCATCTGCGGCGAGCATTTCGGCGAATCGAACCACTGGATGGAAGGCATGACCGACGGCGGCAGCTACATGATGAACTCGCTGCGCGCCCGCCAGCCGTTCGACTTCGCCGGCCGCACCGGCAACGTCGTGTGGGACGTGGACGCCAAGACCGAAGGCTCACATTCGTTCTGGCCCGAGGTCTGGCTCACCGACGAGCCCGTGCAGGGCCCCCACGAGGACCATCCCGGCACGCACATGTACCCGCGCAACGGGATCGGTCTGGTGTTCGACGCCGACTGGTGCGGCGGAGCGGCGCAGACCATGAACGCGCTCCGCACGATCGAGGTGTTCAGCAACTACCAGGTCTCGCAGTACTACGACGTTCGGTCGCCGTGCTTCACGACGCAGGACGACATGGCCAACCACTTCCAGTTGAAGATCAGCTCCACGAACATCTCGGTGTGGGCCTCCGACGCCGGGGGAACCGGGTTCCGCGAGATCGCCAACGTCTCCACACAACCGCTTCCCCTCACTCGCGGCTACCTGTCGTTCCAGCACGCCCAGTACGCAGCGGGCAAGTTCAACTCGACCGACACCATGACGTACCACTGGCACGCGCTCGGCTTCGACGGACCGGTGCTTGCGACCGACCGAGGCTACGAAGTCCTCGACGCCCTCCAGAAGCAGTCGGACGGCAGCATCAATCTCGGCTACCAGACCCACACGCCGACCTTCACGCTGCCGAACGTCAATCTCACCGGCGTCGCAAAGGCGTACCTGACCTACGACGTCTACTGGTTCAGCTCGCCGAAGACCCTGGTCGCCAACATCAACGGCGTCGACCGCGCCGTGTCCGATCCGAATCCGGACTGGCAGAAGTTCGGCTCCTATCAGTGGCGATACATCGTGCAACCGATCGCGCTGTCGGACCTGCGAGCCGGGAGCAACACCGTGACGCTCAAGAACACCGGCTGCCAGGACCAGTGCCCCACGGTCGCCAACATCGACCTCGAACTCGTCCTCAACTGAGACGGGCGCGAGCCCGGGAGGGCGCGGCGCCGCTACTATCCCGGGCTCAGCTCGGCCGCTGGATCGGCCGAGGAAGGGCGGGAAGAAAATGAATGCGCATCGAGTGCGCCAATGGTTACGCGCGGGCATTCGTCGCTTCGGCTTCGATGTCGTTCGACATCCGACGCCACGCGATCTCGAGGGACACGTCAAGCTTCTCCTCGACGAGTTGACGATCGATCACGTCCTCGACGTCGGCGCCAATACCGGACAGTACGGCCAGTTCCTACGTAGGTCCGGGTACACGGGCAAGATCACTTCGTTCGAGCCGGTGAGCTCGACGTTCGCCGCATTGCAGGCCACGATCGCCGGCGACAGTGAGTGGAACGCGGTCAAGGTCGCCCTCGGCGCCGAGCCCGGCGCTGCAACCATCCACGTCATGCGCAGCCGGGACTACTCGTCGATGCTGCCCCCGAACACAGAGCAGCGCGGCCCCGCCTGTGACATGGAGCACGACGAGCAGGTGCGCGTCGTCCGGCTCGATGACGTCTACGCCGACCTGGTCGAGGATGGGTCGTCGGTGCTCCTCAAGCTCGACACCCAGGGCTGGGACCTTGTCGTACTCGAGGGGGCGGCCCGCTGCCTGAGCGACGTGAGCGCGATCCAGACCGAGGTCTCGATCATCCCTCTGTACGACGGGATGCCGACATGGATCGACTCGATGGCCCGGGTCGCCGAGCTGGGGTTCGCACCGACGGGCCTCTTTCCGGTCACGTACGCGGACAACTTCCGCTCGGTGGAGTTCGATCTCATCGCGGCGCGAACGCAGCGCGCTGCGGGCCTCAGCCTGCGCGCTGCTGATCAAGCGGTGGGTGCTTGAACCAGCTCGACGAGGGTCATGTTCCGCAGCATCACGAAGGCGATGGCGCGACCCTCGAACGCCACGGCGGGAACCGGCTCGACCACGACCTTGCCCCCGTGCGCGCCCAGGTATTCGATCCCGCTCGCGAGGTCGGGTACGAGGAATGCCTCGTGGTAGTACTTCACGCCTTTTCGTAGCCAGGGCTCCAGCACGGCCGAGCCCGGCAAGGCGACGAGGAGTTCGAGCCGAGGCCCTGGCCCGACGATGAAACGACCACGGATCCCCTGCCGCTGATCGACGAAATCATCGCTTTCGGGCGAATAGCCGAGCAATGCGTAGGTTTCAGCCTCTGTGTCCAGATCGCGGCAGGCCACGCCGATGTGATGGAAGGTGAGCTGCATCGCTGGTCATGATGGCCGAGGCCGCTGGGAAATAGGTGTATTTCGACCCGCCGCCGGGCGTCATCTCAGTGTGCGTCTCGTCGACAGCGGCTACGTGGAGAAGTGGCAACGCGACCGCTCGACCCCCCTGCCGGCCCGGGCCAAGAAGGCCGCCGCGGTCGTGGCCGACCGGCTCCGAGCTCGCGCCTATCTGCACAACGCAGAGGTCGGCGCGAATGTCCGGATCACCGGGCGCCCGCGCATCCGCAACGAGGGCCGTCTCGTGATCGGGGACAACTGCCACTTCCGGTCGATCGTCGCCACTTTGGAGCTCTACGTAGCGCCCGGCGCCCAGATGATCATGGGCAAAGAGGTTCATCTCAACTCGGGCAACACCTTCGCTGCGTTTTCTCGCGTCGAGCTCGGTGACCGCGTGGAAGTCGCACCGCACGTCACGGTCTACGACACGACCTTCCACGACCTCTACGAGCGACACGTGCTGCCCGAGCCGCGCCCGGTGATCATCGAGGACGACGTGTGGCTGGGGACGAAGAGCACGATTCTCCCGGGAGTCCGCATCGGCCGCGGCGCGGTCGTGGTCGCCCACGCGCTGGTGACGCGGGACGTCGAGCCGTTCACGATCGTCTCCGGCGTCCCCGCCGAACCGGTCGCGGAGCTGGACCCCCGAAAATTCGTCGTGCCCGCCACCGCTTGAGCGCCCCCACCTGCAAGGAGTCAGCCACCGTGCGCCTGGAACAACTCGTCGGAGACGTCTTCGAGGTCGAATCCTCGCGTCTGGACGACGCGACCTCGCCGACCTCGCTCGATCGTTGGGACAGCCTCGGTCACCTCTCGCTGATCTCGGCCGTCGAGGAGACCTATGACGTCTTCCTCAGCACATCGGAGATGCGCGAAGCGCGCTCGATCGGCGCGCTGCGACAGATCCTCGCGGCGAAGGGCGTTGCGGCTTGACGTTGCTCGCCCGGCGACTGGAGTGGCAGCGGCGCGCCCGGCCGGAGGCACCTGAGCTCCGCGTCGTCCTCCTCTCCACCTTCACCGTCGACTCGCTCGTCCCGTACCTCGGCATGGCGCTGGCGGAGTCCGGCATCGAGGCCGACATCGCCGTCGGCCCCTACGGCCAGGTCATGCAGCAGTGTCTCGACGCCGGCAGCGAGACGTCGCGAGCACGGCCCGACATCGTCGTCGTCTGGCCCCGGCTCGAGGATCTGTGGGCTGCGCGCCCGCTCCCCCTCGACGACGACCCCAGTGGCTATGCAGAGGACCTGCTCGCCATGGTCGACGCCACCGGAAGCGTGACGACCTCGGGCGCCACCGTGCTGTTCGTCCTGCCCGCGATACCCGAGATGCGTCCGCTGGGCGTGGGCGACGCCAACAACGTGCACGGCGTCTTCGCCGTCGCGACGGCTGCTCGCGAGGCCGCTCGTGCGCGACTGGCCGCCCTCCCGGGCGCTTTGGTCGCCGACGCCGAGGAGGTCGTCCGCGAGCTCGGGAGCGCGTCGACGGTGGACTGGCGGCGGTGCGCGGTCGCACGAATCCCGTACCAGGAGACCGCCTTCGATGCGATCGGTCGGCGGTTGGCCCGGCTGGTCCATCTGGAGAAGCGAGGCGCCGCTAAGGTCGCGGCTGTCGACGCCGACCAGACGCTGTGGGGACGGATCGTCGGCGAAGTCGGCGTCGATCAGATCGATCTGTTCGACAACGGTCCCGGCGAGGCTCACCGTGAGTTCCAGCGCTACTTGGTGGAACTGCAGCGCGCCGGACTCCTCCTGACCGTCGTGAGCAAGAACGATCCCGACGTCGTCTGGGAGGCGTTCGGGCGTCCGGAGATGGTCGTCCAGCAGTCCGATCTCGCGACGTCTCGTGTCAGCTGGGACGAGAAGGCTGATTCGATCACTGCGATCGCCGACGAGCTGAATCTCGGAACCGCGTCCATTGTCCTCGTCGACGACAGCCCCATCGAGTGCGAGAAGGTGACGTTCCAACTTCCCGAGGTCCGGGCGCTTCTCATGCCGGAGGACGCTGTCGGCTGGTTCGACGTGATCGGTCGAAGTGGAGCGTTCGATCGGCTGCCGCCGACCGACACCGATCGGATGCGCGCCGCGTCCTACCAACAGGAGGCGCAACGGCGCGTCCTGCGCGACGAGACGTCGATGGAGGCCTTCCTCGCGTCGCTCGAGTTGCGTGTCGAGATCCGCGAGCTCGACGTCGCCGATGTCCCTCGCGTCGCGCAGCTCATCTCGAAGACGAACCAGTTCACACTCGGCGGCATGCGACGCTCCGAGGCCGAAGTGGCCGCAATCGTCGACGATCATCGCTTTGCGGGGTACGCGGTGTCGGCGTCGGATCGGTTCGGCGACTACGGCACGGTCGGGGCGCTCGTGATCGACCGGTCGCCTGCGGGCCTCGACCTGCCATCAGGCGCAGCCGTGCTCGACACCTTCGTCCTGAGTTGTCGTGCCATGGGTCGCGGGGTCGAGACTGCGATGCTCGCGAGCACGTTCGACACCGCCGGCTCTGTGTGGACCACGATTGAAGAGAGCGCGCGGAATCAACCAGCGCGCGACTTCTTCGCCGGTCACGGATGCGCGTCGGTCGGTGAGCCGAGCGAGCTCGAGCGACCGGCCTGGCCGGCGCACATCAACACGGACTAGACGAAGCGACCTGACCGTGACTCTCCGGAGGCTGCGCCCCCGGACCCCATCGACGTCCGGCGCCCTAGCGGTCGCTCGGCCGCCGACCAGCCGCCGCGAGGTCGCTGAGCAGGTCGAGCGTGACTCGAGCTGTCCTGTCCAACCCGAAGCGCTCCTCGGCGATGCGCCGGCCCTGCCGCCCCATGGCTGCTCGACGATCGGCGTCCGCCAGCAGCGCCTCGAGCGCCGAGCCCAGCTCGCGACCGTCGCCCGCCTTCGTGATGAACCCGTTGATCCCGGGGTCGACGATGTCGGCGGTCCCTCCCGCGTCGGAGACGACGACCGGCAACTCGCATCCCATGGCTTCGACGGTGGCGATGCCGAAAGCTTCCGCCAGGCTCGGCAGCACGAAGACGTCGGACTGCTGGTACAGCTCCAGGAGCTTCGGGCTGTAGGGCCCGATGTCGTCGTGGACGACGACGCCGGGCGTCGGCTCGACCGGGTCGCGCGTCACGATGTGCAGCTCGACACCGTCCTGGGGCCGCTGTCGGAACCAGTCGAGCAACAGCTCGCCGCCCTTCCGGCGGAAGTCGCCGCCCACGAAGATCACCTTGCGGCTCGACGCCCCGCGAACGGCCGGGTCGTCGGCGGGGCGCCAGTAGGTCACGTCTGCGCCGAAGGGAACGACGACGATCTTGTCCTCGGGCAGGCCGTACGCGTCGACCATGCCGGCCTTGGCCCAGCGAGACGTCGCGACGATCATCATCGTCGCCTCGAACAGCCGGCAGCGGAGCCGCAGGGTGAGCCGCTGCATCAACGGCGAGTGCTCCATGACGCCGTACGCCTCCATCTCGTCGATCTGCTCTTGCGTGGAGTCGACCGCGTAGAGCGTCGGCGTCGCCCGCAGCCGACGGCTGAAGAGGGCGGAGACGACCGAGTTCGTGATGATTGCGTCGTACGGTCCGTCGCCCAGCCCGCGACGGAACTCGAGGGCGGCTCGACCGATCGACGTCTGATGCTCGGGGAGGAACGGGAGCCGCTCGCGGAGTCGCTCGATGGTCCCACCCGGCTTCTGGTACTCGACGTCGTGCCAGATCGGCTCGAGGTCGGGCATCGTCTGGGCCACCCGCTCGAGGTTCTGACGCCACGTCGCCCAGCCCGCGACCGGCTCGATGAGCATGCCGAGGCGGTACGGGCTCAACCGCTCGTCCTCACCAGCATCATCGACAGCCACCTGAACACTCAGGGCTTGCGTCTCCTCGCACGGCGCCGCACTGCCACAACGAGTACGCAAGGGTCATCGTGATACATCTCGGCCCGGATCCGGGGCCCAGCCGAACCGCACACGAGCGAAGAAATCGGACATGTATCAGCCCGGCGCCATCGTGCCTCACTCAGAGGAACGAATGGAGGAGCCAGAGTTGCGAGCGCCCCTTGCCGCCCGCATGACGCGGCGCGTGCCGTCATGAGGCCAAGTATCCAACGCAACCTGGTGTGGCTGACCGCGTCGCAGATCGCGACATGGTCGGCGTCGCTCGTCGTCGTCATCATCATGCTCCCCCGCCATGTGTCGGTCGGAGACTTCGGGACGTACCAGTTCGCGGCTGCCTTCGTCGGCTACTTCGCGCTCGTCGCAACGATGGGGTCCACCACGTACCTCGTGAAGACGATCGCCCGCGACGCGACACAAGCGGGCCCGCTCCTGGCCAACGCGCTCGTGATGAAGCTGGTGGCCACAGGGCTCCTCTCGGTCGTTGTGCTCGCGTTGGCGTACGTCCTCGGCTACAGCGGCCGCACGATGCTGCTCGTCGAGGTGGCGTGCGTCGCCATGGTCGTGCAGGTCCTCAACGAAGCCGTCGGCGCCACGCTCCAGGGGCTCGAGCGGATCAACAAGTTCGCGTTGTGGCGCTGCATCCAGATCTACGTCGGCGGCGCCGTCGGGCTCGCACTGCTCCTCGCCGACAAGGGAATCGTGGCGTACGCCCTCGTGGCGCCGCTGGCGGGTCTCATCCCGCTCGCGGCGAACACCGTGCACATGTGGCCCGAGTTGCGAGAATCGCTGCGAATCGACTTCCGCGTGTGGGGAAAGCTGATACGCGGCGGCTCGCCGTTCTTGCTGTGGTCGGCGATCTTGCTCGTGTACGGCACGATCGACATTCCGATCCTGAAAGCGATGGCAGGTGATGCCGCCGTCGGCGCGTACGCGCTCGCCTACGCATGGGTCTCGCTGCCGGCGGGATTCAGCTCGGTCGTCACGACGGCGACCATGCCGTCCATGTCCGCGAATGCGGTCGATCAGTCGTCGCCGGAGTTCAGCAGGATCACGAACCGCTCCATCAGCCTCGTCGCATTCGTCGGCATCCCGATGTCGATCGGCACGATGCTGGTCGCCTCGGACATCTTCGGGCTCCTGCACTACCAGGCGGGCTTCGAGCTAGCCGTTCCGCTGGTGCAGATCCTCGCACTCCACATCCCACTCGTCGGCATCGACATGGTTCTGGGTTCGGCGTTGATCGCCGCCGACCGGCAGAAGATCTGGACAGTGATCGCCGGTGGCGCCGCATTGCTCAACCCGCTGCTCAACCTGATCGCGATCCCGATCGCGATCAGCCTGTTCAACAACGGCGCGATCGGCGCGGCGGTCATCACCGTGGCGACCGAGATGTTCATGATGGTCGGCGCGTTGCTGGTCCGGCCGAAGGGCGTCATGGACAGGCCGACGACCTCGTTCGCGCTCCGGACCGCCGTCGCCAGCCTCGCCATGGTCCCGGCGGTGCTCGCAGTCTCGGGCGCCGTGCTCCCCGTCAAGATCGGAGTCGGCGTCGCGGCCTATGCGCTGGCCTCGGTTGCCCTGGGCACCATCTCGCTGAGCGGCCTGCGCCAGGCCTTCAGCGGCCGGGTCGCCCCGAGCCTGCTCCTCAACAGCATCGCGTCGCCCTCGAAATGAACGTGTCATGTCCTGAGGGGTTCGCCAGCCAGCACCCGGCGACCGAGTTCGCAGTGAAGGCTGCCAACCGTTCAGGTTGGTCGTCGCTGACCCACATCCGGCCGGCCCCCGAAGTCGAGACGGTCTGGTCTCGCGACGTCGAGGTCAACGGCGGTACCGCCACCGAGTTCGTGAAGCGCTGCGTCGGCCCCAGTTACCTCGAACCGAAGCACGGCTACGTCGTGCACGAGAACGGGGTGCTTCTCGACGAGTCGATCCAGCCGTCGCTTCACCTTCCGAAGCCCTTGTGGCGCAGCGGCGGCACGCCGTCCGTGGTCGCCTTCCTACGAGCGAAGCGGCGCGATGCGGCGCGCGTCGCGCACCACGCGAGCGTCATCTCGCTGCGACATCTCTGGGAATGGAACTACTACCACTTCTTCCTCGACGTCCTCGGCAAGCTGAGCCTGTTCGATGGCGTCGGCCTGGATCCGCAGACACCTCTCGTCCTCGGTCGCTATGCCGACCAGGTTCCCTTCGTGCGCCAAGTGCTGGCGCGCGGCGAGCTCGCTCGCCGCAACTGGATCATCCAGGACAACGTCCACGTCCGCTCCTCCGAGATCTACTACTGCCGATCGTTCGAGGGCTACCGGACGAAGATGGATCATCTCCTCGATCAGATGGACGTGCCCGTCGGGAGGCACGACGACTCGACGGACCGCGTGTTCCTCACTCGACCCCTTGGCGCTCGCACCGTGCTCAACATGGACGAGATCGAACCGCTCCTGAAGGAGTACGACTTCGAGATCGTCGACACGTCGAAGATGACCGTCGACGACCAGATCGCGACGTTCATGCGCACCCGCCATCTCCTAGCAGTTCACGGCGCGGGCATGACGAACATCATCTTCCGGCGGGGAGCACCGATGAGTGTCCTGGAGATCCACCCCGAGGTGCATTGCTCGCCAGACTTCATGAACATCTGCCACGAGTACGGCTATGAGCACGCCCGGCTGGCGTGCCGGCCCGGCGGAAGTCCTGACTGGCGGCATGCAAGTCTTTGCATCGATCCCGTTGAGCTACGTACACACATCGAAGGAATGTTGACCACGTGATGAAGCGATCCGCACCGCCTGTTCCCACCGTGTCGGTGGTGATCGCCACACGGGACAGACCGGAGAAGATCCCGCGCGCGGTTGCATCCGTGCTCGCCAACGATCATCCCGCGTTCGATCTCACGGTCGTCGACCAGAGCTCGACCGACGCGACCCAGTCCGCGCTCCGCGAGCTCGCAGGCACGGATCCACGTCTGCACCTGCTCCACGTCACGGAGACGGGACTCTCCCGCGCCCGCAACACGGGCATTCGAGCGTCGACGGGCAGCATCATCGCGTTCACCGACGACGACTGCATCGTCCCCGACCGCTGGATCGCCGACATCGTCCGAGCCTTCGACTCCGACCGCGACGGCCAGTTGCTCTACGGCTGTGTGGCGCCACTCCCCGACGAGGACAATCCCTACCTCACGCCCTTCCTGAAGATCGAAACGGTCGAGCGTCTGAGTCGAACCGACGGCTTTCGCGTCATCGGGATGGGCGCCAACTTCGCGGCGCGCCGGCGGCTGTTCGATGCGATCGGTGGGTTCGACGAGCGACTCGGTTGCGGCGGACCGCTGTGCGCCGGCGAGGACTTCGACTTCGCCTACCGCACCTACCGATCCGGCGCGGTGATCCTGCTCCGACCGGACGTGTCGCTCCTGCACGACGGTCGCCGCGAACGCTCGGACTGGCCGGGATTGGTGCGCAACTACGGCATCGGGGACGGCGCGTTCTACTCCAAGCACATTCGTTGTGGCGACCTGCGGGCGATGCAGATGCTGTCGGGCCGCGTCGCACGGATGGGGACCCGAGTGGCCGCCAAGCGCATCATCGGCCAGTGGACCGACGAGGACAGCTATCTCCGCGGCCTACTCACCGGCGTCAAGGAAGGGCTGCGATTCAGGGTCGATCGCCGCTCGAGGCAATACGTCACGCGCTGAGCCGCAGCGTGGCGTCACCGCCCGCCGGCAGTGACGCCACACGCGATCAAAGACTCTCGGCGACCCAGTTGTCCGGCGAATAGCGGCCCCGTCGCCACTCCTTCGAGTGCACCAGCATGATCGCAGCGAACGCGAGGTCCCAGCCGAGCGATCGGTAGCGCAGCCGTGCCCAGCGAGCCACTGCGGGCAAGCAGCGCAGCCGCTCACGCCACGGCACCGGGGCACGCCACACCGCGGTGAGGTAGCCCTTCAGGACCAGCCAGTACGGGCACGTCGGACGGCCGGAGTCGGCCAGTTCAGGCCTGGACCACACCATCCGCCCGGGACCGCGCTCGATGTAGCGGTTTCCCGTGTGGAACCGCTTCGAGAACAGCGGCTCCGGCAGGAGGTGGAAGCGAGTCCGCATGGCGAGATCGCACAGGAGCACGGTGTCGGAGTAGGTGAAGTCGCCGAGCAGGACCGTCTCGCGCAGGACGTCGGCCCGGATCAGCCCGTAGGTCGCTTCACACGGGCAGCGGGTGTACAGCAACTCGCGAATCCGCTCCGACGGCCGGGCCGCGGTCCCCTCGGTGGGGATGCGAACGCCGGTGTCGTCTGTGGCGAAGGTCTGGAAGCCGCCGCCGGCGAGGGCCCGCTTCGCGACCGGGTACCCCTTCAGCGGCTCGCCATGGGCATCGATGGCGACGGCTGCGGCGAACACGACCGCCACGTCCGGCCGCCCATCGAGCTCGGCCACGAGCCGTTCGATCATCGTCGGGCCGCAGATGTCGTCGTGCGCCGCCCAACGGAAGTACTCGCCCCTTGCCCGCTCGAAGGTGAGGTTCGCGTTGCGCATGCCGCCGACGTTGCGGGGGTTGCGCCAGTACTGCACCCTCGGATCCCGGGCGGCGAACCGGCGACAGATCTCCTCGGTGCGGTCGGTCGACGCGTTGTCCGAGATCAGCAGTTCGAAGTCGGTGAAGGTCTGGCCGAGCAGCGACTCGATCGCCTGCTCGAGGAACTCGTCGCCGTTGTAGACCGGCAGGCCGATGCTCACCCGAGGCGCCGGCGACGAGGTCATCGGCGGCACATCGACGTCATTGTGAACAAGAGCGGACATTCGGCCTTTTTCTCCGGATCCGGCGATCCGTTGATGTTCTAGAGAGCGATCCGCGTGCTGGGATACGACGACTCCACCCGACTGCCTTCGCTCACCCACCGGCCACGGACCCGGAGGCGACATTCCCCGATCGGGAAACGACTGCCAGATCGCTCTGGCGGGTTGCGGTCACCTCGCACACGACCCCCGCCGGCGTTGGAGTCGAGGGCGCGGTGTACAGCCCGGTCGAGCTGATCGTGCCGCACGGGTCCGGTTCCGTGTCGAGCACCAGCACCCAGTCGTCGGTGCCATCGCCGCGCGCGCCCGGCGTCGTGAAGCTCTGCGCGCCGGCCATCGGGTGGGCTTGACCGTCGCCGATGGCGAGGTATGTGCCGGTCGCGGGGTCGAACCATCGGGCGCGGACCGGGCCGTCGAGGGCGTCCGTGTCGACGCTGAAGGTTCGAGCGCCATCGTGTGTGACAGGCACGTAGGCGAGGAGCCAGTGCCGGTCCTCCGTGAGGGCGGAGGTGATGAAGTCGGTCTTGCCGTATGTCCCGCCGCCGGATGGGACCAGATCGAAGCCGGCGAAGCCGGCGTCCGTGCCCGACGGTCGCAAGGTCCACCACGGCATCGCGGCGAACAGGTCGAACGCAAAGCGCGAGTAGTCGGCCCCCGGGGTGTGCCAGGACGCGGGGATGTTCCTCCACTGCCAGACCTCGCTGGACCCGAAACCGTCGCCCGCGGTGCCGCCGCCGAGCACCGACCAGAACCGCCCCCGGCGGGTGTCCCATGGCTGTCCCGAGAACGTTCCGGTGTTGTTCTCGTTCTCATAGGTTCCCTCTTCCATCCATGCCGGTAGCGCGGGATGGATGCGGTACGCGTCGTTGGCGGTCTGGTACACGGCTCCCTTGTCCCCGGGGCCGTACCCGTAGAAGCTGTTCATGTCGACGATCGGGCCGAAATCGGGGGCCTGCGAGGGAATTCCATCGCCTCCGGTCGGCTCGGCCATGAAGAGCTGTTGGGCCCCTGCCGCCTTGATGCCGTCCGCCATGGCTCGCGCCCGGGCTGCTCCCTCCGAGCCCTCCGGAGGCGCAAAGTCGCCGAGCCCGAACCAGATCAGGTTCTTGGCGTCTCGGTAGCGCGTGCCGATCCACTTCCCCCAGTCGAACAGGGTCTGCCGGTCGCGCTGTTCCAGCACTTCCGCGTACCAGCCCTGGTCGCCGCCTCGGAACCCGAGGTACGTGTAGGCGAGCATGACGACCATGCCGTGGTCGGCCGCCTTGGCGACGATCGAGTCGATCCACTGCCAATAGCGCTCCGACTCGGGCGAGCCGCCGGCCGTGCTGAAGTCGTTCGGCGTGGCGAATGGCGGGTCCCCGGCCAGGTCGTTCGGCGCGTTCGGCGCGTAGTCCTTGTAGCCGCCGGGATGCACCATGGCCATCAGGTAGAAGGAGTTGAACCCCTGGGCCCGGCGGGTGGTGAGGTAGTCGTCGACCTGCTCAGGGGTCGCCTCGGACGACATCAGCCACGCCGCATCCGCTTGCACCCGCCACGGCTGGCCGGCGTCGTCGACCAGGTAGCGGCCGTTCGGCGCAACCGCGACGGGGTAGGTCGCGGCGGCCTGCTGGGGCGCGGCCTTGCTCTGCGACATCCCCCACATGACCGCTCCTTGGTCCGGCGCCGAGAACTGGGTGACGCCGGGCGACACGGTCGACGATGCGAGCGAGCCAGGCGCGGGCGATGGAGCGGCGGCGGCCGGGGTCACGGTGGTTCCTGAGCTCTTGGTGGAGCAGGCGGTGATCGGCAGCAGCGCACACAGAACGAGACCAACGGCCCATCGGCGGCGGGCGACCGACGAGCGCACGCGAGCGGGCACGCAGCGGACGGGGATCATCCGACAGAAAGGAGGTGCGAGAGCGACCCCTGATACCTACCCGCGGGCGAGACGCAAGGCTTTCGTTCCGCCCGAGGGGTCACGCTGCGACCTCGACGCCGAACACGGTCGGGCCGCCGAGCTCTTCCGCCATACCGCAGTAATACGCGAGGTTGTAGAGGCCGCTCAGTGCTGACTGCGTGATCCGGCGGGCATGGACCTTGTCCGAGGCGACGGCAACGGTTCGGAGCACTTGCTCCGAGACGGGTTCGAGCCACGCTCGGGCAACACAGGCACGCGTCGTCCACCGGACGAGCCAGTGGCGGGTTGCGAACTCTTGCCGTGTCCGCTCGAGCAGTCCCGCCTCCGCATGCTCGCGAGCGAACATGACGTCATTGACCCCGTACTCGTGGGCGTTGCGCAACCATGACCGGAACGACCGTTCCGCATAGTGATAGGCGGCCGCGTCTGCGTCGAACACGAATCGAATGCCGTCCAAACGCATGCGATACGCGAGCTCGACATCTTCGTTACGCCGGTACCGAAGGTCGAAGCCTCCAGCGGCGAGCAGCCTCGCCCGCGGCACCGAGGCGTTGCCGGTGAAGAACTGCCGGTAGGCGGGCTCGTAGTCACCGCGCGCCATCGCGTCGTACTGCTTGTAGAGCATCGCCTGCTCCCAGCGGATCGGTGCGCTCAACTCGACATCAGGCGGCGACAGCATCGGACCGATGACCGCGAGATCGTCATGACTCTCCCGATGCCATCGAAGGTGACGTTCGATCAGCGACGGGGTGGCGACGATGTCGTCGTCCAAGAAGACGACGATCGGTCCGCGTGCGAGTTCGACGCCGCGATTTCTGGCGGCGGCAGGCCCTCCGTTCGCCTGCGTCTCGAACCTCAGGTCGTACGGCGCGGTGCTGCCCGCGAGGAACTCGTCGGTGCCGTCCGTGGACCCGTCGGAGACGACGACGACCTCGAACTCGTCGACGTCCAGCGTCTGTGTCGACAGCCCTCGGAGGACCGCCGGCCAACGGTCGACGCGGTTGTACGTCGGGATGACGACGCTGACCGCCGGAGTCCCCATGTCTACGACGATCGCGCCAATTGCGACGTTGTTGTCAACGTCGGCGTGTCGCGCGTGTCGCGCCACTTGTCCGAGTGCGAGCCCGCGGCGAAGTGCACCCCGAAAGTGACACACACCCACTGGTACCGATACAACTCTTGGCCCTCATGGCGACGCGATCGGTCACTCGTTGTATCAGCAGCCGTCGGTGGACGCTCTCACGGCGTGTGAGCACTCGGCCAGCGCGGGCTCGGTCGTTCGCGGCCGCCCTGACGCTGATCGCTCTGGCATCGACCTGCGTGGTCACGGTGCTCGCCACGCCAGCGCACGCGGCCACCCCGTTGTTCGTCCAGGGTCGCAGCCAAGAGGTGCAGACAGGCACGACGAACTCGCTGGCGTTCACCCAGGCCAACACCGCGGGCGACCTCATCGTCGTGTCGCTCCTCTGGGACAGCGTCGCCACCGTGACAGTGTCGGACACGCGGGGCAACACGTACGTCGCCGGTGCAACACGCGTGACCTGGGGCAGCAACTGGAGCGCCAAGACGATGTACGCGAAGAACATCGCCGGCGGACCCAACACGGTCACCATCACCTACTCGACGCCGATCACGTCGTTCGGCACGCTGTACATCGGCGAGTACTCGGGCGTCGACAAGGCCAACCCGCTCGACGTCAAGGCATCCCGCACCGGCACGGCCGCAGCGATGACGAGCGGAGCGGTCACCACAACGAACCCCAATGACCTGCTGTACGGCTTCGGCGCATCGAATGGTGCGGTGACAGCTGCCGGTGCCGGGTTCACGCCGCGGTCCCTGACGTTCGGGAACATCACGGAAGATCGCACGGTGGCAGCGAACGGTGCGTACGCGGCGACCGCAACCCAGAACTCGAATGCATGGGTGATGCAGTTGGTCGCGTTCCGCGGGGCCGACACCGCGCCGCCCTCGGTGCCCGCGGACCTGTCAGCCACCGCGGGGTCGAGCATCCAGGTGAACCTGAACTGGACGGCATCGAGTGACGACGTCGGCGTGACCGGATACGGCATCTACCGGAACGGCACCCTGCTCACGACGTCCGCGACGACGTCGTACCAGGACACGACGGCGCAGCCCTCGACGTCGTACACGTACACCATCGACGCCGTCGATGCGGCCGGCAACCGTTCGAACCAATCGTCGCCGGCGGCGGTCACCACCCCGAGCCTGACCAGTCCGGGCCTCCAAGCCGCTTACGCCTTCGACGAGGGAACAGGGACGACGACGGTCGACAAGTCACAGCACGGTCTGCCGGGCACGTTGGAGAACGGCGCAACGTGGGGAACCGGGAAGTTCGGCTCGGCGGTCCAGTTCAGTGGCGGTGCCGACGACGTCAACCTCCGCAACCCGACCGGACTGCGGATCACCGGCAGCATGACGATCAGCGGATGGATCTACGCGACAGGCTTCCCTGTCGACGACGCGGCGATCGTGTCCAAGCGCGGCACCGTGGGCTTCCAACTCGACACGACGGTGGACAACGGGCCGCGCACCATCGGGTTCAAGCTGACGAATGCCGGCTTCACCGACATGACCCGCTACGGCAAGACGGCGCTGACGGTGAACACCTGGAACTTCGTCACGGGCGTCTACGACGCGTCGGCGCGGACGATGCACGTCTATCTGAACGGCGTCCTCGACGACGGAGCACAGGTCGGGAACGTGACCGCCACTCAGAAGGACTCGCTCCTGCCCGTCGAGATCGGTCAGCGTCCGGGCGGTGGAGGCTTCGGCTTTGCGGGTCGCATCGACAATGTGCGGATCTACAACGCGGCACAGTCGCTGGCGCAGATCCAAGCCGACATGACTGCGCGACTGGGTACCGGTGGTGCGAATGACCCCCAGCCGCCGACGGTGAGCATCACCGCACCAGCCAACAACGCCACCGTGCAGGACATCGTCACCGTCACCGCGGCGGCCGGCGACAACATCGGCGTCGTCGGCGTGCAGTTCCAAGTCGACGGCACCGACGTGGGTGTGGAGGACATGCAGTCCCCGTACGCGTTCCAGTGGGACACCCGCACCGCGGTCAACGGTCCTCACGCGCTGACGGCGCGAGCGCGTGACGCGGCGGGGAACCTGACGACGTCCACGCAGATCTCGGTGAGCGTCGCCAACACGAACTCGTTCCAGAACGACATCCTCGCCACTGGATTCGACCTGCCGACGGCGATGACCTTCCTCCCCGACGACCGGCTGCTGATCGGCGAGCTTCAAGGGACGGTCAAGGTGCTGTCGCCGCCGTACACGGACGCGGATTCGACACCATTCCTCCAGATCACCAACATCGGATCAGCGGGTGTGCAGCAGGGGATCTTCGACATCAAGCTCGATCCCAACTTCACCACCAACCACTTTTATTACGTCTTCTACACCGCAGGCACGCCCAACCGCGACCGTCTGTCGCGCTTCACCGCCAACGCGGGGCTCAACGGAACGGTGCC
>DATAES010000044.1:0-5475 GCA_036257895.1 Acidimicrobiales bacterium
AACACGTGCGGCCGCGCGCAGCGCGTCCAGCCCGTCGAGCAGGCCGCACACGACGCCCTCGAAGGCGGCTCGGGCCAGCTGCTCCCGTCCGGTGTCGGTGCGGATCCCAGCGATGGTCCCTGTGGCGTCGGGCCGGTTCGGCGTGCGCTCACCGTCGAGATACGGCACCACGACGACGCCGCCCGAGCCCGATGGCGCCCGGAGGGCGAGCTGGTCGAGCGTCTCGGTGTCGACCGAGATCAACCGGGCGAACGCGTCGGTCACGAGCGTGGCGTTGAGAGTGCACACCAGCGGGAGGAAGCGCCCGGTGGCGTCGGCGAAGCCCGCGACGGCCCCGGTGGGGTCCGCGCTCGGTGCCTCGCTGACCGTGTAGACGGTTCCGGACGTGCCGACCGACAACGCGACATCGCCGGGCCGCAGAGCCATCCCGAGTGCGGCAGCCATGTTGTCGCCCGTGCCGGGCCCACAGACGATTGCCCCTCGTAGGCCGAGCTCGTTGCACGCTTCGGGTGTGACGACTCCTGCTGGATCGCTGGGGCCGAGCACCGTGGGGAGCCGATCGCGCCAAACGACCTGGCCCGTTCCGAGCGTCTGCTCGAGCAGCTCCGGCACCCACGCGTTGTCAGCAGGGGACCAGTACCCGGTGCCGGACGCGTCACCGCGGTCGGTCACGAACCGACCGACGAGTCGGTAAGTCAGGTAGTCGTGTGGCAGCAGCACCGCCCGGACGCGTGCGAAGGTCTCCGGCTCGTGCTGTGCCAGCCACGCAAGCTTGGTGATCGTGAACGAAGCGACCGGTACCGAACCACACGCCTTCGCCCACGATTGAGCACCGAACCGTTCGACCATCCTGGCTGCTTCGGGTGCGCTCTCGGTGTCGTTCCACAGCTTCGCCGGCCGGAGGACGTCGCCGTTGTCGTCGAGCACGACGAGGCCGTGTTGCTGGCCAGCCACCGAGATCGCGGCGATGTCGCGCATTCCGGTCTGCTCGACCGAATCGACGAGCGCGTTCCACCACGCGTTCGGATCCTGCTCGCTGCGCGGCGGTGTCGTCGGCGGATGCGGTGCCCGCCCGGTCGCGAGCAGCCGGCCCTCGTCGGCGTCGCGCACCTCGACCTTCGTGGCTTGCGTCGAGGAGTCGACGCCCAGGACGACCGGCATCAGCAGATCGCTAACGGACTCCGAGCAGCAGCTCCGTCACGAGTTGGTCGAGGCGTTCGTGGCCGTAGCCCTGCTCGGCGAGCGCGTCGAGGTCTGCCGTAGCGGCGTCTCGGCGCAGCGCGGAGATCGTCTCGGCCGCCGGCGCGCCTTCGAGTGTGGGCTGTCGCAGCCGGTCCACCTGCGCGGCTGCGAGTGCGGTCTGGATCTCGCTGTCCTCGGCGAAGCGTTGCGCCTTCTCGCGCAAGATCAGATAGGACCGCATACAACCTCGGGCAAAGTCCCACACGCCGTCCGGTGACTCCGTCCGATAGGCGTGCGCGTCGAAGTGACGCATGCCGTCCCATCCCGACTCCTCGAGCAGCTTGACGAGGTAGAACGCGTCGCGGATCCCCTCGGACCCGAAGCGGAAATCCTGATCGAACTTGCCGATCCGCTGAGCGTTGAGGTCGATGTGGAAGAGCTTCCCGTGCCACAGCGTCTGCGCCACGGCGTGATGGAACGACAGGCCGGACATCGTCTCGTGAGCGAACTCCGGGTTGAGACCGACCATCTCCGGCCATGCGAGCTCGTTGATGAACGCGAGCGCGTGGCCGACCGTGGGAAGGAACATGTCGCCCCGCGGCTCGTTCGGCTTCGGCTCGAGCGCGAAGCGCATGTCGTAGCCGCGGTCGCGCACGTGCGCGCAGCAGATGTTCACTGCTTCGGCGTATCGATCGAGCGCCGGACCCACAGGTTTGGCTGCATCCGCTTCGCAGCCTTCGCGCCCACCCCACATGACGTAGACCGATGCGCCGAGCTCGACACCGAGCTCGATGGCATCGAGCGTCTTCGCCACCGCGTAGCGGCGTACGGACGGATCGTTCGCCGTGAACGCGCCCTCCTTGAACACCGGATGCGAGAACAGGTTCGTCGTCGCCATCGGGACCTTCATTCCCGTGTCGTCGAGCGCACGGCGGAAGCGCTTCACGATGGCCTCGCGTTCCGACGCGGATGAACGTGGCGGCACGAGGTCGTCGTCGTGGAAGTTCACGCCGTACGCCCCGAGTTCGGCGAGGCGGTGCACCGACTCGACTGGATCGAGCGGTGGGCGGACCTCGAACCCGAACGGATCTCGGCCCCGATTGCCCACCGTCCAGAGCCCGAACGTGAACCGGTCGGCTGGCGCCGGCGTGTAGGCATCACTCATCACCGCTAGTACAGCACCAACGCAGGAACGACGAAGCGTTCTCAGCCGCCGGCTTTACGGATGACGCTCATCGCAGTGTCGTACAGCATCTTGCTGATGTTGCTCATCATCTGAAGCGTTTGTTGTTGCTTCTGCAGAATGTTCTGAAGATCGAGATTCGCGAGTTGAGCGTCGTCGCCAACCGTGTTCAGTTTCTCGTCGAGCGCACGGATTGCCTCCTCGTCCAACCTGCGTTCCAGTTCCTCGAGAACCGGACGCAATTCGCACAGGTACTCAAGTCCCGCCTTGAACACCTGAACATTGCCCGGCGTGAGAACGATTGTCTGCTTCGACGGCTCCGCCACAGTGGCTCCGATCTGCGTCGCCTTCACCGGGCCGGAGTGCGAGCGTCGCTCTCCGGTCGATCGCATACGCGGAACGCATACTGCCTGATCACGCGACATCACGCTCGCGTGCGTTTGCAGACGGACGGGCGGCTCGCGCGTGCGCGATGATGGCCGAAGCCAGCTTGGGGTGGTTGTCGTCCGAGCATGCGGGCCCGTCGGAACGGGAGGCCACATGAGCGATGGACCGAACGAACACTCGGAGACGAGCCTCACCCGCTTCCTCGTGTTCGGTGGGCCGCTCGTCTGGGCGGTGCTCGCCCTGTTCCACCCGATGCCGACGGAAGACAGTCCGTACCAGGGGATCAAGGACGATGTCGATCTCTGGCTTGTGGTCCACGTCGGACAGCTGATCCTGACCCCGTTCCTGTTCCTGGCCGTCTGGCGGCTCCTCGACGGGCTTTCGTCGATCGCGTCGATGGTCAGTCGGTGTGCCCTCGTCGTCTGGACGGTGTTCTTCAGTGCGTATGACTCCGTTCAAGGAGTCGCCACCGGGATCCTCACCAAGCACGCAAGCGATCTCGCAGGCCAAGAACAAGCGTCCGTCGCGGGCGCAATCGACTACATCGTGAACGACAACCCACTCGCCGGAAACGTCTCCTTCATAGGAACGGTGGCCGGTGCCGCGTGGCTGGTCGTCGCCATCGCGGCAGCTGTGGCGCTACATCAGGCTGGCGCCGGAAGAGCCATTGTCATCGCAGCTGTGCTGTCGACCGTGTTCGCCGCCCACGTGAAACCAGCGGCCATCGGGCTGCTCGCCCTCACCGTCGCGGGAGTGCTCCGTGAACGACAACGAGCGAAGCCACCCCAAGAGGCTTATGCGACCTGAGTGTGAACACGATCCGAGGCCGCACACGGTTCGACGCTCACCGACGCGCGAACGAGCCGTGGCGATGAGCGCACGCGGCTCTGTACAGCGGGCACAAGCGAAGCAGTCATCATGGACGAATGGCGATTCTGGCGGGCCTCGTACTCGGAACAGTCGCGGGCGTGCGCGGTTGGAATGTCTCGGGGTGGCGTCTACTCGTCCTTCCGGTCTGTCTCGCAGGACTGGAGATCATCGTGAACGTGGCTCGCTTCGGTGTCTCCGCGGTCGTCGTTTGGAGTGTCGTCCTCGTCGTGCTCACGGTCGTTGCAACACGAGGAGCTCGAGCGGCGACAGTTCGATGGGCGAAGTCGCGCACGCACTGACGCACACAGGAGGAGTGACGCTCGTCAGACCCCGCGACGCTACGGCGGTCGACGGGTGCCCGCCTGTAGACGAGCCGCGTGTTCTCGAATCGCCGACGGCCCGCAGCGCTCTGTCCTAGGTTGGCGGCACGCTCCTCGCTGGATGGAGGTGGTCGGTCTGCGTTCGCCGCTGTGTGACCTCGTAGGACTCGAAGTTCCCATCATCCAAGCGGGGATGAGCATCTTCACGTCGCCCGCGTTGGCCGCGGCAGTCTCCAACGCCGGCGCGCTCGGCAGCATCGGCGCCTGGAATCGTCCGGCGGACCAGCTCCGCCGCGAGCTCGACGAGCTTCGCGACTTGACCGATCACCCCTTCGCCGTGAATCACGTCGTACCCGCCCTCGACGCGGATGCCCTCGCGGCAACGCTCGAGCGCGCGCCCGCCGTCTTCGCGTTCGCGCTCGACGACGCGGGCGACCTCATCAAACGTGCGCACGACGCCGGCAGCCTCGCCATGCAGCAGATCACGACCGTGCAACAGGCGCAGCTCGCGGCGGAACACGGCGCCGACATCATCGTCGCTCAGGGTGGTGAGGCCGGCGGATACGGCGGCATCGTCAGCACCTTGAGCCTGGTACCGCAGGTCGTCGACACGGTACGTCCGGTCCCGGTCGTGGCCGCGGGCGGCATCGCCGACGGGCGAGGCATCGCCGCTGCGATGGTGCTCGGCGCAGCAGGCGTGAACCTTGGCAGTCGCTTCCTCGCCTCCACCGAGTCTCCCGTCGGAGAGCGCTGGAAGAAGGCACTCGTTACCTACCCGTCCGAAGACTGGATTCAGGCCGAGTTCATCAACGCGATAAACCCCAACCCGGGCACTGTCGGTTACGGAACGCGCTTGCGGCTCCTGCAGACGGAGTTCGTCCAGCGTTGGGAGGAGCGAGCGCGCAAGGTCGATGCCGACCTGACGCCGGCGCTGGCTGAGCTCGCAGACGCTGTCGCCGCAGGCGACCGGGAAGATCTCCTCGTCGTCGGCGGTCAGAGCGCCGGCCTCATCGAACACGTCGAGCCCGCTGGTGCGATCGTGCGCACGCTCGTAGCCGAGACGCGAAACGCGCTCGCCGCGGCCGCGACGCTCGAGGTGTAGCCGCCGGCTTGTCGCAACCTGCGATGCGGTCCCACGACCGCAGGCGGCATCCCCGCCCAGCGCGTGACACAGCGCCGTATCGGAGCACCAGGGAAGAGCTCGGAAGTGCCGGAGTCGAGCGCATGGTGGCACTGTGCGCGTCAGCGCTGGCAACAACGACTCGTCGCGTGCGATGGGGCGGCGAAGGGCCCGCGGGGGGCTGCGGGTCCCTTCACCGAACCAGGTAGGCAGGGGTTGTTGCCCACCGCTGGTGTAAACCCCTTCGGCTGCTGCGACATCATCCAAACGGCATGAAGCGGCGCGGCTGACGGCGGATGATTCGCGGCGAATCTGCAGTTCCGCGTGAACGTGCTGGTGCCCGAAGGATGCCGGATGGCTCAGCACCGACTCACTACGGTGCAGTGGTGGAACGTCGGGCTCGCGCACGTGTC
>DATAES010000045.1:0-15448 GCA_036257895.1 Acidimicrobiales bacterium
CCTCACGGCATCGGGCGGCCCCTTCCGCGGCCGCACCCTCGAGGACCTGGCCGGCATCACCGTGCAGGAGGCCCTCGCCCACCCGACGTGGGCGATGGGACCGAAGATCACCATCGACTCCTCGACACTCATGAACAAGGGCCTCGAGGTCATCGAGGCCCACGAGCTGTTCGGCACGCCCTATGACCGGGTGGAGGTGGTCGTGCACCCGCAGTCGGTGGTGCACTCGATGGTCGAGTTCACCGATGGAGCGACCGTCGCCCAGCTGTCGATGCCCGACATGCGGCTGTGCATCGGCTACGCGCTGGCCTACCCCGACCGGATCAAGACGTCGTTCGGACGCATCGACTGGGCCGAGCTGGGCCGCCTCGACTTCGAGCCCCCGGATCTCGAGGCGTTTCCGTGCCTGGGGCTCGCCTACGAGGCAGGCCGCCGCGGCGAGACGGCGCCGGCCTGGCTGAATGCCGCCAACGAGGTGGCTGTGGCAGCCTTTCTGGACGGCCTCATTCCATGGACGGCAATAGCCGATGTTCTCTTGGAGGCCTTGGACCGCCATGATGGAACGAACGCCGACAACGCCGACGTTGTCATCGACGTAGACCGCAGGGCCAGAGCCGAGGCCCGACGACTGATCGAGAAGAGGACGGCCGCGTGACCGACGTCGCGGAGACGGAACCCCGGACGGAAGCCCAGCCCGAGCCACCAGCACCTGTGGCGGCCCCCGACCGCCGGATCACGCTCGTCCTCGTGTTTGCCCTGCTGGGGCTGCTCGTGCTGGCCGGCGGCTGGCAGCTGGCCCTCGTGATCGCATCGATCGTGGTGATGATCATCCTCCACGAGCTCGGTCACTACATCGCCGCGAAGAAGTCGGGCATGAAGGTCACCGAGTTCTTCCTCGGCTTCGGTCCGAGGTTGTGGTCCTTCCAACGAGGTGAGACCGAATACGGCGTCAAGGCCATCCCCGCCGGCGCGTATGTACGCATCATCGGGATGCACAACCTCGACGAGGTGCCACCCGAGGACGAGCCGCGTACCTACCGCCAGCAGAGCTACCCGAAGCGCATGGCGGTCGCCGTTGCGGGCTCGGCGATGCATTTTCTCCAGGCACTCGTGGCGGTCTTCCTGGTCTTCGCCATCTTCGGCGCGCCGGGCGGACATCTGTTCACGCAGCAGGACGACTTTCGCATCAAGGCGACGGTCCCGGGCTCGGGCGCCCAAGCCGCGGGGATCCAGCCGGGCGACAGCATCGTGTCCATCGACGGCGAGCAGATCGATTCGTTCACCAAGCTGCACGACGTGGTCGTCCCGCGCGAGGGCCAAGAAGTCGAGGTCGTCATCAGCCGTGACGGCCAGGAGATCACCAAGGACGTCACGATCGGCGAGAGCGACGGCCACGGGTTCCTCGGCGTCGAGCCGCAGGCGCCGCCCAACCAGCGAGTCGGCCCAGTGACCGCGGCGGGGCGCACGTTCACCGAGATCGGACACATCTCGAAGGAGACCTTCGGCTTCTTCGGGGCGTTCTTCTCACCGTCGGGCTTGTCCAACTTCGCGGACACGGTCGTCAACCGCGGCGACGCGTCAGCCAGCAGCGACGACCAATCCACGTCGGGCGCGACATCCGGCTCGGGCTCGTCGACCGTTGACGAGAACCGGCCGGTCTCGATCATCGGAGCGGCCCGGTTCGGCAGCGAGATCGTCGGCGAGGGAGCGTTCGCGTTCCTCGCGTTCTTCGCCAGCCTCAACGTCGTGATCGGCATCTTCAACCTCATCCCGCTGCTGCCGCTCGACGGCGGCCACGTGGCGATCGCCACCTACGAGCGCATCAGATCGCGCAAGGGGCGTCAGTACCACGCAGACGTGATGAAGCTGATGCCGCTCGCGTATGCAGTGGTGATGGTGCTGGTCGTGCTCGGAGCGGCGACGATCTTCCTCGACATCGTCAATCCGATCCACCTCAACTAGTGCAGGTCTGATGCTTGTCGACGGGCAGTTCGAGCGGCGCCCGACGCGCAAGATCGTCCTCCGCCATCCGACGCACCCTGTGGAGGTCGGTGGCGACGCGCCCATCTCGGTGCAGTCGATGACGATCACCAAGACTGCCGACGTCGACGGCACCCTCGCTCAGATCTACGCGCTGCACTCGGCCGGCGCGGACATCGTGCGGTGCACGTGCAACGAGATCGAAGCTGCTGAAGGACTGGCGCGCATCGTGCCGCGGTCGCCCGTGCCGATCGTGGCCGACATCCATCACCAGTACAAGATGGCGCTCGCCGCGCTCGACGCCGGTGTCCACTGCCTTCGTTTGAACCCCGGCAACATCCGCCGGCCCGAGCACATCAAGACCGTGGCGCACGAGTGCAAGGACCGCGGCGTGCCGATCCGCATCGGTGTCAACGGTGGTTCGCTCGACCCGGAGCTCTACAAGAAGTACGGCGGAAGGGTCACGCCCGAGGCGATGGTCGAGTCGGCGCAGATAGAGCTTGCGTACTTCGACGAGGTCGGCTTCGACGACGTGAAGATCTCCGTGAAGGCATCGTCGGTGCCATTGATGATCGAGGCGTACCGGCAGCTGTCCGAGGTCACCGATCACCCTCTACACCTCGGTGTGACCGAAGCCGGTCCGCCGCCCGTCGGTGTGGTGAAGGCGACGGCGGGCATTGCCACGCTGCTGGCCGAGGGCATCGGCGACACCATCCGCTACTCGCTCACGGCTGACCCGGTCGAGGAGGCGCGAGCAGGACGGCAGCTGCTCGAGGCCATGGGCTTGCGCGAGCGCAAGAACATCGACTTGATCGCGTGCCCGTCGTGCGGCCGCGCCGAGATCGACGTCATCCGGGTCGCCGAGGAAGCGATGCATGCGTTCGGTGACCGCCAGATCCCCCTGCAGGTCGCCGTCATGGGCTGCGTCGTGAACGGTCCTGGTGAGGCACGCGATGCAGACTTGGGGATCGCGGCCGGCAACAAGCGCGGCCATCTGTTCGTTCGCGGCACGAACGTCGCCGTCGTACCGGAGACGGAGATGGTCGACGCGCTCGTCGAGTGGGCCGAGTTCATCAACGAGCACGGCGTCGAACGGGCCTTGTCGAAGGCCGACCTCGCCGCCGCCAAGGCCGCCGCCGAGGAAGATCGCAACGCGTTGCTCGACGAACAGGGCGACGATGCAAACGCCAGCGAGCAACGTGTCGACCTGATCCACAAGCGGATCGAAGGAACCCCTGCCTGACGCGCGGCCCTCGCAAAGTAGTTTCGGGTGATGGCAAAGGTCCTCACATCACCGAGCGAGGACTTCCCCCGCTGGTACCAGGACGTCGTCGCCAAGGCCGAGCTCGCAGAGAACGGGCCGGCGCGCGGCACGATGGTCATCCGTCCCTACGGCTACTCGATCTGGGAGCGGATGCAGCGCGAGCTCGACGACCGCATCAAAGCGACCGGCGCGAGCAACGCGTACTTCCCGCTGTTCATCCCGATGGACTATCTCCAGCGCGAAGCCGATCATGTCGAAGGGTTCAGCCCCGAGCTCGCGGTCGTCACGCACGCGGGTGGCAAAGAGCTCGAGGAGCCGCTGGTCGTGCGGCCGACGAGCGAGACCATCTTCGGCGAGTACATGGCGAAGTGGGTGCAGTCGTACCGTGACCTCCCGCTGTTGCTCAACCAGTGGTGCAACATCGTGCGTTGGGAGATGCGCACCCGGCTCTTCCTGCGTACCACCGAGTTCCTGTGGCAAGAAGGGCACACGGCCCACGCATCGGAGGAGGACGCGCGCCTGTTCGCGACGCGCATCCTGCACGACGCGTACGAAGACTTCATGGTGCAGGTGCTCGCCATCCCCGTGTACGTGGGACGCAAGACGTCGAGCGAACGCTTTCCGGGCGCAATCAACTCGATGACATGCGAGGGGATGATGCGCGACGGCAAGGCGTTGCAGATGGGAACCAGCCACGAGCTCGGCCAGAACTTCGCCCGCATCTTCGCCATCCAGTATCTCGACGACGCCGGCGCGCAGCAGCTGTGCTGGACGACGTCGTGGGGCGCCTCCACGCGACTCATGGGCGCATTGATCATGGGACACGGTGACGAGAACGGCTTGGTCGTGCCGCCGCGGCTTGCGCCCACCCAGTGCGTCGTCCTTCTGGTGAAGGACGAGGGCGGCGCGGGCGACGTCGCGCAGAAGCTCGCGGACGACCTGCGCGCCCGTGGCGTGCGCGCCGAGCTCGACGCGCGCGTCGACCTGTCGTTCGGTCGTCGCGCCACCGACTGGGAGTTGAAAGGCGTGCCGTTGCGGCTCGAGGTCGGTCCTCGTGACCTGGCCGAGGGTGACGTCACCATCGTCCGTCGGGACACGGGCATGAAGGCGCAAGTCAACGTGGACGCGGCGGCGTCACAGATCACCGGTGCAGTCGACACGGTGCAGGCCGAGCTCTTGGCCGCTGCCACGTCTTGGCGGGACGAGCACACCGCGGACTGCAAGACGCTCGGCGAGATCGTCGAAGCTTCTGCCACCGGCTTCGCGCGTTCACCGTGGGGGGTGATCGGTGAGGAGGGCGAGTCCCGCCTGGCCGAAGCCGCAGTGACTGTTCGTTGCCTGCAACGAGCGGACGGGTCCGTGCCGTTGTCCGACGACGAACCCGACCTCGTGGCGTACTGCGCCCGCTCGTATTGATCCCAGCGCCTGCATCCGGGCGGACCTTCACCGGCACGGCGCGCGTTCGTCTCGGAGACGTCACCCCGAAGGGGCGTATGCGGCTCGACGCCGTGGCGCGCTATCTACAGGACGTCGCCAACGACGATGCCGTCGACGCCATCGGCGAGGACGCGTCGGCGTGGGTCGTGCGCCGCACCGAGATGCACGTCGAGCGGTTTCCCGTCTTCCGCGAAGACCTCCGCCTGACGACCTGGGCCTCGGGAACTGGCGGACGGTGGGCGGAGCGGCGAACGTCCGTCCAGGGGGGCCGAGGGAGCTCGATCGAAGTTGCCGCCCTGTGGGTTCACGTCGACCCGGCGACCGGTCGCCCGAAGCGACTGGCCCAGAGCTTCTTCGACGCCTACGGCGAGGCTGCGAGCGGTCGCACCGTGCACGCGCGGCTCGCGCACAACGGCCCGGCCGAGGGCCGCACCGCGCTGCCATGGCCCTTGCGGTTCAGCGACTTCGACCTGCTCGGCCACGTCAACAACGCCGTGTACTGGGCCGTGCTCGAGGAGTGCTTCGACGTGACCGCGCCGACGACGGTGACCGTCGAGTACCGCGGTGGGATCGACCGCGGACAGCGCGCCGAGGTCGCGGTCGACGACCACGAACTGTGGTTGCTGGCCGACGGCGCCGTCGCCGCGTCGGGACGAATCGACGAGCCTCGGGGATATACTCTCTAGCCCCGTGAGGCGTGGGCTCCGGCCCACGCCTTTCGTTTGACGTTGGAGGTAGCGACCCGGAGGAGGTGACCGACAGGTGAGCATCGTTGAGCGCGTGCGCGAAATCGTCGAGCCGCTGCTCGCGAGGCACTCCCTGGAGGTCTACGACGTCGAGCTCGCCGGTTCGCAACTCCGGATCACCATCGACCGGCCCGCGCCGTCCGCAGATGGCCTCGACCTCGACACGATCGCGCAAGCCACGCGCCTGATCTCGCTCGCGCTCGACGAGCACGACCCGATCGACGGTCGTTACACCCTCGAGGTGTCGAGCCCGGGGCTCGAGCGGGCTTTGCGCACGCCCATGCATTTCAGTCGAGCGGTCGGAGCCCTCGTGACCGTGAAGACCCGTCCCGGCGTCGAAGGCGACCGCCGTGTGCGCGGCGTGCTCGCCACTGCAGATGCCGACGGCGTGACCGTGGACGATCGTCACCTTCGTTACGAGGACATCGAGAAGGCCCGCACGGTGTTCGAGTGGGGTCCGCCGTCCGAGCCCGCCCGCAAGAAGCCCTCGCGAGAGAAGAGCGCGTCATGAGCAATCTCGACATGATGGAGGCACTGCAGATGCTCGCCGCCGAGCGAGGCATCACCATCGACACCCTCCTCAGCGCGCTGGCCGACGCGCTCGAGTCGGCCTACAAGCGGCGCGACGACGCGTACGAGTACGCCTGGGTCACCATCGATCCCGACTCGTTCGAGTTCCGCGTGTTCGCACAGGAGATCAACGAGGACGGCGAGCCGTTCGGCGACGAGATCGACGTCACGCCATCCGACTTCGGCCGCATCGCCGCGCAGACGGCGAAGCAGGTGATGACACAACGACTGCGCGAGATCGACCGCGAGCAGAAGTACGAGGAGTACGCCGGCCGCGAAGGCGACATCGTCACCGGCATCATCCAGCAGAACGACAGCCGCTACACGCTGCTCGACCTCGGCCGCGTGGAGGCGCTGCTGCCCCAGGCCGAACAGGTGCCGTACGAGCGGCCGGAACCGGGCGCGCGCGTCAAGGCGTATATCGTCGAGGTCCGCAAGACCTCGAAGGGCCCCCAGATCGTGGTGTCGCGCACGCATCCGGGGCTCATCAAGCGACTGTTCGAGCTCGAAGTCCCCGAGATCGCCGACGGCATCGTCGAGATCAAGGCCTGCGCGCGCGAGCCCGGTCATCGCACGAAGATCGCGGTGTGGTCGAACGACAACAACGTCGACCCGGTCGGCGCCTGCGTCGGCGCACGCGGCGCGCGTGTTCGCATGGTCGTCAACGAGCTCCGCGGCGAGAAGATCGACATCGTCCCGTTCTCCGAGGATCCGCCCGACTTCGTGATGAAGGCGTTGTCACCGGCGAAGGTAAAAGAAGTCCGTATCGACGAGGACACCGGCACCGCCGAAGTCATCGTCCCCGACTACCAACTGTCGCTGGCGATCGGGAAGGAAGGACAGAACGCGCGCCTGGCCGCTCGTCTGACCGGCTGGCGCGTCGACATCAAGAGTGAGACCCAGCTCGCCGACGAGGAGGCATACGGCGGCGAGGAGTGGGCGCAGGGCGAGTGGATCGTCGACGAGGCGACCGGCGAGCAGCTCTGGCAGCCGGCAGAAGGAGGCCCGGCGCTGTCGATCGCCGAGTGGTCGCAGCAGATCGACGCGCCGTCGAACGAGATCGAGGCGACCGAGGTGGCCCAGAACGAAGACGCCACTCCCGGTGGTCCCGTCGACCCGATCGAAGTCGAGCTCACGCCGTCGGCCGAGGAGGCCGCGATGCATGTCGAGGAAGAGTCGTAGCGCCCCGAATGTTGGTGCGCCGTGGCCCCTCTAGGGGCCACGGCGACCCGGAGTTGGCGAGGACGGGGATGGAGCCGGTTCGGTCGTGTATCGGGTGCCGCCGAACGGCACCCCAAGGGGAGTTGACCCGGATCGCCAGGCGTCCGGACGGATCCCTGGCCGTCGGTCGTACACTGTCGGGTCGAGGCGCCTGGCTGTGTGCCGGGTCGCTTCCGTGCTTCGAGCTCGCCGTCCGGCGCCGTGCCTTTGCCAAGGCGTTGCGGGCGACGGTCGACGAGCACGACATCGAGCGTGTCCGAACTGTGTTCATGCGATCCGGGCCGGCTGCGCGAGACTAGAAGGCGCTGTCCGTTCGGGCTGCGCAGACATGTCGACAACGCGAGGGAACCTCTTTGCCCAAGAACCCCAGAGTCCACGAGCTGGCGAAAGAGCTCGGGCTGACGAACAAGGAGCTGCTCGACCTCTGCGAGCAGTTGGGCATTGGGGTCAAGAGCCATTCCTCGAGCATCCAGGAGGCGCAGGCCGACCGGGTGCGCCGCAAGGCGGACCAGCTCGGCATCCGCCGCGAGGAGCAGCCCGAAGAGCCGAAGAAGGTGCCTGCCAAGAAGGCGGCCGCGAAGAAGGCGGTGGCCAAGAAGCCCGAGGTCAAGAAGCCCGAGGTCCCGGCCGAGCCCGCGCCCGAGCCGCCGGTAGCTGAAGAACCCGCGGCTGAGCCGCCCGCGGCGGGAGCACCCGAGGCTGAGCCACCCGCGCCGCAGCCCGAGCCCGAACCGGAACTCGCTCCGGTCATCGAGCTCCCGGTCCGCGAGCCAGAGGAGACCCCTTCGCCCGCAGTGTCCGCTCCGGCGGCGTTGGCGGAGGCCGAGAGCACTCCCGCACATCCAGCTGCGCCTGCCGCGCGACGTGAGATCCGATCGAGCGGCACCCAGCAACGACAAACGGCTGCGCCGCCACCGGCTGCGCCATCACCCGCTGCGCCATCGGCCTCGGGTCCTCCCCGTCCTGCCGCGCGCCAAGCGCCGGCCGCCAGCCCGGGTGAGATGCGCCCGCCGCGTCCGCAGACGCCGCCGTCTCCCGGCGCCGACGCGACCGCGCCGGCGGCGCAGTCCGCACCTGCACCCGTATCGCCGAGCGGACGTCCCATCCCACCGCCGCCTGGCGGCGCGCCGCTGTCCTCGACCGGCAAGCCGATCCCGCCTCCTCCCGGACAGGGTGGACGGGGGCCCACTCCCCCGCGCAGCAGCGGTGGGCCGGGCACCCGGTCGTCCGGACCGTCCATGCGCCCGGCCGGCGGGCAACGGCCACCGAGCAGTGGTGGCCCCGGCGGCGGCTTCGGTGGTCGCGGCGGGGGCTTCAGTGGACGTCCCGGTGGTGGCCCCGGCGGCGGTCCTGCCGGTGGCCCCGGCGGCGGTCCCGGGCCCGGTGGACGTGGTGGTCCGCCGAACCGGCGCACGCCGCGCCCGCGCAAGGGTGGGCGCCGTCGCCGCAATCGTGAAGAGCTGCAGCCGTTCGAGACGCCGACGTATACGCACTCGTCGGCGCCGATTCCCGAAGGCGTGGTGGTGATCGAGCGCTCGACGACGCCGCAAGAGCTCGGACCGAAGCTGAACCGCACCGCGGCCGACGTCGTGCGCTTTCTCATGCAGCAAGGCGAGATGGTCACGGCGACGCAGTCGCTGACCGACGACATGATCGAACTGTTCGCGGCCGAGGTCGGCGCCGAGATTCATCTCGTCAATCCGGGCCAGGAACAAGAGGTCGAGCTCCAGAAGCTCCTCGACCTCGGCGACGAAGAGGACGAGGACGAGGGCACGCTCGCCGACCGGCCGCCCGTCATCACGGTCATGGGTCACGTCGACCACGGCAAGACAAAGCTGCTCGACTACATCCGCAACGCGAACGTCGTGGCGGGCGAGGCCGGTGGAATCACGCAGCACATCGGCGCCTACCAGGTCGACAAGAACGGTCGGACGATCACCTTCATAGACACGCCCGGCCACGAAGCGTTCACCGCCATGCGCGCCCGCGGCGCGCAGGCGACAGACATCGTGGTGCTCGTCGTCGCGGCCGACGACGGCGTCATGCCGCAGACGGTCGAGGCTTTGAACCACGCAAAGGCGGCCGACGTCCCGATCGTCGTCGCCATCAACAAGATCGATCGCGAGCAGGCCAATCCCGAACGGGTGATGCAGCAGCTGTCCGAGCAGGGGTTGATCCCGACCCAGTGGAACGGCGACACCGAGATGGTGCAGGTGTCTGCGCTCCAAGGCCTGGGGGTCGATGACCTGCTCGACACGTTGTTGCTCACCGCGGACGTCGAGGATCTCAAGGCGAATCCCGACGGCCGCGCGCAGGGTGTCGTCCTCGAGGCGCACCTCGACGTCGGTCGCGGCCCGGTCGCCACCGTGCTCGTCCAGCGAGGCACCCTCAAGGTCGGCGATGCGCTCGTGGCCGGTCCTGCGTGGGGCCGCGTCCGGGCGATGATCAACGATCAGGGCGAGCAGGTTCGTGAAGCGGGTCCTTCGACGCCGGTCGAGGTGCTCGGTCTGTCCGACGTCGCCGACGCTGGCGATGACTTCGTCGTGGCGCCCGACGAGCGGGTCGCCCGCAACGTGGCCGAGACTCGTGAGCACTGGCAGCGGGTGGCCAACCTCGGGCGCGACGCGCACGCGATGTCGACTGGCGCCCGTCTCGAGGACATCTTCGACCAGATCCAGTCCGGCGAAGCGGCCACGCTCAATCTGGTGGTGAAGGCGGACGTCACCGGCTCGCTCGAAGCGCTCACGGGTGCCTTGCAGAGACTCGAACGGGACGACGTCAAGCTGTCGTTCGTCCACCGCGCCGTGGGCGGCATCACCCAATACGACATCCAGCTGGCGGCCGCGTCGAACGCGACGATCATCGGGTTCAACGTCCGGCCCGACCGCAAGGCTCGTGAGCTCGCCGAGCGCGAGGGCGTCGAGATCCGTACGTACGAGATCATCTACCAGGTCATCGAGGACATCGAGAACGCCATGCTCGGCCTCCTCGCACCTGAGTTCGAAGAGGTGGTCACCGGTGAGGCCGAGGTCCGTGAGGTGTTCTCGGTGCCGCGCGTCGGTCGTGTGGCGGGCTGCTATGTCCAGTCCGGCACGATCACCCGCGGCTCCAAGGTGCGATTCCTCCGTGAGGGCACGATCATCTGGAAGGGCTCCATCACGTCGCTCAAGCGGTTCAAGGACGACGCTCGCGAGGTGCAGGCCGGCTATGAGTGCGGCATCGGCTTGTCGGATTTCCAGGACCTCAAGGCCGGGGACATCATCGAGACCTACGAGGACCGCGAGATCCCGCGCACCTGACCAGCCCGGCAGAATAAGAGGGATGGTCGTGGGTGCGCTGGCCTTCGAGCTGCACCTGCCCGATGTCCACTCGTTGAAGGAGAAGCGAGCGGTCGTCCGGCCGATCGTCGACGGCGCCCGTCGCCGTTTCGCGGTGAGCGCGGCCGAGGTCGACCACCAGGATCTGTGGCAGCGGGCAACGCTCGCGATGGCGGTCGTGTCGGGGACGGAGTCTCAGGCCCGCGACGTGCTCGACGCCGTCGAGCGCTTCGTGTGGTCCTTCGTCGAGGTCGAGGTGGTCGACACAACATTGCGATGGATGGAGGTCGAACGATGAAGCGTGGACGCACGTACGGCACACATCCCTACCCGCGCACGGCGCGTCTCAACGAGCTCTTGCACCAGATCGTCGCGGACGCCATCGAGCGTCTGGATGACCAGCGGCTCGAGTTGGTCACGGTCATGAGCGTCGAGGTCGAGCCCGATCTGCGCCACGCCATCGTGTACGTCGACACGCCGATCAGCGATGCGCGCGACGACGAGATGATCGCAGCCCTCGAGTCGCATCGCGTCGCACTGCAAGCGGCGATTGCCCGTGAGGCACGGGTGAAGCGGACGCCGACGCTCACGTTCCGTCCCGACCAGGTCGAACGGTCTGCCTCACGCGTCGAGGATGTCTTACGCCATCTCCATGACGATGAGGTCTGACGGCCTCGTCGTCGTCGACAAGGCGGCTGGCTGGACATCGCACGACGTCGTCGCCAAGTTGCGCGGCGTCCTCGGCACGAAGAAGGTCGGTCACTCGGGAACGCTCGACCCGGACGCGACGGGTCTGCTGCTCGTCGGGGTCGGATCCGTCACGCGCTTGCTGCGATTCCTCACCGCGCTGCCGAAGCGGTACGTCGGCGAGGTCGTGCTGGGGGTGGAGACGACGACCCTCGACGCGAGCGGCGAGGTCACCGCGACGCACGACATGGACGGGGTGCACATCGAGTCAGTACGCGCAGCGGCCGCGACGATGACCGGTGACATCATGCAAGTGCCGCCGATGGTGTCGGCGGTGCAGGTCGGCGGGCGCCGCTTGCACGATCTTGCCCGCGCCGGAGTCGAGGTCGAGCGCGAGCCGCGGGCGGTGACGGTTCACCAGTTCAGCGTCGAGCCGACCCAGGATTCGCTCGTGTTCTCGATCGACGTGACGTGTTCGTCCGGCACGTACGTGCGCTCGCTCGCCGCCGACCTCGGGCATGCACTGGGCGGCGGCGCCCACCTCCGCAACTTGCGCCGCACCGAGATCGGATCCTTCACGATCGACGCGGCCCTTCCGATCGACAAGATCGACGTCGACGCGCTCGTGGATCCGGCCACGGCCGTGCGCGACTACGAACGCGTCGCGGTCAGCCCAGAAATTGCAGCCCTCGTGGCGCACGGCAAGGTGCTTCCGGTCGGCACGCTGACGGTGCACGGCGAGGGACCGTGGGCGCTCGTCGACGATGCCGGTGCACTGCTCGCGATGTACGAGTCGTACGAGCCCGGCACGGTCAAGCCCGCCGTTGTGATCCCTAGGGGATAAGTAGCCTGTCATGGTGCGGACGCTTCGCGACCTCGACGTATGCCCACGTCCGCCCGAGGGCACGGCAGTCACGATTGGCGCGTATGACGGCGTGCACCGAGGCCATCGCGCCGTGATCGCCACCGTGAAGCGGTTGGCTGCGGAACGCGGGCTCGCGACCGCGGTCGTGACCTTCGATCGCCATCCCGCGAGCGTGGTCCGTCCGGAGTCCGCGCCATTGCTGCTCACGGATCTCGACCAGAAGCTCGAACTCCTCGAGGACACCGGTGTCGACTACACGCTCGTCATCCACTTCGACGAGGCCCGGTCGCAGGAGTCGGCCGAGGACTTCGTGAACGAGGTGCTGGTGCATTGCCTCAACGCGAAGCTCGTCGTCGTCGGGCGCGACTTCCACTTCGGCCATCGGCGACGAGGCAACGTCGCGTTGCTGGAGGAGATGGGTGGCGACGCCGGCTTCGAGGTCATCGGGCTCGATCTGGTCGACGCCGAGGGGCGTCCCTCGTCGGATGAAGCGCAAGTGTCCTCGACGGTCATCCGCACCGCGCTCGCCGCCGGCGACGTCGCGACCGCAAGCGAACTGCTCGGCCGCCCGTACGAGGTGCGCGGCATCGTCGAGCACGGCGACCATCGAGGACGGTCGCTCGGGTTCCCGACCGCGAACGTCGCTGTACCGGAGGAGACCCTGCTCCCGGCCGACGGGATCTACGCCGCCTGGTACGAGCGCCCTTCCGGCGAGGTGGTACCCGGCGCCGCATCCCTCGGTCGACGGCCCACGTTCTACGAGTCGCA
Source organism: Acidimicrobiales bacterium (assembly GCA_036257895.1). Taxonomy (GTDB): domain Bacteria; phylum Actinomycetota; class Acidimicrobiia; order Acidimicrobiales; family JACDCH01; genus DATAES01. The sequence continues at coordinate 12,856 of DATAES010000045.1, forward strand.
GCCCTACCGGCTGCTCGAGGTGCACCTGCTCGATTGGGACGGCGACCTGTACGGCGAGGCGGCCAAGGTCAGCTTCGTGGCCCGGCTGCGTGAGGAGATGAAGTTCGACTCACGCGACGCGCTCGTCGACCAGATGCACCGCGACTGCGAGGACGCACTCCGGCTGCTCGCCGGGTAGCTCTCGGCTGTCCCAGCGGGCGAATGCACCGCTTAGGGTGAGGAATGCGCCACAATTCGGGGATGGCGGGAGAAGTGACGGCCCCGATCATCGGGCCGACGACGACAGCGGTTGCGCCGGAGCAAGGCCCGGTTGTCACGCCGCGCTTGGCGCGGCATCTGCTGACGCTCGACGACGGTCATCAGGTCGGCGTCGCCGTGTGCGGCCGAGGTGTCCCGCTTGTGGTGGTTCACGGCTTTTCCGCGGAAGGGATCCTGTACGCGCAGACCTTGTCGCGCCTGGTCGACCTGGGCTTCAAGGTCATCGCCATCGACGTCGCCGGGCACGGCAGCACGTTGGGGTTGCCGACGGGCGCGGGCACGTTCTCGAACTACACGCAACTGCTCGCTCGAGTGCTCGACCATCTGGGCATCGAGAAGGCGGTGCTGGCCGGGCACTCGATGGGTGGACGGCTGGTCACCGAACTCGCCGCGACGCAACCGGACCGAGCGGTTGCCGTCATCCTCCTCGACGCAATCGTCGGCGACACGTGGGACAACATGGTCAACCTGTTCCGAGTGTGCCCGCCGCTGCTCGCGGGCATCGGCGTGACGCTGTGGGTCGACATGCTCAGCACGATTCCGTTGTTCCGGGATCCCGGGCAAGCGCGCAAGCTCGGACGGCTCGTGACCCCGACCCTGCTCGGGCACGTCCGCCGGCCGTGGCGACTGATCGGGCCGGGCGTGTCGATCCTGCGGTCGCGGGGGAGCCGCTGGATGCTCGAGGCCGTCGCGGAGCAGCGCATCCCGTTGTTCGCCATTCACGGCAGTCGTGACCTCGCCGTGCCGATGGCCACGGCGCGCTCCGCGGCCCGACGCGGCCGCGGCGAGCTCGTCGTCGTGCACGGCGCCAGCCACGCGTGGATGTTGAAGGACCCGGAGTCGCTGCCCGCAATCATTCACCGGCTCATGCAAGGACGGCTCGGCACCGTGGTGCTCAAGGCGATCCTGGACGCGGGGATCGATCCGAGCGACGCCACCGACGACGACATCGAGTCCGTCTTCTATCGGCCCGACTCCATGGTGCTGGGACTCACCCCGCTCGGAACGTTCCACGACGGCGAAGAGTTCCACCGCCGCCCCCGCTACCGCTTCACCATCACGATGGACTGACTCCCTCCCCTGCGAATGTTGGTGCGCCGTGGCCCCTATAGGGGCCACGGCGACCCAGAGTTGGGACGACGAGGTGGCGTTGTCGTTGGCGTCGTGCGCCGGTCAGCCGTTGATCACGGCTTGACGTTGTTCCGCTTGCAGCGGGAACTGCGTCGCACGTTCGACGTCGGGCAGCGCGCCGCCGCTGCCGTCGGTCGCGGTCCAACGCACGCGCCACACGATGGTCGTGCGAACATCGTGCTCGCCGTCGTGCTCGAACACGTGTGAGCAGTCGGAGTGCTGAACGTTGTCGGGCCGTCCCGGGTCGTAGGGGATGCCAGGTCCGTCGCAGGTGATGACCGCACCGTCGCCGGTGTCCCAAAGCACCGTGATGGGCGTCGCTGTGACCGTGGCCGACAGACCAGGGACCGCGGCCGACGCGCTGCGGGGTTGCCATTGTGCCGGGTCGATCCAGAACCACGTGCGGACACCAACGAGCTGGTTCATGTTCGCAGGCGGCGCGGTGAACGGTTGCGGGTACAGCAGCGGCAGTTCTCGATAGGCCTGTCGCGCGAGCGTGGCAGCATCCACGACGTTGGCGGCGGGTTGGTACGTGATGAGTTGCTGGTACACGACGGCGCCGCCGACGTTCCTGCACACGATGAAGTACGCACGTCCTTCGACCGGATCGATCGCGGCACCGCCCACGCCGAGCGTCACACCCGCTCCGGAGACGCCGGTGATCTCGAACAGCCCGCACGTGACGGACCCGTGTCCTCCCGAAGGCCCACCAGGTGCGTTGCTCCCCGGCGTCCCGACGAACACGACCGGATCTCCGTTTGGGCCTTGATATGCGCCGCCGGTGCCCGCCTTGGCTTGTGCTGGCGCTGGCCAGAGCACCAGCAGACCTACAACCGAAACGATTAGCCAGCGCATCCAGCAATGCCTTCGGTGTTTGAGACGACGGTGATGTTGTCGACCTTCCACGTCGCGTCATCGAGCCTGAGACTGCCTCGATACAACTTCGAGGTGACAGCGCCATCGATCACTCGCCCGCCTGAATCGACCACCTGTTGGTCGTCGATGGTGCAGTCCATCAGGGAAGCCGAGCCTCCGTCGATCGAGACCTCTCGGATTGAGTGTGAGTACATCGAATTCGGTGGTGAGATCGTTCGCTGTCCGAGTGCCGAAGCCGTGGCGAGTTGGTCTCGGACATTCGAGAGCAATGGTTCCGCCGCTCGCTGCGCGAGTTCGGGATCAGCCGAGGTCGCGACCGAGAAGGCGC
>DATAES010000046.1:0-2662 GCA_036257895.1 Acidimicrobiales bacterium
TCCGCAGCCAGGAACTCGGCAAGCTCTGCCAGAGCGCGACGCTCTCCCGCGAGCTCTACATCGGTCACTGCGGCACGAATCGCGCCGAAGACCACTCGACCGCAGCTGATCTGCGCGCGGTCGACATCCGCGGCCAGGCGATCGACCAGGTGGCGACCGTCCGAGCGACCCCGACGTCCGCTGGTTTCGATTGGGCTGACTTCGGCATCGGTGCCGGGTCCATGCTTGGTCTGGTGCTGCTCGCCGGCGGAGTCGCCACCCTGGTGCACGGGCGCAAGGGCAGCGTGCGTCCGCGTCCGGCTCCGTAGGGCGGACAAACCGGCCGGGGGCGCCTCTCGAAGGCGCCCCCGGCCGGTTCATATCTGCGGTGAAACGGTCCGAATCAAGCGTCGCCGTCCAGCTGGCGAGGAGTTCAGCGCCACCTCGGACTCGAGCCGCTCGGCGGTGAAGCTCGCCGACGAGATCTGAGAGCCAAGCGGTCGCCAACCGGTCGCAACGGTCGCAACCGGTGGCAAACGCTCAGACCCGAAGTGGTGCGCCCGCCGCAGTCGACGCGGCGGGCGCATCACGCGATGGTTCAGCAGTCGACCCAGACCGGGTTGCTCGGCGCGGAGCGGTTCCCGGACGTGTCGACGGCTTTGAGCACGACTTCGGTCATCCCGATGCCCTGCACTGTGCAGTAGGCGATCGTCGAGTTGCCGCCGATGATGCTCTCGGGGTAGTTCGGGAGTCCGTTGAAGTAGATCTCGTAGACGATCAGGTGTTGCGAGTCGGCGTCGTCGGTGGACCGATCCCAGCTCAGCCACGCCTCCCCGTTGCCGCTCTGGAAGCCGAGTCGCACGTTCGTCGGCGCCGTCGGCGCGACGCTGTTCGTCGGAGCCGGCGTCGTCACCGACACAACGTTGCTCTGCGCGACGTTCCCCAAGCTGTCGCGTGCGTCGACTCGGAGCTCGTGCGTCGAGGACGGCATGAGGCCGAAGACGTTCCCGAACCTCCACGGGAGGTTGGTGAGGTGCGGCATCCCGTCGAGATACACGGTGTAGAGGACCTCCGAACCGGAGTCCTGCGACGCCGTCCACGAGAACGAGAGCCATGTGGACGTGACGGTGTTCGCGGTGAGCGTCGGCGCCGGGCTCGGCGGCGTCGTGTCCGCTGGGACCGTGTGTGTCACGGCGTTGCTCGTTTGGGAGCGGTTCCCGCTGGCGTCGATCGCGTAGACGGTGAAGGTCGTCGTGCTACCGGGCGTCAGGTCCGAGCGCGTGTAGGTCGTCTGCGGCGGGTCGACCCGGATGCAGCTGGCGCCGTTTGCCTGGACGCAGTACCACCAGTTTGTCGAGTTGTCGGTCGATGCGTTCCACGCCAACGAGACGCTCGTGTCCGAGCTCGCGGTGATGTGGAGGTTCGTCGGCGTCGTGGGCGCCTGCTTGTCCCCCGGCGCCGGGGGCCGCTTGGCCGCCGCCGAGGCTGTGAGGACGAGCGCGAGCACGAGCGCGGTTCCAGTGAGTGCGGCGGTTCGGATGGACATTGCCCCTCCCGGCGGCGCTGACAGTTCACGAGCAAATACGCACCGCCGAGGCCGGTCGGATTGCCGGGCACGCAGGCAAGTGCTTGGCCTCCGTGCGGCGCCGTTGGGGCGTCGGGCGGCATGGCCAGTTCGTGGCCAGTGATTGGCAGGTTCCATGCGCGACCCTGCGGGCGCTCCGATGCGATCGACACGAGCGCGACGTGACGTCGCTGAGGCGTCGGTGGCCGCTCCAAACCGCTCCCGTCGTCGCACCCGTATCTCCTCGTGACGACCACGCACTCGGAAGGAGATCGCATGTCGGTCCGACGCACGGCACTCGCTGGACTCGTCCTCGCCCTCGCGCTCGTCGCCGTCTCGGCTGCTGCGGCGAAGAAGCCACCGCCCCCGCCACCGCCGCCGCCACCGCCACCGCCACCGGCGACTGGCGCAGCGCCGACGACGCCGACCAACCTCCACATCACCGCGAGCTCGGACACCAGCATCTCGTTGGCATGGAACGCCTCGACCGACTCGGGGACCTGGTGGTACTGCGTGCAGAAGGACGGTCTCGGCTGCTTCAGGGTCGATCCGCCGAAGACGACCTTCACGATGACGAAGCTGATGCCCGATCGGACGACGACCTGGACGGTGTACGCGATCGACTCGGCCGGCAACCGGTCCGCTTCGAGCAACCCCGTCACCCACACGACACCGCCGGACACGACCCCGCCGAGCCCGCCCCCGACGCTCTCGCTGACGTCCGTCTATCCGACACGGATCTCCGTCTCGTGGACCGCATCTGTCGACAACATCACGCAGACCTGGAACACGCTCCTCGTCGACGGGAGACCCTTCATTTGGGACACGATCGGGGGGAGGGGAGCGACCGTCCTCCATCTGACGCCGTCCACGACACACACATTCAAGGTGACGGCCCGCGACGGCTACGGAAACACGGTCGAGAGCAACGTGCTGACGGTCACGACGCCCGCGAAGACGGACGACGTCGCGCCGTCACCACCCACGAATCTGCGGTTCTCGTTCCAAACGGACCCGCCAGAGCTCTGGCTGAACTGGGACCAATCGACGGACGACAATGACCCGCAGTCCCTGATCCTCTACGAGGTGTACCTGAACGGCGTCTTCTCCGAGGACGGC
>DATAES010000047.1:0-2305 GCA_036257895.1 Acidimicrobiales bacterium
GGTCTGGTCGTCGGCGGCTTGAGCGCGTGCGGGTACGTCGGCTTCCTCGCAGGTCCGCCCGTGGTCGGATGGATCGCGCAAGCCACCGACCTGCGATGGGGAATCGGCGCACTGGCGGTCGCGGCCATCGCCGGCACGGTCATCAAGATCCGTGCGCCGCGTCCCGTGCCGCTGGCGGGAGAGGTCTCAGCCCGGTAAGAGGATCGCCAGTTGGCGGCTCTGCGCGATGAGGGTGCCGTCGGGCGCCCAGAGGTGGCCGTCCTCCTCGACGAAGCCGTCCGCCGCGGTACGGCTGACGAACCGCACGAGGACGAAGTCCTCCGGTCCCAAGCCGGGGTAGGGAAGCGCGACTCGGAAGTGGATCGTGAGATCGACCGTGGGCACGGGTGCATCGACCAGGGCGAACGCAGCCGGGAACCAGGCATCGCTCATGGCCGCGACCACGATGGAATCGACGGGTTGCGGTTCCGCGAGGCGCAACCATCCGCCGGTCTCGGCGCGGTCGGCCTTGTCGCCAGGAGACGCGCCCAACGCGAAGCGCTGATCCCAGTAATTCGTGAACGGCAACGGCGGTCGGTCCCGGACCGGGAGGCCGACGGTGTCGGCTCCGGGAACCGAGGGCGGAGGATCGTGGTGCCAAGCCGGTCCGGTCCACGCGGGTGAGAAGGCGGCGAGCGCGGCAAGCGCTGGCCGTCCGGACTGCTCGAGACGCGCGCTGCAGGTGACGAGCGAGCGTCCGGTGCGGACGACTTCGGTGGTGATGGTGGCTGGGCCCGCGACCGGCGCCCGCGCGTAGTGCACTGTCAGCGATCGCACGGGACGGGACGGCTCATCACCCAGATCCGAGACGCGTGCAGTCATGGCGCGCAGCAGCACCGCTGCGAGGTACCCGCCGTTCGGTCCCCGCACGATGAACGACGAGGGCTCGACATGTAGCTCGAACGTGTCGGTCGACGTCCGGTCGACGGCGGTCAGCTCGGCGAAGTTCAAGACGCGCGTTCGTGAAAGGTTCGGCGGTATCCGAGTGGCGACGTGTCGAGAAGACGACGGAAGTGCGTGCGCAACACGGTCGCCGACCCGAACCCGCACCGGTCGGCGATGACCTCGACGGGGAGGTCGGTGCTCTCGAGCAGACGTTGCGCGTGGAGGATGCGCTGGCGGAGCAGCCACTGCAGGGGCGTCGTGCCCGTCGCGTCGCGGAAGCGGCGGGCGAACGTGCGCGGGCTCATCAACGCTCGCCGTGCGAGCAGCTCGACCGTGAGCGATTCGTCGAGATGCTCGACAGCCCAATCGAGTGTCGCCGCCAGTTGATCGCTCTCGCACTCGGTGACAACGGCCTCTCGTACGAACTGAGCCTGCCCACCATCGCGATGAGGCGGCACGACCATGCGACGCGCCACCGCGTTTGCCACTTCGGCACCATGGTCCGTGCGGACGACGTGCAGACACAGATCGATCCCTGCAGCCGTGCCGGCGGACGTGAGGATCTGTCCGTCGTCGACGTACAACACGTTGGGGTCGACGTTGACAGAAGGAAAGGCTTCGGCGAGCCGGCTCGTGTACATCCAGTGCGTCGTCGCGCGACGGCCGTCGAGCAGACCGGCATGCGCGAGCGGGAATGCTCCCGAACACACGCTCAACAGGCGTACCCCTCGACGGTGCGCGCGCTGTAGTGCGGCGATCATCTCGTCGCTCGGGGGTCGTACCGCATCGGCACCGGATGCCGGAACCACGATCGTGTCCGCGGTGTCCGCAGCAGACAGCGGCTGCAGACCACCGATGGTGAAGCCGAGTGATGTCTTGACCGGTCGGCCTCCGTCGGAGCACAGCACGAGCTCGTAGGGCCACGGGTCGAGGATCTCGGGACGCTCGAGGCCGAACACCTCGCACACGACCGCGAACTCGAACGGGGATGCGCCGTCCGCGAGCAACGCCGCAACTCGTTGGCGTTTTCTCCTCACGGATCTCACACTGGTGGGGCGCTGCGTCGTTCTCTTTGCAGGCACGTTCGCCAGTATGGCAGAAATCATGCGGCCATGTACATCTCTGCCACTAGCGTCCACGGACGACGAGACGGAGGATGAGGTCATGTTCACGGTGCACTGTCCCCAGCACGGGCGTGAGGTGCTGTTGTCCGAGCGCCGCATCGAGTCGTTGCACAACACGCTGAACGGCATCGAGGTCCGGTGGGTGTGCTGGTGCGGCACCCGCGGCAGCATGATGACCGGTCGCCTGCGCGGCTCGAACACCTTCGTCTGATTCTCGAGTGAATGTTGGTGCGCCGTGGCCCCTATAGGGGCCACGG
>DATAES010000048.1:0-12370 GCA_036257895.1 Acidimicrobiales bacterium
CCCAGTGCGACGAACACGATGACCGACGCGCCCGCGAGGACAGCCGTCCGGATCCACACCTTCGGACGCTCGCGGGCCAGCGTGCCGGCCGCCAGCACGGCGAACGGCGGTCCGAGCTGTAGGAAGTAATGGCCGAAGAAGCGGAACCCGGCCGCGACGCCGATGAACGCGCCGGCCAGCCACAGCCACAGGTCGAGATCCTCCCGCCATCGTCGAACTCCGACGATCACCAGCAGCAGCGCCGCGAAGTTGGCGCCAAGAAAGATGGCCGTGCTCGCGAGACCTCGGTTCGTCGCCACACCCCAGGAACCACTGGCATCGAGATAGCCGCCCGTTCCGGTGAAGACCCAGAACATGAAGTCACCCCAGCCGAACAGGACGGCCGCGACGACCACCGGGATCACAAACGCGGCGCCCAGCCGAACGAGCCCACGCATCCGCTCGCGACGCCATGACATCCACGCGAGCGGCAACATCGTCGTCGCCGCGGTCTGTTTTGCGAGCGTCGCAAGCGCGGCGAACACGCCGGACGTTGTCGTGCGCTCGCGGTCGCCGAAGTACATCGCGGCACAGATGAGCGGCGTCATGAACACTTCGAAGTTCGCCGGCTGACTGTCCTCGAGCACGAGACCTCCGCTCGCGACGAGGTAGAGGACTCCTGCGGCCAACCCGGCCTTGTCACCCCATCGGCGTCTCGCGATCGCGGCGAGGAGCAACGCGCTGACGACGTAGACGCCGATCGCGAGGACGCGGACCCACACGAGATCGTCGGAGCCGGTCACGCGAAAGACGGCCGCATAGATGTAGGGCACGATGGGCGGCTTGCGATCGACGACGTCGTGATACAGGCGACCGCCGTCGTTCAAGACCTGCGCTTGCGTCGCGAGGAAGGCTTCGTCCGGGTTCAGGACCTCCGTGCGAACGAGGCTCGGCAAGTGGGTGACGACGGCGAGAAGCAAGAAGACCAACGCGAGCCGCCAACCCGACATCCATCGGGTCGTCTGCCGCTGCGATCCGACATCGACGGCCTGCACGGTGCAGTCAATCTTGTCCGCTGAACGCAGCCGCTACACCCCGCGCGCCATGTTCTCGAAGCGCGCGTACTGCTCGAGCCACGCCAGCCGCACCTTGCCGGTGGGCCCACTCCGATGCTTCGCCACGAGAATCTCCGCGGTTCCCTTGTTCTCGAGCGCTTCGGGGTTGTACACCTCGTCGCGATAGAGGAACAGGACGACGTCCGCGTCCTGCTCGATGCTGCCGCTCTCACGAAGGTCGGCGAGCATCGGCCGCTTGTCGGCTCGCGTCTCGAGTTGACGGTTGAGCTGCGCCAGCGCGACCACCGGGCATTCGAGCTCACGGGCGAGGATCTTCAGGTTGCGGCTGATCTCGGCCACCTCGACCTGACGGTTCTCAGCCGACATGCGGCCGCTCATGAGCTGGATGTAATCGACGATCACCACGCCGAGGTCGCCGATGCGGCTCTTCAGCCGTCGAGCCTTGGCCCGGATGTCCATCACCGTGATGTTCGGGTTGTCGTCGATGTAGATCTGCGCGTCGGCGAGTCGGCCGACCGCATGGTGGATCTTGCCCCAGTCGGCCTCGGACAGCTTGCCGTTGCGCACCCTGGTCGCATCGACCTTGGCCTCGCCGCACAGGATGCGCTGCGTCACCTCGAGCTGGCTCATCTCGAGGGAGAACAGCAGCACGGGCCGTTGCGTCTTGAGACCAGCGCTCTGTGCCATGCCGAGAGCGAACGACGTCTTGCCCATCGAGGGACGTGCACCGACGACGATGAGCGCGCTCGGCTGAAGCCCAGACAGCAGCTCGTCGAGCTCGTAGTAGCCGGTGGGGATCCCCGTGATCGACTCGCCCCGCTCGTAGAGCTCTTCGAGTCGATCGAGCGTCATGTCGAGCAGCTCGCCGATGGGCGACGTCGCGTCGGCCAGTCTTCGCTCGGCGACCGCGAACACCAGCGACTCAGCTTCATCGATCGTCTTTTCGACATCGTCGGGCAATGCGTAGGCGCGCTCCGCGATGTCGCCGGCCGCCCAGATCATGCGACGCAACAACGAGTGCTCTTCGATGATCTTGGCGTACCGAGCCGCGCTGCTGGTCGCCGGCGTGTTCGCCTGCAGCGTGACGAGGGCGCCCTGCCCACCGACGGGGTCGAGCAGGCCGGCTCGCCGCAGTTCCTCGGCGACGGTGACCGGATCGACCGGCTCGCCGCCGCCGTAGAGCGAGGTGATCGCTTCGAAGATGTGACTGTGCGCCGGCTTGTAGAAGTCGGCCGCGTTCAGGAGTTCGACGCCGGCGGCAATCGCATCCTTCGAAAGCAGCATCGCACCGAGGAGCGACTCTTCGGCCTGGAGGTTGTGGGGTGGAACCCGCTGCGCGGCCGCTCCCGACGATCTGACTTCATCGACCGCTCTCGTGTCGGACATGCGGCGTTCACTTTCCCCCGAACCGCTTGTGCGTATGAAGAGCACAAGCATGGGGATTCGCTGTGGACGGAGGCCACAGTTGCCCACAACCGCAGCGCTCCCTCACTTCCGAACACATGTTCGGGAGTGTACCTCGGGCGCTGGCCCGAGAAGCGCCAGCGTCGGGCCGGCGCACGCGGAGGCAGGCGCGGAGCGCCGCCCGGAGCATGCAAACGCGACGGCTCAGGATCCGCTGACAACCTCGACGGTGATCGCGAACACGACGTCGGGATGCAGCTTCGTCGGGATCTGGTGCGTGCCCACCGACTTGATCGGCTCGTCGAGTTGCAGTTTGCGACGGTCGACCTCGATGCCTGTTTGCTCGTGCACCGCCGCGGCCACGTCTGTCGTCGTCACGGAGCCGAACAGCCGGCCCTCGCTTCCTGCCTTCGCCTTCAGAGTGATGATCGCGGGGACGAGCACGCGTGCCACCTCCTCGGCCGCGCCACGATCCTTGGCGTCACGGAGGTCACGGGAACGGCGCATCGACGCCGCCTGCTGCACGTTGCCATCGGTCGCACGCAGGGCCAGGCCCTTCGGCACGAGATAGTTCCGAGCGAAGCCGTCGGCGACGTCGACGATGTCGCCCTTGTTGCCGACATCGGAGACGTCGGCGCGCAGGATCACCTTCACTCGTCGTCACCCTCCTCGACCTCGTCTCCGAGCAGCACGTCGCCGAGCAGCACGTCTTCGGTGTCGAGTTCGGGAATCTCGTCGGTCATGCCGTCGCCGCCGGACAACGGCGGCGGCCCGGCCGGACGCGGCGGCGGCCCATCGGCCCGGCCCGGCCCCCCCGGCCCGCGATCACGCGACGTGCGCTGTGTGGTGACGCGATTCGTGTACGGCAGCAGCGCCATCTCGCGGGCGTTCTTGATGGCTCGTGCCACCTCGCGCTGTTGCTGCGCGTCGTTACCCGTCACTCGTCTGGCGCGGATCTTGGCGCGATCGGACATGAACCGCCGGAGCAAGTTGACGTCTTTGTAGTCGATGTACTCGACGCTCTCTTGGACGAGAACGCTCGTCTTCTTCTTGGACCGTCGAGCGTTGTCCTTGTTCTTCGTGCGGGGGGCCTTCTTGGCCATCAGAACGGTTCCTCGTCTCCGTAGGAGGGAGCGGCCGTTGGCGCCGCGTTCGCAACTGGCCGACTTGCGCCTTCACCGGGCTCGCGCCGGTCGTTCTTCGTGATCTCGCACGTGGCCCAGCGCAGGCTCGGACCGATCTCGTCGGCTGTGATGTCGACGGTCGATCGCTTCTCACCGTCTTGGGTCTCCCACGACCGCTGCTCGAGTCGGCCGGTGACGACGACACGCGCGCCCTTCGGCAGCGACTGGGACGCGTTCTCGCCCATCTGTCCCCAACACGTCACATTGAAGAAGCTGGTCTGCTCCTCCCACTGCCCGTTGCGTTGGAAGCGACGGTTCACGGCGAGGCCGAAGGTGGCGATCGCCTGGCCGGACGCAGTGAATCGCAGCTCGGGGTCGCGGGTGATGTTGCCAACGAGGGTCACGGAATTGTCGGGCATCGAGGCTCTCCTCGGATCAACCGGCCGTAGCGGCCGGTGCCTCGCCCAGCAGGCCGCGTCGGGCGGCCTCCCGGTCGGGCAGGCGGATCAGCTTGTGGCGGACGATGTCGTCCGCGAGGCGCAGCTGGCGCTCGAGATCGTCGAGCGCGCCGGCTTCCGCGACGATCTCGAACACGATGTAGGAACCCTCGTGCTTGTGATCGATCTCGTACGCGAGGCGACGCCGACCCCAGCGATCGGTGGTTTTGATCTCGCCCTGTTTGGCTTGGACCTGTTCACCGATGCGGCGAAGAGCGGATTCGACGGCTGCGTCGTCGGCGGCGCCGTCGACGATGACCATGAGTTCGTAGGCTCGCATGAGCGAGTCGTCACCTCCCTGTGGACCCGGCTGGCCGGGGCTCCGCACGATACGGAGCAGGGCCTCGATTGGAAGGGTGCAGCGTACTGGAAACGATGAGGGCGCGTCCCATGCGGCACATCATGCCCAGGGGGTGAGACAGTGAAGACTCTCAGGCCGACTTGGTGCCGCCGTAGAGGTGCAACGCAGAACGCACGTCGTCGGCCAGGTGATAGCTCTCGTCGTCGGCCGGGAACTGCCCCGAGCGCACATCGGTCGCAAAGGCGCGCAGTCCCTCGACCGCTGAGGCCTTGAGATCGGCATAGCGCCGCACGAACTTCGGGATGATTCGATCCTCGAGCCCGAGCACATCGTGGAACACGAGGACCTGGCCGTCGCAATGACGGCCCGCGCCGATCCCGATGGTCGGCACCGACACAGCATCGGTGACCATCCTCGCGACCTCGTCCGGCACACCCTCGAGCACGATCGAGAAGCAGCCGGCTTCCTCGAGTGCATGCGCGTCGTCGACGAGCGCGAGCGCGGCCGACCGCTCCTTGCCCTGCACCTTGAAGCCGCCCATGGCATGGACGGACTGCGGCGTGAGGCCGAGGTGCCCCATCACCGGGACCTCCGCGTCGAGAATCGCCTCGATCACCGGCAGTCGTTTCCGGCCGCCTTCGAGCTTCACGGCTTGCGCGCCGGCACGAACGAGGTGAGCCGCGTTGCGCACCGCGTCCTCTGCGGACACGTGGTAGCTGAGCCACGGCAGATCACCGACGACGAGTGGGTGCGGCTTGGCGCGAGCGACGGCCGCGACATGGTGCGCCATGTCGTCGATCGTGACTTGGAGCGTGTCGTCGTAGCCGAGCACGACCATCGCGAGCGAGTCGCCGACGAGGATCAGGTCGACACCTGCTTCGTCGGCCATGCGCGCTCCAGGCGCGTCGTACGCGGTGACCATGACCAGCGGTTCGGCGCCAGTACGCACTTTGCGTGAGCGGACGGCTGGCGCGGTGATCGATGCAGCCATGGCTGCCTCCTTTCCCGTCCAGCGCCACATGGCTGCCGGCGGTGCACGCACTGTACCGTCGCTCGGGTGGTCGAGTCACCTTCAGCCCGGTGCGAATCCTGCGGGCGCGACGAAGACGACCTCGTCGAAGTGCACCGCGTCTACGTCACGCCCGAGACCTGGGACACCGAAGGCAAGGTCGAGGTGGTCGACGATGTCGAGCGCTGGTGTTTCGTGTGCCGGAGCCACTACCCGCACCAGCCGGTGGGCGCGACCGATCCGGAGCTCTGAACCACCCGGACTCCGGGTCGTTTGCGGCGTCAACACCCGGGAAAGCACCATCGTTCGTTGCCGGTCTAGGGACCCGGACCCCGTGCGGCCGGCGCGGCGCTGACCGGGGGTGCGGCCGCGGCCGAGGTCGGCGGCGCGGCGGTCGTCGAGGGCGCCGTCGACGGTGCCGATCCCGGCGTAGTGGTGGAGCTCGACGCCGACGCGGCCGGGGTCGAGGTGGTCGTGGTCGCCAGGTTGGCGTTGAGCACCTTGCCCGGGAACGTCTTGGGGTCGGTGAAGCTGCCGACGTCCATGCCGTCGGTGATCCCCTGCATGTACTTGTGCCAGATCGTGGCGGGGAACGTGCCGCCGAACACGACGCGGCCGTGGACGCTGTTCATGAAACGCGGCGGCGCGCCCGGTGCGTTGTCGTAGCCCATCCAGACGGCGGTCGTGTAGCCGTTCGGCGTGAACCCGACGAACCAGGCATCGGTGTTGTCCTCGGTCGTGCCCGTCTTGCCGGCGATGTCCTTGCCGAAGTACGCACCCGATCCGGTGCCGCCGTGCACGACCTGCTGCAGGCAGTAGGTGACGAGATCAGACTGCTGCTGCGTCAGAACCTGAGAACGCGGCTGCTCGAAGTTGACGACCGTGCCGTCGGGTCGTTCGACCTTGAGGATGGCGGTCGGCGTGATGTGCTCACCGCGATGCGCCCAGGTCGAGTACCCCGAGGCCATGTCCAGCGGAAAGACCTCCTCCGACCCGAGCACGAGCGACACGAACGGGTCGAGTTGGGTCGTGATTCCCATGTTCTGTGCGACCGGTACCACGTTCTCCGGGTGCACTTTGGTCATCAGTTGTGCGTAGACGGTGTTCGACGAGTCCTTCGTCGCGTCGATCAAATTCAGCACGCCGCTGCTCGGCTCGGCGTTGTTGACGACCCAGTCCTTGCCGCCGTTCGCCTTGGGGATGGTGATGCGGCTGGGCGCGTTGAACAGCGACTTGAGCGAGATGTCCTGTTGCACGGCCGCGCTCAAGGTGAATGGTTTCATCGACGAACCCGCCTGCCGGCCGCTGCCTCCTCCGCCGGGCACAGCCCGGTTCACCTTGTCAGTCGTGAAGTCGCGACCACCGATCAGGGCCTTCACGTGATTGTCGGGATCGAGGGAGACAAGGGAAGCGGACGGATCGTCCGCGCGGTCGAGCGTGCTCGTGACGGCACTCCACGCCTGTGCCTGCATGCCGAGGTCGAGCGACGTGTAGACCTTCAGGCCGCCGCCAAAGATCTCCGCGTCCGAGAAACCGCGCTGGTTCAACTGCTGCTTCACGTACTCGACGAAGTACTGCGAACCGACGTCGGCGCCCTTCAGGTATTCGACGCCTTGCGTCTCCTGCGGCGGCAGGATCGTCCCGGCCGGGTTGTCGGGACTGATCACGCTGAACCCGACAGCATCTGCTTGCTGCTCCTGCTCGGGCGTGATCTTCTTCATCTCGAGCAGGGCTTGCAACACGCTGTGCCGTCGGAACTCCGCCTCCTTCACTTGATTCGGGTTCGCACCATCCGCGGTCCCAGGGGAGCGGATGAGCCCCGCGAGATAGGCGGCTTCGGGCACCGTCACCTTCGACAGGTCGTGCCCGAAGTACGTGCGTACCGCAGCACCGACGCCGTATGCGCCGCGACCGAAGTACACCGCGTTGAGATAGCGCTCGAGGATCTCCTGCTTCGTGAACTGCTGCTCGACCTTGATCGACAGGACCGCTTCTTTGAGCTTGCGCGACAGCGTCCGCTCGCTCGAGAGGTAGACGGTCTTCACGTATTGCTGGGTGATCGTGGACCCACCCTGCGTCGATCCCTGGCTCCGAAGGTCGGCCCACATGGCCCGCATTGTCCCGAAGGGATCGATGGCCGCGTGGTTGAAGAAGTCGCGATCCTCGGCTGCGAGGACCGCGTCGATCATCACCTGCGGCACTTGGTCGAGCCTGACGTTCTGCCTGTCCTGGTCGCCGTGCAGGCTCGCGATCGCGTTGTCGGCAACGCAGTTGGCCGCGACCTCCGCACCGCAGATGAACGAGGTCTGCGCCTGGATCCGTTCCGGCGGCAACTCGACATGGGCGACGACGTAGCCGATGCCGGCGATGCCGGCGCCGAGGAGCAGTCCGAGCAGGAAGAAAGCCCGGCGCCAGCGCCAGAAGAAGCTCTTGCGCTCGCCGTTGGGCTTCAGGTCGACAGGGTTCGGCGGCCTCTTGCGCTTTGCTCGACCTGCCGATGCCCGTGCTTTCGTACGGCGGGTCTGCGTCGGCATGGAAAAGGGTGCCCCTGATATTGCGACGCGAGACGCGATCAGCGGGGGAACTCGCTTCGAGGCGTGAGGATCGTACCAACCGGACGGCGTTATCCCCGTCAGACGGGGCGGCGATCTGTCAGCGGCGTCGGGCGCGACCGACCGGGAACACCCGCGCCAAGTGGTTCCACGAACAGTTCGGACACACCTCGACGACGTAGCACGCCATGTCGGCGGGGCGTTGCTTGAGCCTGGCCAACTCGGCTTTGGAACTGATGCAGCGGCCGAAAGGCGGCAGACCGGGCCCGAAGACGTACGACACGAGGACGACATTGGCGTCCTCACAGATCGGGCACTCGATCGAGGTGGGCTCGCCGAGCTCGCGGGCGGCCCGCACCAACTCCGGGTGGGCGTCGCAGACGTCATGCTGCGCCAGGCGCTTCTTCCGGTACTCGGCGACCAGCGCCTGTCGCGCGAGGCGGTAGTCGACGGTGCCGGGCTGGCTCGCCGCTGCCCCTTGGATGGCTTCTGGCCCGAACATCTGCGTGCTGAGAGTAATGGTTCGCCCTCTCGATTGAGGCCCTTCTGGTCCGAATCGAATTGCTTGTCTTTTCAAGCAACGACCGGTACACTCGATATATCGCTTCGATGTATTGGATCGCTACTTTCAGATGATCGACCTCGCCATACTCGGGCTGCTCAAGGAGCAGGACCTTCACGGCTACGAGCTGCGCAAGCGGCTGTCCGAGCTGCCGGGCGCACGCTCGGGTGTCGTCTCGTTCGGATCCCTGTATCCGGCGCTGAACCGGCTCGAGCGCAGCGGCATGGTGAAGGCGGTCGAGGCCAACACCCGTGCCAACCGGCCCGTCCCCTCGAGTGGCTCACTCGCGGGCGAACTCGCCGCCTTCCGGGCGCGTCACCGGCCCGCGCACAGCGGCCGCAGCAAGAAGGTCTACGGCATCACGCCACAGGGCGAGACGCAGTTGGTCGCGCTGCTCACGGACCCGCAACCCTGCGACGACCGCACCTTCTCGCTGCGCGTCGCGTTTTGCGGCTTCCTGTCATCCGACGAACGTCTCGCCATGTTCGAGCGTCGTCGCGCCGAGCTTCTGGCGCGTGCCGCAGAACGGCGACGGGCCACGAGTGGCAGCGACGGTGTCCTCGATCGGTATCGCCGCATGCTGCGCGAGCGCGACGACGAAGCCCTCACTCGAGACCTCTCGTGGCTCGACCGGCTGATCGCCGGCGAGCAAGGCCAAGCAATGGAGGAAGCCCCCTCATGACCCACCGTCCGATCCGCCTCGCCATCTCCGGTGTCGGCAACTGTGCAAGCTCGTTGCTTCAGGGCATCGAGTACTACAAGGACGCAGATCCCGCTGACCGGGTGCCCGGTCTCATGCACGTCGAGCTCGGCGGCTACCGCATCCGGGACATCGAGTTGGTCGCCGCGTTCGACGTGGATGCGGACAAGGTCGGCATCGATGTGAGCAAGGCCGTGTTCGCGGGCCCCAACAACACGATCAAGTTCAGCGACGTGCCCCACCTCGGTGTGACCGTGCAACGCGGCCCGACACTCGACGGCTTCGGTGAGTACTACCGGCAGACATGTGAAGAGTCACCGGCCGAACCCGTCGACGTCACCCAAGTGCTGCGTGACACTGCGGCGGATGTACTCGTGTCGTATCTCCCGGTTGGATCCGAACAGGCACAGAAGCACTACGCGCAAGCGTGTCTCGACGCGGGTGTCGCGTTCGTCAACGCCATCCCGGTGTTCATTGCCTCCGACCCCGAGTGGGCGGCGAAGTTCGAGGCCGCGGGGGTGCCGATCGTGGGTGACGACATCAAGAGTCAGGTCGGCGCAACCATCGTCCATCGGACGTTGGCACGACTCTTCGAGGACCGCGGCACCACGATCGATCACACCTACCAGCTGAACTTCGGCGGAAACATGGACTTCATGAACATGCTCGAGCGCAGCCGGCTCAAGTCGAAGAAGATCTCGAAGACGCAGTCGGTCACGAGCCAGATCGACGCTGGGATCAGTGACCACGACGTTCACATCGGGCCGTCTGATCACGTCCCTTGGCTCGACGATCGCAAATGGGCGCTCATCCGTCTCGAAGGCCGCAACTTCGGCGACGTGCCCTTGACGGTCGAACTCAAGCTCGAAGTCCACGATTCACCGAACTCGGCCGGCGTCATCATCGACGCGCTCCGGTGCGCCAAGGTGGCCAAGGACCGCGGCGTGGGTGGTCCCGTCACTCCCGCCTGCCAGTACTTCATGAAGTCGCCGCCCGTGCAGGTGCACGACGAAGACGCGCGCGACGCGCTCGAGGCGTTCATCAAAGGCTGAGCCGACAACACATCGAATCGGCGATTCGACATCGACACGATGACGAGACGCTCGAACGACGCGAGCAACCTGAGAACCCTGCAAAGCTCTCCGGTGTGAGCGACGCAAGCGCGCCGGGTAAGCGCGCCGACACCGGACCCGCCGAGTTGAACTCACGCTCGTTCACGGCATGGCCGGCCTGGGACGACACGTCTCTGGACGCCGTCCAGTACGGCCCGGACATACCGACGGAGGCCGACCTTCGTCTGCTCGGCCCGCTCGACGGCAAGCGCGTGCTCGAGTTGGGCTGCGGAGGCGGACCGATGGCAGTCGCGATGGCGAAGCAAGGAGCGCGCGTCATCGCCGTCGATGAGTCGGCACAACAAGTGGCCCATGCCCGCCGCTTGGCCGAGCACGAAGTCGTCAAGATCGAGCTGCACCAAGGCGACCTCGCGGACTTGGCGTTCGTCAGGGCCGACACGGTCGACGCGGCGCTCAGTGTCTATTCACTCGGCGCAGTCGCGGATCTCGACCGCGTGTTCCGCCAAGTGCACCGCGTGTTGCGACCAGAGGCTCCACTGGTCATCTCGCTGCCGCATCCTGCGTTCAGAGCGATGAACCGAACCGGCGAGCCGCCCTCGCTCCAACGCTCCTACTTCGATCGAACGCCGCGCCCGTGGACGATCGGCGAGGACTCGGGCAACGACTACCCGCTGACGATCAGCGACCTCTTCACGAGCCTCACGCGGGCGAACTTCCGCGTCGACGCGGTGCTCGAGCCTGAGCCGGCCAAGGGTGGTCACCGCAGCAGCTACTGGGCCGACGTGATGCAGTGGGTGCCGTCCACGCTCATCGTGCGGAGCCGCAAGCAGGGCATCTGAATCAGCTTCGAGCCGACCACCACTCGAGAAGCCGTCGGCGGGCCTCCTCCTTGCCGAGCGGCCCTTCGTCCAGCCGGGCATCGAGCAGGAACTGCATCGCTTCTCCGACCTGCTTTCCCGGCTGGATGCCGAGCAACTCCATCACCTCGTTGCCATCGAGATCAGGCCGGATCGCCCTCAGCTCTTCCTGCTCGGCGAGCCGCTCGATCCTGCTCTCGAGCGCGTCCATGCGCCGCGCCAGCTCGCGAGCTCGGCGCTCGTCGCGCGTCGTGCAGTCGCAGCGGGTGAGCTCGTTGAGTTCGTCCAGCAGATCACCGGCATCGCGTACGTAGCGACGCACCGCGCTGTCGGTCCAGCCACCGTCGCCCTCCTCATAGCCGTGAAACCGCAGATGCAGGTAGACGAGCCTGCTCACCGCATCCATTTCGTCTGCGGGATAGCGAAGAGCGGTGAGCCGTTCACGGGCCATGCGAGCGCCGACGACTTCGTGATGGTGAAACGACACACCGTCAGGACCGACGGAGCGCGTCTTGGGCTTACCGATGTCGTGCAGCAGCGCGGCGAGACGAACGATCTTGTTGGACTTGCCGCCTCGACGGGGCGCGACGTTGGCCACCACCGCGAGCGTGTGCGCGAGTACGTCTTTGTGGTGGTGCACGGGGTCTTGTTCGAGGCGCAGCGCGGGGATCTCCGGCATGAACTCCTCGAAGATCCCCGTCTCGTACAGGAACCAGAGACCCGAGCTCGGATCGTCGACCACCAGGAGCTTGTCGAGCTCGTCACGAATGCGCTCGGCTGACACGATGTCGAGCCGCTGGCGCAGGCGGACGACGGCATCGACCAAGCCGGGTTCGGGCGTCAAGCCGTAGCCCGCGATGAAGCGCGCGGCCCGCAGCATCCGCAGAGGATCGTCGGTGAACGACTCGTCCGGCGACAGCGGCGTGCGCAACCGGCGATGCACGAGCAGATCGCTGCTGCCGTCGAACGGGTCGACCAGCTCAGGCTCGGGAAGCGTGAGCGCCATCGAGTTGATGGTGAAGTCGCGCCGCGACAGGTCCGCTTCGATCGCGTCTGCGTAGATCACGTCGGGCTTGCGAGAATCGGGTCGGTAGGCGTCGGCGCGATGTGTGGTGATCTCGAACGACCGCTTGCCGCGCTTGACGCCGATCGTTCCGAATCGTTCGCCCTGCGTCCAGATCGCGTCGGCCCATCCGGACACGAGCTGCTTCGTCTCGTTCGGTCGCGCGTCGGTCG
>DATAES010000049.1:0-24982 GCA_036257895.1 Acidimicrobiales bacterium
GCTGGCGCTTCCCTCGCCGCGCTTCTCGCTCGGCTCCGGGCGTCGCTGCGCTCCTGCCTCCGCCGAGTGCGGCTCGTCGCTGGCGCTTCCCTCGCCGCGCTTCTCGCTCGGCTCCGGGCGTCGCTGCGCTCCTGCCTCCGCCGAGTGCGGCTCGTCGCTGGCGCTTCCCTCGCCGCGGCTTTCGACCCCCGCAGATCCGCGTCCTGACTGGCTTCGCTCGTTACTGTTCACCCCCGAATGCCCGCCGCCTCGTCACCTGTTCGCAACATTCGTCGCGCGTTTGCTACAGTCCGGGTCCCATGGTCGACGTGAAGCGCCGACAGCGCGCGTGTGCGCTGTTCCTGGCGATCCTGACGGTGGCTGCGATCTGCGCTCTGCCCCAGACGGCGAGTGCCGATGCCATCGCTGACAAACAGGCTCAGGCCAACGCGCTCGCCTCCAAGATCGACGAGCTGAATCACGTCATCGAGCGCAACGCCGAGGCGGCCAACCAGGCTCAGATCGAGCTCGACGGGCTGACGCAGCAGGTCCAGGACGCCCAGACGAAGGTCGCCGCCGCCCAGGCCGAGCACGACAAGCACGAGGGCGAGCTCCGGGACTACGCCGTGAACGCCTATGTCCACGGCACCGACGCCGTTTCCCAACAGCAGGCGTCCGGCATCGATCCCGCCGACCAGGGCCAGCGCCAGGGCTATCTCACGGCGGCCTCCGGCAACCGCCAACAGTTGATCGACGAGCTACGGGCCACCGAGGAGGACCTCAAGGTTCAGATCGGGCAACTGAACGAGGCCAAGGGTGCCGCCGAGGCCAAGGCGGCGGATCTCCAGAACCAGAAGTCCGCAGCCGAGTCCGCGGTCTCGCAGCAGCAGGGGCTCTACAACCAGGCCCAGGGCGAGTTGGCGACGCTGGTGCGCCAGGCGCAGGAACGGGCCGCGGCCGAGCAGCAGGCGGCCGCTGAAGCCCGAGCCAAGGCCGCCGCGGCACAGGCGCAAGCCAGTACGCCCCCATCCGCCGCTCGCGGCGGAGGAGCCTCGGCCGTGGCGCGGCCGTCAGGTGGCGCCGCGGCGCCCGCCGCGCCGGCAGGCCCGGCACCGTCGGCGAAGGGTGGCGCTGGTGCTGCCATCGCGGAGGCGCAGCGACAGCTCGGCAAGCCGTACGCATGGGGTGCCGCCGGGCCGAACGCGTTCGACTGCTCAGGTCTCACCGCTTGGGCGTGGCGCGCTGGCGGTGTCAGCTTGCCGCACTTCTCCGGCGCCCAGTACTCCTCGACGACCCACATCTCGATGTCGGCGATCCAGCCGGGCGATCTCATCTTCTACGAGAGCCCGGATCAGCACGTCGCCCTCTACGTCGGCGGCGGCCAGATCATCCACGCCCCGCACGCCGGCGACGTGGTTCGCTACGACTCGCTGTACTACTGGAACACCTCGATGATGGCGAGCCGCCCCTAAACCTTCGCTCGGAAAGGGGACCTTTCCGAGCGAGTTGGTGGACGCCGACCTGTCGGTCGGCGGCTGGGGGCCATGTCGCTGTTCGACCGGCAAAGCCGGATCGAACAGCAGGTGCTTCGCTAGCCGGCGGCGGCCTTGTCCCAGAACGCGATCGCCATCCGTTCGAACTCGAGGCCCATCTCGAGGGTCCTGCGCTGGTGGGCCTCGATGTCGGGATTGGCGGCGATCGCCTCGTACTCGGCGAGCCGTCGTCGGTGCGCCTCGACGGCATGGCTGGCGAGCGCCACGACATCGCCCTCGTCTGCTTGGGCACCGAAGAACAGCTTCAGGATCGACAGGTCTCGGATCTCCGTCGGATCGTCGTTCGGTTCCGCGAGCCAGTCGCGCAGGGCTGCCCGGCCGGCGTCAGTGAGCGTGTAGGTCCGACGCTTGCGCCCCGTGGTCTCCTGCTGCTCTCGCAGGAAACCGAGTTGTGCGAGCCGTGCCGGCTCGGCGTAGAGCTGCGAGTGGGGAAACGGCCAGAAGTAGCCGATCGACACCGATACGAACCGCTTCATGGCGTACGACGTGCATGGTCCGAATGAGCCGACGAGTCCGAGTACCACGTACGACGTCGGTGTCAATGACGGCTGGCCCACGGCGCAGATGGTACGGGCCGCGTCGCACTAAGTTCCCCGCTCCATGAGCGACGACGTGCTCGCAGGATTCGACAAGACGCAGTTCACCTTCGACGGCAAGACGCGTGACGTGTTCCGTGCCGGGACCGGACCCGCAGTGATCGTCATCGCCGAGATGCCGGGCATCACGCCGAAAGTCGTGGAGTTCGCACGACGTGTCGAGGCGGTGGGTTGCACCGTTGCGTTGCCTCACCTGTTCGGCACACCCGGGCGCGATCCCCTCGAGCACGGCGCGCCGCGCGCCATCCCCTACGTGCTCAGCAGCATGGTTCCGGCGTGCATCTCGCACGACTTCCACGCGCTCGCGACCGGCCGAACGTCGCCCGTCATCGAGTGGCTGCGTGCGTTGGCGCGTTCACTGCACGAGGAGTGCGGCGGACCCGGTGTTGGCGTCGTCGGCATGTGCTTCACGGGCGGGTTCGCGCTGGCGATGATGGCCGACGCGCCCGTGCTCGCGCCGGTGTTGTCCCAGCCGTCGTTGCCCTTCGGGATCGGTGCGAAGCGCAAGCGCGACCTCGGATTGTCCGACGCCGATCTGAGCAGGGTGAAGCAGAAGTGCGCAGCCGAGGATCTCACCGTGTTGGGACTGCGGTTCAGCGGCGACTCGTTCGTTCCTCCCGAACGGTTTGCCCGCCTGCGCGAGGAACTCGGTGACAACTTCGTGGAGGTCGAGATCGACTCGTCGGAAGGCAATCCTCACGGAAACCCGAAGCGAGCGCACTCGGTCTTGACCGAACACCTCGTCGACGAGCCGGGTCATCCGACGCGGGACGCGCTCGACCAGGTGCTCGATCTCTTCCGCACTCGGCTCCTCGGCTGACTATGTCGCCAGCGGGCGGCCGAAGGGGAGCGCGTCCTGCCACGTCGACAGGAACGTCTCGGCCATGCCGATGGCGACGAGCCACGCGTCGGGCCCGCTCGACGCCAGTTCGCTGACGGTCGCCCGCACACGGTCTACGGGATCGCCATTTGCGCTGTCACACGCAGCGAGCAGCGGAGCGGCGAGGGCGACGAAGTCCGGCACGTACGTGACGCCGGCGCGCCGGAGCACCGCATACGCCTTGGCGGTGACGGGCAGCGGTGTCAGGGGCACGACCGCCCCCGCCTTGATGCCCTCGGCCACGTCGTGCGAGATCATCCCCGACTTGCCCGCGACGACCAGTACGTCGGCGGGGCTGTCGAGCTCGCCGTCGGTGACCTCGGCCCCGCGGTCTCCGAGCGCGATGGCAGCCGCGTCCGCGACAGGTCCCGTACCAGCCAGGGTCACGGACTTGCCCTCGAGTGATCCGATCATTGCCTCGGCTGCGGCGAGCGCGCTGTGCGCGGTGAGCTCGTCGTCCGCGAGTACCGCCACGTCCGAACTGGTGAGCGGCGCGAGATCGCCGTCCTGCAGACCGCTCCCCGCGTGGAGGACGAGTGAGCCCGCGCCCGCGAGGGGCTTCAGCTCGGTGACGAACGCTTCGACAGCGGTGTCGCGTCCCTCCGGCTTTGCGTTGATGCCCGCCGAGGCACCCGAGGCATTCACCCCGAAGGCAGCGAACGAGTAGGTCACCGATCGAGCCAGCATCTCGGCGCCCTCTTGCAAGATCTTCGGCGCGAGCCGTGCGATGCCGACGGAGCGATCCGCGCCCTCGAGGTCCCACACGACGAACGCGTCAGTCGACTCGAGCTTCTGGATGCGCACGGTCAAGATCCTTGCATGCTGAATCGCCGTCCCCCGGCCACGCGACCCACCTCCGTCCGCTCCTCCGCTGGCGCTCCGTCGCTCGCATGGAGCGACGCGCTCACGCGAGCCCAAGGCGCACGCGTTGTTCGCGTGGCGCCTCGACGTCGTCGAGTGCGGCGACCAAGAGGTCGACCGCATCGCGCTCTGTCTCGGACCCGACGAGGTTGCGCTGCTCGAACGGATCCTCGGCCACGTCGTAGAGATGGTTACCCGTGAAGTGGCGTGTCGCCCAGAACGGGAGCCGGTCGCTCTCATCGAACGGCTGGCGGATGACCGGCACGTCCGAGCCGGGCATCGTGTCGAGCGCGGCGCGCTTGTCCGGTCTCGGCAGACGGAGTTGTGGAAACGCATGCACCGGCATGGTCGACCACCGGTTCGACCACATCGCGAGCGGTGCGTTGTCGCCCGCGGGGGCGCGGCTGTAGCGCCGCGCGCCGCGGTCGCTGACGACTTGCACTTCCCGCCCCCAGACGCCGGCGAGGGCCCACTCGCGCACACGTGTCTCGGTCCCGGCGATGAGCGGGACGAGGGAGCGGCCATGGGTTCGGTGCTCGATCTCGCCCGTTACACCGAACACGTCCGCGATCGTGGCGTGGAGGTCGACGGATGTGGTGAGCGCGTCGATGGTCGTGCCCCGGCGTTCGGGTCCGAGGCCGGGCCAGCACACGATCAAGGGCAGGTGCATCATCTGGCCGTAGAGGGGGACGGCCGGCTTGCCCCAGATGCCACGCTCACCGAGATAGTGACCGTGGTCGGTACACACGATCACGGCCGTGTCGTCCCACAGCGCACGTTCGTCGACCGCGCCGATGAGGCGGCCGAGCCACGCATCGATCATCGACAGCTTGGCGCCGTAGTTGGCGCGGAGGTGACGTGCCTCTCGTTCGGTCAGTCCGGCTTCCTCGGGTGTTCGCGCGTACGGCGGCCAGATCAGCAGCGGGTCCGTCCACGGATCTGACGGATCGTCGTATCGGCTCGCCCAGGGTGCGGGCGTGTCGAACGGCTCGTGTGGATCGAACTCGTCCACGAACAACAAGAAGCGGTCGCGCTCCGGGACGCGTTCGGACGACCCGACTTCGCGGTGCAGCGAGTCGACGGCGGCGCGCATCGTGCGTGGCCCCGGAAAGTCGCTCTCGTCCCGGAAGTGGGTGCGTGTGATGTCGTAGCCGCGCCGCCACGGCGCCGGCCTCGCGTCGAGCGCCGGCGCTCCGATCCACGACGGATCAGCACGCGTGCGCCATGGATCGTCCTCGTGGCCGCGCACGTAGTCCCACGCGGTGAAGTCGCAGTGGTAGTTCTCTCCGCCGGTCTCGAACAGGTGCGGGTGATCTGAGACCAGCATGGTCGTGATGCCGGCCGACCGCATCGGATAGGTGATGGCGTCCTCCCACACTTCGATCGATCCCCATGGACGCCACAGGAAATCGAGCGCGCCGACGAGGATGTCGTGCCGAGCCGGCATGCAGGGGAGGGAGCCGGCGACATGGTTCGTGAAGCGCAGACCCCTGGCGGCAAGGCGATCGAGGTTCGGCGTGTCGAACTCGGCGCCGCCGTAACAGCCGAGAAGGTGCCGGTTCAGGCTGTCGAGCATGACCACGATGACGTTCCGAGGCATCGCCGGTGGCACGGCGCGACGCTACTTCGACCCTTTCGGTCGGCCTTCCCCGTGACATGGCGCCCGTAGGATTGGCGCACCGTGTCCGATCCCTCCGCCCTCGACGCCGAACTGCTCGCCGGCCTCAACCCCGTGCAGCGCGAGGCGGTCACGCATCACGACGGCCCCCTGTTGGTGGTGGCCGGTGCAGGGTCCGGCAAGACCCGCGTGCTCACCCATCGCATCGCGCATCTGATCCAGGACCACGGCGTGAGCCCGTTCGAGATCCTGGCCATCACGTTCACCAACAAGGCCGCCGACGAGATGAAGCAGCGCGTCGCGGCGCTCGTCGGCCCGGTCGCACAGAAGATGTGGGTCTCGACGTTCCATTCCGCCTGCGTGCGGATCCTTCGTCGTGAAGCGGCGAAGCTCGAGTACCCGTCCAACTTCACCATCTACGACCAGGCCGATGCGGTGCGGCTCGTCGGCTACGTGGTGCGAGACCTCGGCCTCGACCCGAAGCGGTTTCCGCCGCGAGCTGTGCACGCGGCGATCAGTGCAGCCAAGAACGACGACGTGTCGGCGGCGGTGTACCGCGAGCGAGCCGCGGCCATCTTCGAGCGCAAGATCGGAGACGTCTTCGTCGAGTACCAGCAGCGGCTGCACAAGGCCGGCGCGATGGACTTCGACGACCTGCTGCAAGTGACAGCGACACTTCTGCGCCAGAACCAGGATGTGCTCGACCACTACCGCCGCCGCTTCCGGCACATCCTCGTCGACGAGTACCAGGACACGAACAAGGTGCAGAACGAGCTCGTCCTCGCGCTCGCGAGTGAGCATCGCAATGTCTGCGTCGTGGGCGACACCGATCAGTGCTTGCCGCCTGGAGCGTTGGTGTCGACACCGACGGGAGCACGACGGATCGAACAGCTGGTCGCCGGCGATCAAGTCGTAGGCACCGCCGGCCATGCGGTTGTCGTCGCCGGGACGATCTCGCAGGTCGTTCCCGGCCGCTATGCCGGGCGCTTGTACCGAGCACGCGCCGGCGACCATGAGCTCCGGGGGACGCCGCACCACATCGTTCTCGCCCGCCAAGTACTGGATCCCGGGCGATTCATCGTCTACCTGATGTACCGGGCCGACCGCGGCTACCGGATCGGCATGACGAAGAGCGTTCGTCCCCGTCTCAAGGGTGTCGAGGACATCGGTCTCCGCGTTCGGGTCAATCAGGAGCACGCAGACGCCGCATGGATCTTGCGCGTGTGCGAGAGCGCACCAGAAGCCGGCTTCTGGGAGGCGAAGTTGGCGGCCGAGTACGGGCTGCCCACTGCCCTGTTCCACGGGCTTGGCCGCAATCTGCTCATGGATGAGTCGTCTCTACGGCGGCTGTTCGACGAGATCGACACAACGACACGCGCGAAGCGGCTGATGGATGACTTCGATCTACACCCGGACTTTCCACACTTGCGTCCGCAGAACGGGCGCAACCGACAGACGCTCAATCTCACGATGTTCTCGGACGTACGCGGACGGACGGCGTACCACCGCATTCAATGGTCGTCGAACCGTCTCGAGTTGGGCGATCGACTCCGCGACGCGGGCTTCTCTGTCCGTCCGGGCAAGCTCGGTGGTGTCCGTTTCGAGACCAGCCGCAGCCGGTACATCGACGCGTTGGAGCTGGCGCGTGCCGCGGCTGATGCTGCTGGTCTGGGCATCGCCAGGCGTGCAATGGTCGGGGGGAAGGTCTACGACTTCACGCCTCTCGCACACCTCCGCCCGGGCATGGTCGTGCTGGTCGAGCGAGATGGCGAGTTCGTCGAGGCGCATGTCGACGAGGTGGACTGCGAGGAGTACGACGGCCCTGTCTACGACCTCGAGGTCGATCGCACCCACACCTACGTCGCCGGCGGCATCCTGGTGCACAACTCCATCTATCGCTTCAGAGGCGCGGACATCCGGAACATCCTCGAGTTCGAGGAGGCGTTTCCCGACTGCACGGTGATCGTGCTCGAGCAGAACTACCGGTCGACACAGACGATCCTCGACGCCGCCAACGCGGTGATCGCCAACAACCTCGGCCGCAAGCCGAAAGAGCTGTGGACGGACAGCGGCGGCGGGCAGCTCATCGTCAGGTATCACGCCGACGACGAGTCCGACGAGGCGCAGTGGGTCGCGCACGAGATCAGCCGTCTGCACGACGAAGGTGAGCGTTGGGGGGACACCGCGGTCTTCTACCGCACCAACGCGATGAGCCGAGTCGTCGAAGAGCATCTGATGAGGCTGGGCATTCCCTACACGGTCGTCGGCGGCACGAAGTTCTACGACCGGCGTGAGGTGAAAGACGCGCTCGCGTACGTGCGCGCCGTCGTCAATCCGATCGACGAGGTGAGCATCAAGCGCGTGCTCAACGTCCCGAAGCGCGGCATCGGAGACTCCACAGTCGGGCGGCTCGACGCGTGGTCGAACGCGAACGGCGGGGCATTCGTCGAGGCGCTGCGACGTGCCGACGCGGCGGGCGTCAGCGGTCGAGCGGTCAAGGGCATCGCAGAGTTCCTCGACCTGCTCGACGCGCTGACCGATGTGGTGGCCGACGGTCCTGCGACGATGCTCGAGGCGATCCTCGATCGCACGGGTTACGTGGCGGACTTGCAGGCGGAGCACACGATCGAGGCCGAGGGGCGGCTCGAGAACCTTGCCGAGCTCATCGGAGTGGCTCGCGAGTTCGACGACGTGAACGAGTTCCTCGAGCAGGTTTCGCTTGTCGCCGACACCGATGAGTTGCCCGAAGGCGCCGACGAGACATCGGTCGTGCTGATGACATTGCACGCTGCGAAGGGACTCGAGTTCCCGTCGGTGTTCCTCATCGGCATGGAAGATGGCGTCTTCCCGCATCTGCGCTCACTCGGTGAGCCCGACGAGCTCGAGGAAGAGCGGCGGCTCGCCTACGTCGGCATCACGCGCGCGCGCCAGCGGCTGTACTTGACCAACGCGTGGTGCCGGATGCTCTACGGCGCGACGCAGTACAACCCGCCGAGCCGGTTCCTCGACGAGATACCGACCCATCTGGTGCAGCACGCTGAGGGTTCGCGCGAGACCCGCAGGCGCGAGCGGGGGACGTCGTTCGGTTCCGGCGGATGGAGCGCGCCGATCCATCGCAACCGTGACGAGATCGTGGAGCGTGCGATGCAGTCGAGAGGTCCCACGTCGAGCGGCGCCGAGGCGCTCGGTCTGCGAGTGGGCGACGACGTCGTGCACGCGAAGTGGGGCGAGGGAGTGATCCTCGACATCGAAGGGGTGGGCGACAAGGCGGAAGCGACGGTCCACTTTGCCGAAGTCGGTGAGAAGCGGCTCTTGCTCAGCTGGGCGCCCCTACAGAAAGTCTGAGGTGATGTCACTCAAGCCGCTCGACCGCGCTTCGCTCCTCCTGCGTCGTAATCAGACGCTCGGCACGCTCATGGAGCGGCTGGCGAAGGTGAACGGGCAGCGCCTCCTCGTGGAGGAAGCCGACAGTGGCCTGCGCATCACGTACGCGCAGGCCTCCAAACGAGTGAACCGATGGGGCGGCGGCATCGCACGTCGGATCAGCTCGGGCGACCGCGTCGTGATCGCGACGCCCAACGGCTACGAGATGCTGCTGCTTTGCCTCGCGGCGTCACGAGCAGGCGGCATTCCCGTGCCGGTGAACCCGCAGATGCGACCCGACGAAGTGCGCCACGTCGTCGACGACTCGTCCGCGGCGCTGATCATTCGTACGGCAGCAGAGGTCGACGGCGCCGAGCCGCTCACCGAAGCCAAGCCATGCGAAGCGAAGGACGTTGCCGCGCTCTTCTATACGTCCGGCACCACCGGGAAGCCGAAAGGTGTCGAACTCTCGCACCAGTCGCTGGTCGGTCAGGTCGCGATCGCCGGTGCGATGCCGGCCAAGGTCATCGTGCGGGGCGAGGCGGTCCTCGGGCTCCCCATCGCGCACATCATGGGCTTTGTCGCCGTCCTCGGCTTGGCCTGCTCCGGCATCCCCGTCTACTTCCTGCCGCGGTTCCGTCCTGACGAGGTGCTCGACGCCATCGAGCAGCGGCACGCATCGATCTTCATCGGCGTCCCTGCGATGTATCGCATGATGCTCGAGGCGGGCGCTGAGCATCGTGACTTGTCGTCGGTGCGCATCTGGGGGTCAGGCGCCGATGCGATGCCTGCTGACCTCGCCGCGAAGTTCAAGCAACTCGGCGCGACCGCGAGCCTGCCGATCGTCGGCGCGGTCGGCGAAGCCCTGTTCTTCGAGGGCTATGGGATGGTCGAGACCGGCGGCGGTGCCGCGGTCAAGGCATCGCCGCCGATGCTCAACCTCGGGCTCGGAGAGTCGCTCGGTTTTCCTCTGCCCGGCTACAGGTTCCGTGTCGTAGACGAGAGTGGCGACGACGTCGCCACCGGTCAGATTGGCGAACTGTTGCTGAAAGGGCCCGGCGTGACCCGGGGCTACTGGGGAGACGTGGCCGCCACCGAAGCCACGCTCACCGACGACGGATGGCTCCGCACCGGCGACCTTGCGCGCAAGGGCATGCTCGGCACGATCGTGTTCGCAGGCCGGAAGAAGGACGTCATCAAGAACGGCGGGTACTCGGTGTACGCGCTCGAAGTCGAGCGTGCGCTCGAAGAGCATCCGAACGTCCTCGAAGCGGCTGTCCTCGGCATCCCGGACGACCGACGGGGCGAAGTTCCCGTCGCGGTCATCCGACTGTCGCCGGGAGCATCCGTGCAGGCGGACGACTTGATCGCGTGGGCCGGTGAACGGCTCGCGTCGTACAAGGTTCCGCACCGCATCGTCTTCGCCGACGAGCTACCGCGCACGGGCACGCGCAAAGTCCAAAAGCGCGAGCTGCTGTCGCTGTTCGACTGACGCCCGCGTGGTCGCCGCGCCTCAGTCCTTGTCGTCGCCCGACCCGACCCATTGCACCAGCTCGAGCGTGATCCCCTCGGGACCTTCGAAGAATCGAAGTCGCCGGCTGATGTAATCCATCTCTTCGCTGAGCATCTTCACCCCATTGGCGACGAGGTGATCAGTGACCGCAGTGATGTCGTCGACGCGGAACGCAAGGTGGTTGTAACCGCGTCGCCTGAGATTCGTCGGGTGCTCTCCCGAGTCAGCCCCTGGCGTCGGATCGAATTCGAGCAACTGGATCTCGAAGCGTGGTTCGGATCCCTCGAGTGCGAGCGTGATGTGTTGAGCTTTCATGTCCGGCATGCCCATGTATTGCGCGGGGACGCCGCCGTCGATCGTCACGATGTGTTGCTTCGTGAAGCCAAGCAGCTCGAAGAACTCGATCGCGGTCGCAGCGTCTGCTACGGCGATCGTGACATGATCCGGATTGCGGAGCACGACAACAGAATGCTCGCCCTGGAGTCCGATAGCCAGGCCTGTCGCGGTCCGTCGCCGGCGCGCCTCAGTTGGACGTCGAGGGCGGAGGAATTGTCGTGGTCGTGGTGGTGGTCGTTGCGTCGGCACTGAGGTCGACGATCACCTCGTCCTTGGTCACGGTCACCGGATACTGATGCTTGCCCGCGCCGTCCGGGCTCACGGGATGCCCGTCGCAGTCGGTGAGCGCCTTGGTGTCCGAGTTGAGCGAGATGACGCACGAGCCGGTCGCGGCGTCGAACGCGTGCCAGCCGGTGGCAGGATCGTCACCGACGTGGGATACGACCAGCGGTCGCGAGCCAGTCGCCGTGTCGTTGAAGAACAGCGGGCCCCGCTCGGTGATCTCCTGAGCTGTGGCTTCGGGCGGGCCGACGTGGAACCTCGAGCGTGAGCTCTGCGTCGTGCTCCGGTCCCCCCCGAGGTTGTTCGCCAGCAGGACCACGACGATCATCACCACGCCGACGACGACCCCGACGATCCCGATGATGGTGGCCCGTCGCGGATCTGATTGGGCCACAGGCATCCACTTAGGATGCCCGCCGTGCAGCGTCCCTATCGAGTCGTCGTGGCCAAGCCTGGCCTCGACGGCCACGATCGGGGCATCAAGGTGATCGCACGCGCCCTGCGCGATGCCGGCTTCGAGGTGATCTACACGG
The DNA here is from genome assembly GCA_036257895.1 of Acidimicrobiales bacterium. Classification (GTDB taxonomy): domain Bacteria; phylum Actinomycetota; class Acidimicrobiia; order Acidimicrobiales; family JACDCH01; genus DATAES01. Next base: position 11,515 of record DATAES010000049.1, read on the forward strand.
GCTTGTTCCAAACGCCGGAGCAGGTGGCCGAGACCGCGCTGCAGGAGGATGCGGACGCCGTCGGCCTGTCCGTCCTGTCCGGAGCGCATCTCACGCTGTTCCCGCGGGTGGTGGACGAACTGCGCAAGCGCGGGCTCGATCACGTCGTCGTCTTCGGCGGCGGGATCATCCCCGAACCCGACATCTCGAAGCTCGAGGCAGCAGGCGTGGCTGCGATCTTCACCCCGGGGGCCTCGATGGCCTCCATCACCGACTGGCTCGAAGAAGCTCTCGACGCGAGGTAGACGCTCCCAGTGGATCTGTACGAGTACCAAGGTAAGCAGTTCTTCGCCCGCTACGACATCCCCGTGTCGCCGGGCCAGGACGTCACGACCGTCGACGACGCCGTTGCCGCCGCCGACCGCATCGGCTACCCCGTCGTGGTCAAGGCGCAGGTCCAGGTCGGCGGGCGCGGGAAGGCCGGCGGCATCAAGCTCGCGGCCGACGCCGACGAGTGCCGCACCCACGCCGCGAACATCCTCGGGATGGACATCAAGGGCCACGTCGTCCACGTCCTGTGGATCGAACGTGCCTCCGACATCGCGGAGGAGTACTACGCGTCGTTCACGCTCGACCGTGCTGCCAAGAAGCATCTCGGGATGCTGTCGGCCCAGGGCGGTGTCGAGATCGAGGCAGTGGCCGAGAAGGATCCGGATGCGATTGCCAAGATCTGGATCGATCCCGTCGACGGTCTCTCCGAACCACAGGCCCGGGCGTGGGTCGAGGCTGCGAACCTCAACCCGAAGGCGAACGACGGTGCCGTCGACATACTCCTGAAGCTGTACAACGCATATGTCGCGGGCGACGCCGATCTCGTCGAGATCAACCCGCTGATCCTGAAGCCCACCGGCGAGGTGCACGCACTCGACGCCAAGGTCACGCTCGACGGCAACGCGGTGTTCCGCCATCCCGACTACGAGCAGTACGACGCGACGCAGGTGCGAGACGAACGTGAGCAAGCCGCTCACGAGAAGGGCCTCCAGTACGTCGGTCTCGACGGTTACGTCGGGGTCATCGCCAACGGCGCCGGACTCGCGATGAGCACGGTCGACATCGTCAACCAGGTCGGCGGTCAGCCTGCCAACTTCCTCGACATAGGCGGCGGCGCGAATGCCGATGTCATGACGGGCGCGCTCGAGGTCATCAACAACGACCCGAACGTGCGGTCCATCCTCATCAACATCTTCGGTGGCATCACGAAGGGCGAAGAGGTCGCCAACGGCATCGTCGCTGCGCTCGGTCGCGTCGACATCTCTTCACCGATCGTCATCCGGCTCGACGGCACGAATGCCGACGAAGGACGGGCGATCCTGGAGCCGCATCTGTCCGACCGGCTGCAGATGCAGCCCACCATGCTCGACGCCGCTCGCACGGCGGTCGAGCTCGCAGGAGCAACCAAGTGAGCATCTTCGTCGACGAGAACACCAAGGTCGTGTACCAAGGACTGACCGGATCGCAGGGGCGCTTCTACGGCCTGCTCAACCGCAGCTACGGCACGCAGGTCGTCGCGGGAACGAACCCGAAGAAGGCCGGCACCGACGTCGACGGCATCCCCATCTACGGTTCGGTGGCCGAAGCGGTGAAGGAGACCGGCGCAACCGCTTCGTGCATCTTCATCCCGGCGCCCGGCGTGAAGGACGCAGTCCTCGAAGCGGCGGAAGGCGGCGTGGACTTCGTCGCGTGCATCACTGAGGGCGTACCCGCGCAGGACGAGGCGTGGTTCTACAACAAGCTCAAGCGCGACTTCCCGCAGGTGCAGCTACTCGGCCCCAACTGTCCTGGCATCATCAGCCCGGGCAAGTGCAACATCGGCATCACCGCCGGGCACATCGCGCTCGAGCCGCAGCCGGGACATCCTGCGGTCGGAATCGTGAGTCGCTCCGGAACGCTGACCTATCAGGCGCTCTATGAGCTCCAGCAGAAGGCGATCGGCGTCACGACTTGCGTGGGCATCGGTGGCGATCCCGTCCCCGGCACGACGTTCATCGACTGCCTCGAGCGGTTCGAAGCCGACCCCGACACGAAGGCCGTGATGATGATCGGTGAGATCGGGGGTTCAGCCGAGGAGGAAGCCGCCGCGTTCATCAAGGACAAGATGAGCAAGCCGGTCTCCGCCTACATCGCGGGCGTGACGGCGCCGGCCGGGAAGAAGATGGGCCACGCGGGCGCGATCGTGTCGGGCGGCAAGGGCACGGCGGCGGCCAAGATGGAGGCGTTGCAGGACGCAGGGGCCAGGGTCGGCAACAACCCGACCGAGGCCGGCGAATTGATGGCCGAGATCGTCGCCAACCTGTAGCGAATGTTGGTGCACCGTGGCCCCTATAGGGGCCACGGCGACCCGAAGTTGCGGAACGTGGGAGGGACACATGACGAACGTGCGGTTCGACTTGCCGACTGATGCGATCCCGACGGCGTGGTACAACGCGCTGCCTCGTCTTCCCGAGCCATTGCAGCCGCCTTTGCATCCTGGGACGAAGGAGCCGGTTGGGCCGGACGATCTGGCGCCCCTGTTCCCGATGGCGTTGATCGCGCAGGAGATGTCCGGGGAGAAGGAAGTCGACATCCCCGGCCAAGTGCTCGACGTGTACCGCCTGTGGCGGCCGACGCCGCTCGTGCGCGCGGTGCGCCTCGAAGCGGCACTCGGCACGCCGGCGCGCATCTACTTCAAGGACGAGTCCGTCTCACCCGCCGGCAGTCACAAGCCGAACACTGCCGTCCCGCAGGCCTACTACAACAAGATGGAAGGCATCACGCGGCTCACGACCGAAACGGGTGCAGGGCAGTGGGGCACTGCGCTGGCGTTCGCGACCACGCAGTTCGACCTCGAGTGCATGGTGTACATGGTCCGCACTTCGTTCGAGTCGAAGCCGTACCGCCGAGTGCTGATGGAGACGTGGGGGGCAAAGTGCGTCCCATCGCCCGTCGACGATCCGAGCTCGCCGGGTTCGCTCGGCCTCGCCATCTCCGACGCCGTGCGAGACGCCGCCACCCGCGACGACAGTCACTACTCGCTCGGCTCCGTGCTCAACCACGTGCTGCTGCACCAGACCGTCATCGGACTCGAAGCCAAGGAGCAGCTCGGGCTCGCCGGCGAGGCCCGCCCGGACGTCGTGATCGCACCGTGCGGCGGCGGTTCGAACCTCGGTGGCATCTCGCTGCCGTTCCTCGAGGACGAAGAGGTGCGTATCGTCGCGGTCGAGCCGTCGTCCTGCCCGACCCTCACCGAGGGCAACTTCGACTACGACTTCGGCGACACGGCCGGGATGACGCCGTTGTTGCCGATGTTCACGCTCGGTCACGAGTTCATGCCGCCGCCCATTCACGCCGGCGGGCTTCGCTACCACGGCGATTCGCCGATCATCTCGTTGCTGGTGAAGACCGGTCGTATGCAGGCGGTGGCTTACCCGCAAGGAAAGGTGTTCGAGGCCGCGAAGCTGTTCGCCAACACGGAGGGCAGGGTGGCGGCGCCCGAGACGAGTCACGGCATCCGTGCTGTGATCGACGAAGCGCTGGCCGCGAAGGAAACCGGTGAGGAACGAGTCATCCTGTTCAACTACTCGGGCCACGGACTGCTCGACCTCGCTGCTTATGACGACTTCAACCACGGACGGCTGCTCGACTCGTAGGTTCTGCGTCCTCGTCGTAGGGCTCGTGCTGTTGGTTGCGTGCAGTTCGGGCAAGTCATCGACCGCCGCGCTGTCGTCTGCTCCGACAACGTCCACGACGACGACAACTACGACGACGACCGCGCCGGCCACCACCACGACGACAACGTCGCCGGCCGTATGGCCCGCGGTCCCCAGTGACGGCGTGGCACGCGCAGTGCGAACCGCGACTGGTGTGGTGCTGCCGGTCACGAAGACCAACCCGGACGGCTCGCTTGCCGTCGACACGCCCTGCAGCAACCACGCCACCCTCACCGGCACGCCGATCTCCGGAGCCAACGTCGTGCTCGACCCGGGTCACGGTGGGAACGAGAGCGGCGCGGTCGGCCCCGGGGGCCTGGTCGAAAAGGATGTCAACTTCGACGTCACGCAGGACGTGCAGCAGTTGCTCGAGGCGCAGGGCGCGACAGTCGTTCTCACCCGCTCCGCCGACTACAACACGACGCTCAAGACGCGGGCGGAGATCGCGGTCGACTTGCGTCCGCAGGTGTTCCTGTCGATCCACCACAATGCCGCGCCGGACGGGCCGTCAGACCTGCCGGGCAACGAGGCCTACTACCAGATCGCCAGCGCGGATTCGAAACGACTCGCGGGCCTGATCTGGGAAGAGGTCACCGCGGCGTTCACGCCCTACCGCATCGCGTGGGTGGCAGACACGGACCATGGCGCCAAGTACCGGCCCGGCAGCAGCGGTGGCGACTACTACGGCATCCTTCGCAACGCGGCGGGCGTCACGACGGTGTTGTCGGAGGCGGCGTTCATCAGCAACCCAGCGGAGGAGCATCTGCTCGCCGATCCCGCGTTTCGGCATGTCGAAGCCGAAGCCATCGCCCGTGCGATCGTTCGCTACGAGTCGACGAGCGACCCAGGCAGTGGCTTCGTGACTCCCTACCCGAGGACGGAGCCGGCGGGCGGTGGCGGTGGACCCCAAGGCTGCGTCGACCCACCGCTGTAGCTGAAGCGCGACGGACCGGGCACCACCTCGTCGGGTTCCCGCCACGCGGTGCTGACGAAGTGCGCGACGGCGACCAGCGCAACGCCCGACACCATTGCGGCCACTCCGACACCGGTCGCACTGTCACCGACGACCTCGTCGATCAGCAGCACCAGGCCGAGCCACACGGCCGCGGCACCGGTCCAGGTCGTGAGCCTGCGTCCAGCGGTCGCTCCCATCCAGACGACGACGAGTCCGAGCACCACAGCAGCCAGCCCTTCGCCTGGCTGCTTCAGGTCATCCGCATAGAGCGCGACTCCGATGGCGAGCTGGACGACGCCGACGAACACGAACGGTGTCGCCATGCCGGCACGACCTTTGCGATCGAGGACGGCGCTTGCGACCAGGGACACGACCGCGAGGACGAGTGTGATGCTGCCCACCGTGTGGGGGTCGGGTGCTGTCCGGGCGCTGCCGAAGAACGGTCCACCGAACTCTCCGTCGCCCGTCGACAGCCTGAAGAGCGAGCCCGTGGCACGGAATGGATACGACAGCAGGCCCTCGCTCGCCTCGAGCAGCCAGAGCCATACGCCGATCAGCGCGGCGCTGAGATAGAGGCAGTGGCCCCTGGCGGGACTGAACACGTACGACGTCGCCCACACCAGAGTGCTGACCAACAGGATCGTGTCGAACTGCAACGGTGGAACGCGGTCGTTGTCCAACGTCAGGAACCCCATGAGCACGGGGAGGGCGAGGGCGGAGGCCGCCACCGCGGCCGCACCGAGCGCACCGGAGCGCCAGCGGACGCTCAGCCCGTAGCCCGCCAGGACCACAGCCAGGCTCAGGAGGATGCCGGGTAGGCGACTCCCAGCGCCTCCGCCGCCGGCGTTGTCCCCGCCGACCGCGACTGCACCGAGCACCACGAGCGCGACGCCGGCCCCCGCCAGCGCCGTGCCGAGCCGTGGTTCAGGTCGACGGTCGACGCGCGGCCCGAGCCTGTCGAGTCCCGATGGCCGCGGTGCCGGAGGCCACGCTGGTGGCGGCATCGACGAAGAAGGCGGTGGCGGCGGAGTCGGAGGCCAAGGCGAAGTCGGTGGCAAGCTCGGCGGCTCGGACATGGCCGGAGAGGATGTGGATCAGAACGGTGTGGGCGGCGTGGTGGGACCCGCTCCCGCGGCGTCGTCTTCCTTCGCTTGGAACTTGAGAAACGCCCCGACGACCATCGCGATCACACCGATCGACGTCAGATAGAGGCCGAACTTGCGATCGACTCCGCTGTCACCGGTGAGCAGACGCAACAGCACGAGTACCGCGGCGACCGCGCTGGCGATCAGGTACACCTGCGGCCAGGACAGCGAGCCCGCCTGGTCGGGCATCTTCACTTCCTCCGAGAAGAACTTGCGCAGCACGAGCAGTACCAGAATCGCGATTGCGATGATCCACGGGATCGTGCCTTGGAGGAAGTAGTGGAATCCGTTGACGCTGTACTCGGGGATGGTGAAGCCGGCGACGGTTCCGCCGCCAACGGCGAACCACTTGAAGAAGACGCCGAGGAACACCGCGATGCAACCGCCGGCGAGGATCCAGTCGTTCGTGGTTACCTTCTTCAGGTCGAACTCAGCCACCGTCCCGCCTCCTCGTGAGGGGTGTCCTGCACAAACGTGGGCGTACCGTAACGCACAAAGGGTGCAGGAGAGCGGGATAGCGTGCCGCTGTGAGGATCGGCGTGTTGGCATCGGGGACCGGTACGAACCTCGAAGCAATCCTCGCCGAAGGCATCCCGGTTGTCGTGGTCGTCGTCGATCGGCCGTGTCGCGCAATGGAGGTCGCGAGCACGCACGGCGTGCCCGCGGTGCTCGTCGAACGGACGAGCTTCGGGCAGGACTTCGATCGCCTCGCATACACGAACCGGGTGATCGACGCGCTCGACGCGCATGACGTCGACCTCGTGGTGATGGCGGGTTTCGGCACGATCTTCGACAAGCCGATGTTCGAAGCGTACGAAGGTCGCATCCTCAACACGCATCCGGCTCTGCTTCCGGCCTTTCCGGGTTGGCATCCGGTGCGTGACGCGCTCGCCGCAGGCGTGAAGGTCACGGGGATCACCGTCCATATCGCCACGGTGGACGTCGACGCCGGCCCGATTCTCGCCCAAGAGGCCGTCGGGGTGGAGCCCGATGACACCGAGGAGACGCTCCACGAGCGGATAAAAGAGGTGGAACGGCGGCTGTATCCCGCGACCATTGCGCGCATCGTCGCGACCGGAAAGGTGCAGCCGTGAAGGCTTTGCTCAGCGTCTACGACAAGACGGGAGTCGTCGAGTTCGCACGTGCATTGCAACGGCTCGGCGTCGAGCTGCTGTCGAGCGGCGGGACGGCGGCGGCGCTGCGCGACGCGCAGCTCGAGGTCACCGACACTGCCGAGGTCACCGGGTTTCCCGCAATCCTCGGGCATCGGGTCGTGACGCTGCATCCCAAGGTGCACGGCGGCATCCTCGCCGACCGAGATGATCCCGAGCATCTGGCCGACCTCGAGCAGTACGGGATCGAGCCGATCGATCTCGTCGTGGCCAACCTCTACCCGTTCTCGTCGAACCCGTCCGTCGAGCTCATCGACATCGGCGGACCCGCGATGGTGCGGGCCGCGGCCAAGAACCACGCACACGTCGGCGTCGTGACGGATCCCGCTGACTACGAGACGGTGCTGGAAGAGTTGCGGACGGCAGGCAGTCTCGGCGCCGATACGAAGCGACGACTGGCGCGCAAGGCCTTCGCACACACCGCGGCGTACGACGCCGCGATCGTCGAGTGGTTCGACGGCGACGAACTGTTGCCGCCCACGCTCGCGCTCGCGTACGACAAAGCCGCGCTCGAGCTTCGGTACGGCGAGAACCCGCATCAACCCGCTGCGCTCTACCGCCGGCAGAGTGCCGCGCCGTGGTGGGACGGCATGACGCAGCACGCCGGTGTCGCGCTCTCGTACTTGAACCTGTACGACGCGGACGCCGCATGGCTGCTCGTACACGACATGGATCCCGCTGGCGGTCCCGCGTGCGCCATCATCAAGCACGCCAACCCGTGTGGGGCCGCAATTGCGGGAACGTCGGCCGAGGCGTATCAGCTCGCCTTCGAATGCGACGAGCGTTCGGCCTTCGGTGGGATCGTCGCGATGAACCGGCCGGTCGACGATGCAACTGTCGAGCGGATGGTCGCGGCCGCGCAAGCCGACGTGGTGATCGCGCCCGGCTACGGACCCGGCGTGGTCGACCGTCTCGTCGCGAAGCGCAAGAACACCCGCATCCTCGAGGCGTCGGCGCCGACACCCGACGCCCGCCATCTGCGGCCGGTCACCGGCGGGCTGCTCGTGCAGCAGCCCCATCACTTCGCTTCGCCGCGCTCGACGTGGACCGTCGTCACCGACCGCAAGCCGACCGAGTCCGAGCTGGACGACGCCGAGCTCGCGTTCCGCATCTGCGGCTACGTGAAGTCGAACTCGATCGTGCTCGTCCGCGACGGCGTGGCATGGGGAATCGGCGCCGGGCAGCAGAATCGCGTCGAGGCGGGACAGATCGCGGCGCAGAAGGCGGCGGGTCGTGCGAAAGGCGGCGCGTGCGCGAGCGACGCGTTCTATCCGTTCCCCGACGGCATCGAGGCAGCGGCAGAAGCCGGTGTCGCGGTGATCGTCCAGCCCGGCGGCTCCATACGGGACGAGGAGAACATCGCGAGGGCCAACGAGCTCGACGTCGCGATGGTCTTCACCGGCGAACGGCACTTCCTGCATTGACCTTGCTCGCTCGCCGTGCGTTTGTGCGGTTCTATCGCGCGCATTGCGCGCGTTGTCACCGGGAGAACGGGTGAGCGCGGTGATGATGCCCGGCCGGCCGGTGGCTGACGCGGTCTTCGCCGATCTCGAGCCTCGTATCGAGAAGCTGCGAGCGAACGGGCACACGCCTGGGCTCGCCACCGTCCTCGTCGGCAACGACGACGCCAGCGCGCGGTACGTGAGCATGAAGATGGAAAAGGCGCAGGAGCTCGGCTGCGAGAGCCCGCACGCGCACCTTCCAGATGACGCGACGACGGCGGACGTCCTCGCGGTGGTGCGGGAGTTCAACGCGGACGATCGTGTCGACGCCATGCTCGTACAGCACCCCGCGCCACCGCAGGTCGACTTCGACGCGGTGCTCATGGCTGTCGATCCCGACAAGGACGTCGACGGCATGCATCCGACGAACATCGGGCGAATGGCGCTTGGCATTCCCGGCCCGGTGTCGTGCACGCCAGCGGGCATCGAGGCCCTGCTCGCCTACTACGACGTCCCGGTCTCGGGACGCAACGTGGTCATCCTGGGGCGAGGTATCACCATCGGCCGGCCGCTGGCACTGCTGCTGTCCCAGAAGCGCCCCACGGCGAACGCCGCCGTCACGGTGGTCCACACCGGCGTGCCGGACTGGCCCGAGTACGTCCGCCGGGCGGACATCGTGGTGGCCGCGGCGGGAGTCCCCGGGATCATCCAGCCCGAGCACATCACGCCCGGTTCGGTGGTCGTCGGCGCCGGCGTGCGCTACCGAGGCCGCACGCTGCTCCCGGATGTCGACGAGCGGTGCGAGGAGGTCGCGGGCTACATCACGCCACGGGTCGGCGGCGTCGGCCCGACCACCATTGCGATGTTGTTCAGGAACTTCGTCGAAGCTGCCGAACGAAGAGTTGCATGAGCGACATGAGCGAGCGAAGTGAGCGCAAGGCGACCGAGCGACCGCCAGGGAGCCGGGCGCCGATGGGGCCCGGGGGCGCAGCCCCCGTAGGGACATGAGCGACTTCCCGCCCCCCGGCGAGCGCCCCCCGGACCCGCCGCCGCCGACACCGCCCGCCCCCGGCTGGTGGCGTGCCTCCGACGGCAACTGGTACCCGCCCGAGACAGCGCCCGGAACCCCAACGCCGCCGCCCGCGCACGGCACCCAGCCGGAGTACGGGCCGCCCCCCGCCTACGGCGGGGCCGGCTACGGCTACACGCCTTACGCTGCCCCGGCCCGCACGAACGGCCTCGCCATTGCCTCACTCGTGCTGGGCATCGTGTGGCTGGAAGGCCTCGGATCGATACTGGCGCTGATCTTCGGCTACATCGCGCTGCGCCAGATCAAGCAGCGCCAGCAGCGTGGCAGGGGCTTGGCAATCGCAGGTGTCGTCCTCGGCTGGATCGGCGTCGCCTTGCTGGCTCTCGTCATCGTCCTCGCAGTGAGCACAAGCTGACCGCTGCGCCGAGCCGGACTCGGTAGCCTCGTCTGGCCATGGCGAGGATCGCAGCTCTGCTGCAGGCAGGCCCGACGTACTCATTCGAGTTCTTTCCACCGAAGACCGACGAGATGGAACGTCAACTCGACAAGACGATTGCCGAGCTCGCGCTGCTGTCGCCGTCCTTCGTCTCCGTGACCTACGGAGCGCTCGGCTCGACCCGCGATCGCACCCGAGACGTGGTCATGCGCATCAATCGCGAGCAGGCGTTCCCGTGCATGGCGCACCTCACGTGCGTGGGGCACACGCGAGACGACGTCGCTCGGCTGCTCGACGAGTATGCGGACGCGGGCGTGGAGAACATCCTGGCCCTTGGCGGCGATCCGCCGGCGGACGGCAGCGATCCCGGAGGCGAGTACGAGTACGCCTTCGAGCTGGTCCAAACCGTCCGATCGCATCCCGCGGGCTTCAGCATCGGTGTCGCTGCGCACCCCGAGTTGCATCCCCGGTCGAGCGACCGCGCGTCCGATCGTCGAATGCTTGCGGAGAAGCTCGAGGCGGCCGACTTCGGTGTGACGCAGTTCTTCTTCGATGCCGACGACTACTTCCGGATGATGGACGAGCTCGACGCGCTCGGCTGTCGGACGCCCGTGCTGCCCGGGATCATGCCTGTCATCACCGTCGCAGGAGTCAAGCGGATGGCAGCGATGAACGGTTCGCTGATCCCGTCCGCCATGCTCGAGCGGTTGGAAGCGGTCGAGGACGATGCCGATGCAGTGGTCGACATCGGCGTCGAGACCGCAACCGCTCTGTGCGAGCAGATGATCGAAGCCGGCGCACCCGGGCTACATCTCTACGCGTTGAACCGCTCGACATCGGTGCGTCGCATCTACGACGAGCTCGGCTTGACCCCGACCGAATGACCGAGGTCGCCACCGAGCCCACACGTCGACGATGACGCTCTTCTTGCACGAGGTGCACCGAGTTCGCGGCCTGTGCGAGGACGACTTCGAAGCGCACTACCGCGATCGGTGGATGCGAGCATTGTGTGAGGGGACGAACGCTGACGAAGCTCGGCTGCTGTGGTACGCGCACCAGGCACACGGCAGTGGTCCCGCGTATCGCATCGTGACGGTCACCGCGGTGGCCGATGGCGCCGCGTACCAACGGTTGGTCGAGCGAGTTGCCGCCGGCGACCTGCGCACCTGGGCGCGCGAGCTCGACGGTTTGCAGCACGACAGCATCGGCAAGTTGCTGGTCGCGTTGCCGTGGTCGCCGATGTCGTCGGTCGATCTTGCGAGCGTGCCGGTCGAGCCAGCGGACCACGAGTTGACGCTCTACATGGAGGACACCGGCTGGCCGCATGCGCCGCTCGACGACTACACCGCGTTCTGGGGCGAGGTGTACGCACCGATGCTCGAACGCTCGGAGCTGCTGCGGATCGAAGCCTGCTTCCAGACCGCGCACGGCGCCGGCCGGCGTCCGGAAGCGATCCTGCTGCAGAAGGTCATCAGCCACGACGGACTGCTGCGGCTGCTCGAAACCGAGACTCGTGCCGAGCTCAAACAACCCGGCACGTTCATGCACGACGCGCTGCAGGTCCGCGACCAATGGGAGAGCCGGCTGCTGCGCACGTCCGCTTGGAGTCCGCTGTTCTGACCGCCAGTAGCATCGCCTGCCTATGGCCGATCGAATCTCCACCGCTGCCGACGGGACCCTGCAAGTCAGCGACAACCCCATCATCCCGTTCATCGAAGGCGACGGGACCGGCATCGACATCTGGCCCGCGGCGCAACTCGTCCTCGACGCCGCCGCGAAGAAGCACGGTAAGACCATCGAGTGGAAAGAGGTTCTCGCCGGCGAGAAGGCGTACAACGCGACCGGCAACTGGCTCCCCGACGAGACCGTCGAGGTCTTCAAGGAGTACCTGATCGGCATCAAGGGACCGTTGACGACACCCATTGGCGGCGGCATCCGCTCGCTCAACGTGACGCTGCGCCAGCTCCTCGACCTGTATGTGTGCCTGCGGCCGGTCCGGTGGTTCCAGGGCGTGCCGTCACCGGTGAAGCATCCCGAGAAGGTCGACATGGTGATCTTCCGCGAGAACACCGAGGACATCTACGCCGGGCTCGAGTTCGAAGCCGGGTCGGCGGAAGCGAAGCGACTGCGCGAGATGCTCGCCGAGTTCGGCGGCAAGTGGGCTGCCATCCGCGAAGACTCGGGACTCGGCATCAAGCCCGTGTCCGAGACCGGCTCGAAGCGATTGATCCGTGCCGCGTTGAACTACTCGATCAAGCGCGGACGCAAGAGCGTCACGCTCGTGCACAAGGGCAACATCATGAAGTACACGGAGGGCGCGTTTCGCGCGTGGGGCTACGAGCTCGTGCGCGAGGAGTTCGCCGACACTGCTGTCGGTTGGGACGACTGTGGCGGCAAGCCGGGGGACAAGATCCTGGTGAAGGACAACATCGCCGACATCACGTTGCAGCAGGTGCTGACCCGTCCCGACGAGTTCGACGTGATCGCGACCACGAATCTGAACGGCGACTACCTCTCCGACGCGCTCGCCGCGCAGGTCGGCGGCATCGGCATCGCGCCTGGCGGCAACATCAACTACGTCACCGGCCACGGGATCTTCGAAGCCACGCACGGCACCGCGCCGAAGTACGCGGGCCAGGACAAGGTCAATCCCGGCTCGGTGCTCCTGTCCGGGGTGATGATGTACGAGCACCTCGGATGGCAGGACGCCGCCGACGACATCGTCCGCGCTCTGGAAGCGACGATCGCCGACAAGGTCGTCACCTACGACTTCGCCCGTCTCATGGACGGCGCCACCGAGGTCAAGTGCTCGGAGTTCGCCCAAGCCATCGTCGACCGCCTCTGACGGCTGCGAATGTTGGTGCTCCGTGGCCCCCAGAGGGGCCACGGACACCCGGAGTTGGCAGGGTTCGGCGAGGTGACAGTGATGGCCGGTGGCCGATAGCGTGCCGTCTTGACCAACGAGTCAAGGTTTTCTTCGGGGGAGGTCCCACGTGCAGGTCCACGACAAGATCTACATCGACGGTGCTTGGGTACCGTCCACGGGCAAGGGCAGGATCGACGTCTTCGACTCGAGCGACGGGTCCGTCATCGGCCAGATTCCGGAAGGCACCGCGGACGACGTCGATCGCGCCGCCAAGGCCGCTCGGGCCGCATTCGATGACTGGGCGGCCAAGTCGCCGGAGGAGCGGGCGAAGTACTCCACCCGCATCGCCGAAGGCCTCGGAGCTCGCATGGACGAGATCGCGACGATCGTCACGCGGGAAGCCGGCATGCCGAAGTGGCTCAGCCTCATCGTTCAGGCCGGGCTTCCGATCAACTCGTTTTCCCAAGCCGCGGTGCAGGCCGAGAACTTCCAGTACGAGCAGCAGCTCGGGAGCAGCCTCGTCGTGCGCGAGCCGGTCGGTGTCGTCGGCTGCATAACGCCGTGGAACTACCCGCTGCACCAGATCGCGGCCAAGGTCGCCTATGCGATGGCCGCGGGCTGCACAGTCGTCCTGAAGCCGAGCGAGATCGCGCCGCTCGATGCGTACGTGCTCGCCGAGGTGATCCACGACGCCGGC